>JAGGNC010000158.1 GCA_017886405.1 Pseudomonas sp. | reverse complement strand
GTGATCACCAACCCGACGCACTTTGCCGTGGCCCTGAAATACGACCCGGCCAAGGGCGGTGCGCCGGTATTGCTGGCAAAAGGCGGGGATTTCACTGCTTTAAAGATTCGTGAAATAGCCAACGAGCACAAAGTCATGGTGCTGGAGTCTCCGGCACTGGCGCGGGCGGTGTTCTATTCCACCGAGCTTGATCAGGAGATCCCCGCCGGTTTGTACCTAGCCATTGCCCAGGTTCTGGCCTACGTCTACCAGCTGCGTCAGTACCAGGCAGGCAAGGGCAAGCGTCCAGGTCCGTTCCCGGATGTACCAATTCCGCCGGATTTACGTCGCGACGATTGATTGTTCGTATTGTGGCAGCTTGATTTCCTGCTGTTTGGCTGTGCGTGGCAAAGTTGGACAGCTTCTTGCAAATCCCTCCCCAAAGGCGCAACTAGCGTCAAAAGATTGAATTGGCTGGGGTAGGGATGTGGCAATAGATCGCTCACAAATGATCGGTGATGTGCGCAGCAACCTGTCGGGGTTGAAGCAGGGCAACCTGGGCATACCGCTGATGCTGCTGGTCATGCTCGGCATGGTCATGCTGCCGATTCCGCCGTTTCTTCTCGATGTGCTGTTTACCTTCAGTATCGCCTTGTCGATCGTGGTGCTGCTGGTGGCGATCTACGCACTGCGCCCGCTGGATTTCGCGGTCTTTCCGACCATTCTGCTGGCTGCCACCTTGCTGCGTTTGGCGCTCAACGTCGCCTCAACGCGGGTGGTGCTGCTCAATGGGCAGGATGGTCACGACGCCGCGGGTAAGGTCATCCAGTCGTTTGGTGAGGTGGTGATCGGCGGCAACTACGTGGTCGGTATCGTGGTGTTCGCCATTTTGATGATCATCAACTTCGTGGTGGTCACTAAAGGCGCCGGGCGTATTTCCGAGGTCAGTGCGCGTTTCACCCTGGATGCTATGCCCGGCAAGCAGATGGCCATCGATGCCGACTTAAATGCCGGATTGATCGATCAGGTTGAAGCTAAGAAGCGCCGCTCTGAAGTCTCTCAAGAAGCTGACTTCTATGGCTCCATGGACGGTGCCAGCAAGTTCGTTCGCGGTGATGCAATTGCTGGTCTATTGATTCTGTTTATCAACCTGATCGGCGGTATCGCCATCGGCATCTTCCAGCATGACCTGCCGTTCTCTGAGGCCGGCAAGATCTACACCCTCCTGACCATTGGTGATGGTCTGGTAGCGCAGATTCCTTCACTGCTGCTGTCAACGGCCGCGGCGGTTATGGTGACGCGGGTGTCCAGCTCGGAAGACATGGGCGCGCAGGTTAATCGGCAGATGTTTGCCTCGCCTCGCGCGCTGGCAGTAACCGCTGCGATCATGATCATCATGGGTATGGTCCCAGGCATGCCGCATTTCTTCTTCATCAGTTTGGGTCTGGCAGCGGCGGGTGCGGCTTATTGGATTGCCAACAAGCAACGTGTGGTCGCGGAAAGCGAAGTCAAAGAAGTGCAGCGCCAGCAAGACTTACTGCCAGCGCAGAAGTCCCAAGAGGTCAAAGAGTTAGGTTGGGATGACGTCACACCAGTGGATATGGTCGGCCTGGAAGTGGGTTATCGGCTGATTCCGTTGGTCGACCGTAACCAGGGTGGCCAGTTGCTGGCGCGAATCAAGGGCGTACGCAAGAAGCTCTCTCAGGAAATGGGCTTTCTCATGCCCTCTGTGCATATCCGCGACAACCTCGACCTGCAGCCCAATGCCTATCGCCTGACTCTGATGGGCGTTAGCGTGGCCGAGGCTGAGGTGCATCCGGACCGCGAACTGGCGATCAACCCCGGTCAGGTATTCGGTCCGCTCAACGGGATTGCCGCCAAAGATCCGGCCTTTGGTCTGGAGGCGGTGTGGATAGACCCGAGCCAGCGTGATCAGGCGCAGTCCTTGGGTTATACCGTGGTCGATGCCAGCACCGTGGTTGCCACCCACCTCAACCAGGTACTGCATAAACATGCCCATGAGCTGCTCGGCCATGAAGAAGTGCAGCAGTTGATGCAGCTGTTGGCCAAGAGTTCGCCCAAGCTGGCCGAGGAACTGGTACCGGGGATGATTTCACTGTCTACCCTGCTCAAGGTTCTGCAAACCTTGCTGCAGGAGCAGGTGCCCGTACGCGACATCCGTACCATCGCCGAAGCCATCGCCAATGCTGCAGCGAAGAGTCAAGATCCCGCCGCGATGGTGGCTGTAGTGCGCGTCGCATTGGCTCGTGCAATCGTGCAAAGCATCGTGGGACTAGAGCTGGAGCTGCCTGTGATCACTCTCGAGCCCAGGTTGGAACAGATATTGCTAAATAGTATTCAGAAGGCCGGTCAAGGCTCCGAGGAGGGCATCCTCCTGGAGCCTGGCATGGCCGAGAAGCTGCAGCGTTCCCTAGTGGAAGCGGCGCAGCGCCAGGAGATGCTCGGCAAGCCAGTGATACTGCTGGTGGCCGGTCCGGTCCGGGCGATGCTCTCGCGATTCGCGCGGCTGGCGGTTCCGAGTATCCATGTACTGGCATACCAGGAAATTCCGGACAACAAGCAGGTCACCATCGTTGCGACGGTGGGACAGAACTAACCGAGGTTAAAGGCCATGCAGGTCAAACGATTTTTCGCCGCCGATATGCGTACTGCCATGAAGCTGGTGCGTGATGAGCTGGGTGCCGATGCCTCGATCATTGGCAATCGCCGGGTTGCCGGCGGTGTCGAGCTGACTGCTGCTCTGGATTATCAGGTGCCTGCCGCGCCTGCCCGTCAGCCTAATCCGGCCCTGGAGGCCGAGTTGCGCAAGACTCAGGCGAAGATCGCTACAGCCCAGGCCGAGCTGACCACGCGGACGCGGGTAGATTCAGGCAAGGATCGCCAGTTGTTTGGCGCTGCAGCTGATGCGCCAGACGATAACGTGGCAGATGTTCTGCGGCCGGCACGCGCGGTACCTGCCTCCACTGATCAGGGCGCTTTAAATGCCATGCGCTTCGAACTGCATGGCCTGCGCGAGCTGATTGAGGTGCAACTGGGTTCGATTGCCTGGGGCCAGATGCAGAACCGCCAGCCGCAGCAAGCCAATCTGTGGCGTCGCCTGCAGCGCATGGGCTTGTCTGCCGAGCTCTCTAAAGCTCTGCTTGAACGCGTCGCCACTATCAGTGAGCCCCGTCAGGCTTGGCGCATGCTGTTGGCGCATTTAGCCCATGCGATCAAGACGCCTAAGCAGGAGCCGATGGAAGAGGGCGGTGTGATCGCTCTGGTGGGGCCGGCTGGTATGGGCAAAACTACGACGTTGGCCAAACTGGCGGCGCGCTATGTACTCAAGTACGGCGCGCAACACATTGCTCTGGTCAGCTTGGACAGCTACCGAATCGGTGCTCAGGAGCAAATCAAAACGCTGGGGCGAATTCTCAATGTTCCCGTAACCCTCGTCGATCCGGGCCAGTCGTTGACTCAGGCCCTGGCACCGCTGGCACGCAAGCGCGTTGTGTTGATCGATACGGCGGGCCTGCCGGTAAATGACCCGGCGCTGCGCATGCAGCTGGAAACTCTGGCCAGCCGTGGCGTCAATGCAAAAAACTATCTGGTGATGGCCGCAACCAGCCAAGCTCAAGTGCTGAAAGCCGCCTACCATAGTTACAAGCGCTGTGGTCTGACAGGTTGTATTGTCACCAAGGCGGATGAAGCGACCAGCCTAGGTGAAGTTTTAGGACTGGCTATTAGTCAACGTCTGCCGTTAGCCTATCTGGCTGATGGGCCACGCATTCCAGATGATCTGCGGATTCCACGTGGTCATCAGTTGGTCAGCCGAGCCGTAGGGCTGCAGGCGACCCAAGATCCGAGCGAGGATACGATGGCGGAGGTGTTTGCCGGTCTTTATCAGCAACCTGCACGTCGCGTTAGTTAAGCGTCATGTTGTTTGGATTGATCGGTGCTTAACCGACCAAGTGGCTCCAGTCGAAGTTAGACAAGGTGTTTAGAAATATGGGTATGCATCCCGTACAGGTGATTGCGGTGACCGGCGGCAAAGGTGGCGTCGGTAAAACCAACGTCTCGGTGAACCTGGCATTGGCGTTGGCCGATCTTGGTCGTCGGGTGATGCTGATGGACGCCGACTTGGGCTTGGCCAACGTCGATGTGCTGCTTGGGCTGAGCGCCAAGCGCACCCTAGAAGACGTTATCAGTGGCGAGTGCGAGCTGCGCGATGTGCTGCTGCAGGGGCCTGGTGGGATTCGCATCGTACCCGCAGCCTCGGGTATCCAAAGCATGGTGCAGCTGTCGCCCATGCAGCATGCCGGGTTGATCCAAGCCTTCAGTGAAATCAGTGACAATCTTGATGTGCTGATTATTGATACCGCAGCGGGTATCGGTGATGGCGTGGTCAGCTTCGTGCGCGCCGCTCAAGAAGTGTTGGTGGTGGTGTGCGATGAGCCTACTTCGATTACCGACGCTTACGCCCTGATGAAGTTGCTTAATCGCGATCATGGCATGACCCGTTTCCGTGTGTTGGCCAATATGGCCCACAGCCCGCAGGAAGGCCGTAACCTGTTTGCTAAGTTAACTAAAGTCACCGATCGTTTTCTGGATGTTGCCCTGCAGTATGTAGGCGCAGTGCCTTACGACGAATCGGTGCGCAAGGCCGTGCAGAAGCAGCGTGCGGTCTATGAAGCGTTCCCGCGTTCGAAGTGCGCGCTGGCGTTTAAAGCGATAGCCCAGAAAGTCGATGCATGGCCCTTGCCGGCCAATCCGCGCGGCCATTTGGAATTTTTCGTTGAGCGACTAGTGCAGCAACCGATCGCTGACACTGCCATATGACAGCAGCCTCTGGACTTCGTATGTATAGCAAGGCGCAGGCGCAAGACTCACAGCATCAGTTGATCGAGCGGCATGCTCCCCTAGTCAAGCGCATTGCCTATCACCTGTTGGCGCGTTTACCCGCCAATGTACAAGTTGATGATTTGATCCAAGCCGGGATGATCGGCCTGCTCGAAGCATCAAAAAAATACGACTCCAGCAAAGGCGCCAGTTTCGAGACATTCGCCGGTATTCGTATTCGCGGTTCCATGCTCGATGAGGTGCGCAAAGGGGACTGGGCCCCGCGTTCGGTTCATCGCAATAGCCGCATGGTCAGCGATGCAATTCGAAAAATTGAAGCGAAAACCGGTAGAGACGCTAAAGATCAAGAGGTTGCGGCCGAACTCCAATTGAGTCTTGAGGATTACTACGGCATTCTTGGCGATACTTTAGGCAGCCGCCTGTTTAGCTTTGACGACCTCTTGCAGGACGGTGAGCACAGTGGGCTGGGTGAAGACGCTGGTAGCAACCACCTTGAGCCTTCACGTGATTTAGAAGATGCACGCTTTCAGGCGGCTTTGGCAGATGCAATTGCCAACCTGCCGGAGCGCGAGCGCTTGGTGTTAGCGCTGTATTACGATGAAGAATTGAATCTTAGAGAGATCGGCGAGGTGTTAGGGGTTAGCGAATCACGCGTAAGCCAACTACACAGTCAGTGCGCCGCTCGTTTACGCGCTCGACTGGGCGAGTGGCGCTCAGGTTAAGCTGCACTCGCTAACGCTAGGCCGGTTTCACGATTAAAGGCGTACACAGGTTGCTGGGTGCGTTTGGGAATTACGGAGGTCGACTTGGACAAGAACATGAAAATCCTCATCGTTGATGACTTTTCAACGATGCGCCGGATCATTAAGAACCTCTTGCGTGATTTGGGGTTCACCAACACAGCGGAAGCAGATGATGGCGTCACCGCGCTGCCAATGCTGCAAAATGGCAGTTTCGATTTTCTGGTGACTGACTGGAACATGCCAGGCATGACCGGTATCGATCTGCTGCGTGCTGTGCGTGCGGATGATCGCCTGAAAACCTTGCCCGTTTTGATGGTAACGGCAGAAGCCAAGCGGGATCAGATCATCGAAGCAGCTCAAGCTGGGGTTAACGGTTATGTGGTCAAGCCGTTCACAGCTCAGGTGCTGAAAGAGAAGATTGAAAAGATTTTCGAGCGGGTTAACGGCTGATGCTTGCCATGAGGGTGCTATGGAACACAAAGATTCCGTTCAAGGTGACCTTGAGTCGTCCCTGAAACACAACGCTCGCAAACTGTTAGACAGTCTGGAGCAAGGTAATTTCGGTGAGGCGGTTCAGGTCATTCATGACCTGAACAAAGCACGTGACAGAGGCCTGTACCATGAGATTGGCAAACTAACGCGTGAGCTGCACAACGCTATTGTCAACTTTCAGCTTGATCCTCGGATGCCGCATGCCACTGAGGTCTCTCAAATCACCGATGCCACCGAGCGCCTAAATTATGTGGTAACGATGACCGAAAAAGCGGCCAATCGCACCATGGACTTGGTTGAGCAGAGCGCACCGCTGGTTAATGACCTCAAAGACGAAGCGCAAAGTTTGAGCGTCGACTGGGGCCGTTTTATGCGGCGCGAAATGAGCGCGGAGGGCTTCCGTGAGCTGGCCAAACGGGTTGAGCTTTTTCTTGCCCACAGCGAACGTGATGGGGCTAAGTTGTCCTCTCACCTCAACGATATTTTGCTGGCACAGGATTTCCAGGACCTTACCGGTCAAGTCATCAAGCGTGTTACCCAACTTGTGACTGAAGTCGAGAGCAACCTCCTCAAGCTGGTACTCATGGCCAGCCAGGTTGAACAGATTGCTGGCATTGATCACAACCATGAGGTGCTTCGCGCCGAACAACAAAAACAAAAAGAGCCTTCACATGGTGAAGGTCCGCAGATTCATGCCGATAAGCGTGAAGACGTCGCATCGAATCAAGATGATGTCGACGACCTGCTTTCCAGCTTAGGGTTTTAGGAGCACGTCTTATGAGCTTCGGCGCCGATGAAGAAATCCTCCAGGACTTCCTGGTAGAGGCCGGCGAGATTCTTGACCTCTTGTCCGAGCAGTTGGTGGAGCTTGAAAGCCGCCCGGACGACATGAATCTGCTAAACGCTATTTTTCGCGGGTTCCATACCGTTAAAGGTGGTGCTGGTTTTCTCCAGCTTAATGAGCTGGTGGGATGTTGCCATATCGCAGAAAACGTGTTCGACATCTTGCGCAAGGGTGACCGCCGCGTCGACTCAGCGTTGATGGACGTTGTGTTGGAAGCACTGGATGCAATCAACGGTATGTTTACCGAGGTACGTGAGCGCACCCCGCTGACCCCGGCCACGCCCCAACTGCTTGCTGCTTTGGCCCGTTTGGCTGAGCCTGCTGGTGTTGATGAACCCGCCCCGGTTGCTGCAGCTGCGCAGCCTGAACCTGAAGCTGTCCTGCAAGAGACGGGTGATATTACCGACAGCGAGTTTGATACGTTGCTGGGTGCTTTGGATAAGACCCCGGCTCAAGCCTCTACTGCTCCCAGCAG
>JAGGNC010000204.1 GCA_017886405.1 Pseudomonas sp. | reverse complement strand
GTGATCTACCAGCGCCCCGCCGGGACCCCGCCGCCAGGTGGTTGGCCGGTGGTGGTGTTCTATCAGGGCTCGTTCTTTGCGTTGGATAATTTCGTTTATTACAGCAATGCCTGGCTGGGCAAGCTGTACAACGAAGGCAAGACCATCAAAACCCTGCTCGACAATGGTTACGCGGTGATCGCCCCCAGCGCACCGGCCGATCTGTTTTGGCAAACCAACATCCCCGGCCTGTCAGGCGCGCTGTACGAAACCAGCACCGACTTCACCTTTTTGAGCAACCTGTTCCAGGCCATCGACAATGGCCATTTCGGCCCGTTGAACGGCCAACGCAAGTACGCCACCGGCATTTCCAGCGGCGGCTACAACACTAGCCGTATGGCCGTCAGCTTCCCCGGCCAGTTCAAGGCGCTGGTGGTTCACTCCGGTTCCTATGCCAGCTGCAGCGGCCCCATTTGCTCGGTTCCGAACAGCCTGCCGGCGGACCACCCGCCAACGTTCTTTATTCACGGTTTTGTCGATGCGGTAGTGCCTTGGTGGAGCATGGACATCTATTACGACCGCCTGCTCTATCAAGGCATTCCGACCGGCCGCTACACCGAGCCATTGGGCCAGCATGAGTGGTTCAACGCATCGCCGGATAAAGTGCTCGCTTGGTTCAACGCCTACCCCTGAGGGCGCCAGTGGGCGGCTACGACCGCCCACTGTCTAAACGTGAGACAGGGAATCACACCCATTAGGTAAGGCTATAAACACAGTCTACGGACTGTGGACGCCATGCTGCCTAGTGGCCTGTACGGCTAGTTGGTTAACTCAAGTTCGGATGACTGAGGTACTGAGACAAGGCGCTGCGACGAGTCATAGCTGGCTATGGCGAGGAGCAGCAACGCAGTATCAGGGCCTCAGGCGCCGAAATTGACTAATTGAACTAGCCACACAGGCCACTAGAGACGGCAATCGCCAAAGTTTTTACTCAGCGCGGCCGCATCCTGCACCTCACTGAAGATCAGCTCCAGCCGCGAATCCTTGCGCCACTCGCTGTTCTGCCAATGCAAGGCCTGACCGTTCAGGGCATTGGCGGAGAGCCAGCCGGCGTTGGTTTGCAGCACCAGTTTGGCCCGGCGCCAAGGCAGGCTGCTGAGCCACTGCTGCACGCGCATCAGCTCGAACTGCTGGCTGGGATGCCAGCGCCAGCCGATGCTCCAGCCTTCCGCTTGTTGCTGAATCTGGCAGATTGGCTCATTCGCGCTGCGCCACAACTTCTGCAGCACCTTAGCGGAGGCCGGCAAGTCATCCAACGCACTGCCCGCCTGGGCCTGAGCATTAAAACCTGGCAGTTGCGCCAGCGGCAGTGCGCCCTGGCTAGTCCAGTAGATCGGCCGCGCCGGCAGCTGCGCCTGAATGTGCGCCTTCATCGTCTCGTCCAGGGTTTCGGCCTTATTTAGCAGTAACAAACCGGCGCGGCTAAGGGTCGCTCGCTGGCTGTCCGGCAAGCCTTCTCCAGCGGCTAGAGCCTGAGCGTCCAGCACCAACAAAGGCTCTTGCACGGCCAGCACCCCGGCCCAAGGCGTCGCGCGCAGTTGCTCCAGCAATTGCAGGGGATGGCCGAGGCCGGACGGCTCGATCAGCAGGCGATGCGGTTTGGCTTGGCGCAGAAGCCGAGTCAAGCCAACGTGGAACGGCACGCCATTAACGCAGCACAGGCAACCGCCCGCCACTTCGCCCAAGGCAATACCATTGTCATCGCGGGTAAGCAGCGCGGCGTCGAGGCCAATCCGGCCGAACTCATTTATCAGCACCGCCCAGCGCTCATGGGGCGGACGCTGCGCCAGTAAGTGTCGAATCAGGCTGGTTTTGCCGGCGCCTAGCGGTCCAGCAATCACATGGGTGGGGATATTTTTCAGCATGCTCGACGTTTGCCACTGTCTATCGATAATAAGATTGCTGCGGCGGCCATTCTAACGCTGTAAAGACCTTAGCAGCGGCTCCACGCAGACCGAATGGAAACAGCATGCTAGAGTCGCCGGGATATTTTCGGAGGGTCAATTGATGCGCGTTTTTCTGCTGCTGAGCCTGTTCATCCTGTCCCGCTTAGCCTGGGGCGACGCCTGTGTGGTGCACAGCCAGGCCGAGCGGCTGGACATTAAAGTCTGTCAGCAAAACCGCAGCATTCCGCCCAACCTGTTTCGCACCGGCTTCTGCCAGCCGCAACTGCAAGGCCAGAAAGTCGCGGTAGCGTTTGTCGAGCAGTGCCCACTGGGTTCTTTTGGCGTGTGCCGCAACGCCACAGTCGGCGGCACCCCTTACAAGCAGGATGTGCACTATTACGGCGTCGCTACGGATGCGGCTTATCTCAAGCCCTTCTGCGAGCAGCAGAGCAAGGGCGTCTGGATGGCGCGGTAGTTGGCCTCCAATATCTCACCCCTGCATGCCGAGTGATGCTCTAGTGCGTGGTCTGCTGTATCTATAGGCACTCTTTTCTCGGGTAGTTAAGCCAACCAGTCTAGGGTCAATAACAGCCGTCGCTCGCCGGCTGGTGGTTGCGGCGAACGGTGGATGAGCCCACCGCCCTCATTGCCGATGCATTTTTCACCCTTGACCAACATCACATCGCCCGCCTTGGCGCGCTCGATCAGCGCCGCATCAGTGGGCTCGGCGGTCGGATCACCCAGACGACGACGCGCCATCACCCCTTCAGCCAGCCACTCACTGCCCACGCCGGCGTAGCTGGTGATCAGCCTGACCGGCACATGATCAACGTGAAAGCGCGGGCACATGGCCTTGTCGAGAATACGCAGACGCAGGCCGATGCGCGTGGCGTCGAACAGGCAAGCAAACGCGCCAACCAACCAGCTGACATCCTGCAAAAAAGCCGGCTGCCCCGGCAAATCGCGGTAACTATCGACCAGCCCACTGACGTTCGGCGTACTGTCCGGGTTGGCCAGTTCCAGCACGCTGGCGTGCCCCAACGGCGCGCCCTGGGCCAGCAAGGCGCTGGCGAAACCACTGACCTGCGCCGACAATTGGCGCTGCCAGACGGCCAGGTTGACCTCGTCACGCAGCACCTCACCGAGCACCTCGATCTGCTCGCTGCTGACCTGCTGCCGCGGCTGACGCAGAACCGGCGCCAGCATCAGGCGGCCTCCTCCTGCCAAGGGCCGAACGGATCAGGCAGCGTCCGCCAGGCGTCAACGCCTAAGGCCATTTCGGCATCGGTCAGCAGGCAGGCATCCAGCTCGGCGGTCAGTTGCGCGAAGTCGATGTTCTGGCCAATAAACACCAGTTCCTGGCGACAGTCGCCGGTCTGCGTTTGCCAGTTTTTCATGATCGCCTGCAGCCCTTCATCGTCCGTCGGCCACTGGTCTTTCGGGACAAAACGCCACCAACGCCCGGCAAAACCATGACGCATCAGACCGCCCGCCTGCGACCAACTGCCGGCCTCTTGGTGCTTGCTGGCCAGCCAGAAAAAGCCTTTTGAACGCAGCAGGCGGCCGTTGGTCCACTCGCGGTTGATGAAGGTGAAGAAGCGCTCGGGGTGCAACGGCTGGCGGGCGCGGTAGGCGCTGGAGGCGATACCGTATTCCTCGATCTCGGGGATGTGCTCGCCGCGCAGCTCCTTAAGCCAGCCCGGGGCCTGGGCCGCGCGCTCGAAGTCGAAGCGGCCAGTATTGAGAATTTTATCCAGCGCTACCGCACCCATGGCCATCGGCAGGATCTCGGCGTGGGTGTTGAGGCCGCCCAGAATCGCCATCAACTCTTCTCGCTCGTGGCTGCTGATCAGGTCGATCTTGCTCACCAGCAGTACATCGGCGAACTCCACTTGTTCAATCAGCAGGTCGGTGATCGAGCGCTCGTCGTCTTCACCGAGGGTTTCGCCCCGGCTGGCCAGGCTCTCGGCTTCATGGAAGTCGCGCAGAAAGTTCACCCCGTCGACCACTGTGACCATGGTGTCGAGACGGGCCAGATCGGCCAGGCTCTGGCCGTCTTCACCACGAAAAGTAAAGGTTTCGGCCACCGGCAGCGGCTCGGAAATACCGGTGGACTCGATCAGCAGGTAGTCAAAACGACCCTCGCGGGCCAGGCGACCGACTTCTTCCAGCAAGTCTTCGCGCAAGGTGCAGCAAATGCAGCCGTTGCTCATCTCGATGAGTTTTTCTTCGGCACGATTCAGGCTGACACCACGCTGCACCTCGCTGCCATCAATGTTGATCTCGCTCATATCGTTAACGATTACCGCGACTTTCAAACCCTGACGGTTTTTCAGGATGGCGTTGAGCAAGGTGCTTTTACCGGCACCGAGAAAGCCCGATAGCACGGTTACGGGAAGACGATTGGTCATGGTTTCAGGCTCCATCATTGTTCGGTGTGGCGTAGGTGTTTTTCGCGTTGCTCTTGGCGTTCTTGGGCTTCGATGCACAGGCTGGCGGTGGGCCGCAGCAGCAGGCGCTTGAGGCCGATCGGCTCGCCGGTCTCAGCGCACCAGCCGTATTCGTCACGGGCCAGGCGGTCGAGGGCTTCGTCGATCTTGTCGAGCAGCTTCTTTTCCCGCTCCAACAAGCGCAGCTGCCATTGGCGCCGCTCTTCGGCACTGCCAATGTCGGCGGGGTCGCTGCTGGTTTCGCGCTCGCGCAGGCCTTCCAACTCTTCGGCAATGCGCGTTTGCAGTTCGCCGCGCTGGTTGAGCAGCAGCGTGCGGAAAAACAGCTGCTGCGCGGCATTCATATAGTCATCCGCCGGCTGGGCGAGCAGTTCGGCGCGGGTGAGCGGCGTTTCGGTCATCGTCAGGATTCGCTGGCTTTGTAATTTACTTGTTATAACATAACATTTAAACCCATAGCCGAGCGGCAAATTTCTGATGAACGCACTGACCTTGCCCGATATAGCCGCGCAACTACCTGCCCATGAGCAGGCTCTGGACTGGGTCGGCATGCAGGGCATAGCGCAACCGATCAACCTGGCCGGGCAGCGCATCAAAGCTCGCGCCGATGCTGGGGTCAGCCTGGATGATGGCAATGCCCGCGGCATTCATATGTCGCGTCTGTACCTGGCATTACATGCGCTGGAGCACACCGCGCTGAACCCGGGGACGCTGCAACAACTGCTGGGCGAGTTTCTCGACAGCCACCAGGGTCTGTCACAACAAGCATCTATCACCTTGCGTGGTGAGGCGTTGCTCAGTCGTCCGGCACTGGTCAGCCCCCTTGCCGGCTGGAAGGCCTACCCCTTCGAAGTACGTGCACGCCAGGATTCATGGGGGTTTCACGTGGAACTGCAGGTACAAGTGGCCTATTCCTCGACCTGCCCCTGCTCGGCTGCGCTGGCGCGCCAGCTGATTCAGCAGCGCTTTATCGAAGACTTTTCCGGACAGCCGCTGGATCACGCACAACTGTTGGCCTGGCTCGGCTCGCCTCAGGGCATCGTCGCCACGCCACACAGCCAACGCAGCTACGCCACCCTACAAGTCCGCCTGCAGGCGCAGGCCAGCGAGTTGCCGCTGCTTGAGCTGATCGACGGCGCCGAACGGGCCCTCGGCACCGCCGTGCAAACCGCCGTCAAACGCGCCGATGAACAAGCCTTCGCCCTGGCCAACGGGCAAAACCTGATGTTCTGCGAAGACGCCGCCCGCCGTCTGCACAGCGCCCTGTTGCTAGAGCCCAACCTAAGCGCCTTCCAGCTGCGCGTGGTGCATGCCGAAAGCCTGCATGCTCACGATGCCGTCGCGGTCAGTCGCTGGAACTGGAGCGCGACATGATCCATTGCCATAACCTGCAATGGGGCCCTGCAGGCCATGCGCTGACCCCGCCCTTAAACCTGCACCTGGCCCGCGCCAGCCTGACGGGGCTGATCGGCAGCAACGGTTGCGGCAAAAGTAGCCTACTAAAAGTGCTGGCCGGCATTGCCAAGCCCTTGCGTGGCCAGGTCGAGTTGGCAGTGCCGCGCCTGGGTGGGGTGGCGTATCTGGTGCAGCAGCAGGCGCTGGACCGGCAATTCCCGATCAAATTGAACGACCTGGTAAGCGCCGGTTTATGGCGCAGCCGACTGAATCGGCAGCAACGTCAGGCCCGGCTGGAGCACACCTTGGCCGACTGGGGCTTGAGCGACCTGCGACAACACAACCTGCAAGCGTTGTCCGGCGGCGAATTGCAGCGCGCCCTGCTCGCCCGCCTGAGCCTGACCGACGCACAGATTCTCTTGCTCGACGAGCCGGAAGCCGCCCTGGATGAACAGGGCCTGGCCCTGCTCTGGCAGCACATTCAAACCTGGCAGGCGCAAGGCCGCACGCAAATCATCGTCAGCCACTCCGTCAACCACATGAGTCAGCATCTGGATAACGCCCTACTGGTGTCGCGCAGCGGCTGCATTGCTGCGCCCATCTGCGAGCTGATCGGCCAGCGCTCTGCATTGGAGCAGGTAGCGTGAACGTGGAGTTGCTGTGGAATCCTTTTGTCGAGTTCGCCTTTATGCGCCGCGCACTACTGGGCGGCGTAGCCCTGGCGATCAGTGCCGCACCGCTGGGGGTGTTTCTGATGCTGCGCCGCTTAAGCCTGATGGGCGACGCGATTGCCCACGGCATCTTGCCGGGCGCGGCGGTGGGCTTCTGGTTGTTCGGCCTGAGCCTCCCGGCATTGACCCTCGGCGGCCTGGTGGCAGGTCTTGGCATGGCGGGTATAGCGGCCTGGGTCACGCGGCGCACCGGCCTGCGTGAAGACGCCAGCTTGGCCGCCATTTACCCCATTTCCCTGGCCAGCGGCGTTCTACTGCTGGGCCTGGCCGGCAACAAGCTCGACTTGTTGCACCTGCTGTTCGGCTCGGTGCTGGCCGTAGACCCGCCAACCCTAAACGGCATGTTGCTGGTGTCGGGCGGCAGCCTACTGGTATTGGCGCTGATCTACCGCTGGTTGCTGATGGACAGCCTCGATCCGTTGTTTCTCGCCGGCGTCAGTCGCTTCGGGCCGCTGGCCTATGGGCTGTTTCTGACCTTGGTGGTGCTCAACTTGGTGGTTGGCTTTCAAGCCATCGGCGCGCTGATGGTGGTCGGTTTGATGATGCTTCCCGCCGCCGCTGCACGCTTCTGGAGCCGGCATCTGCCAAAGATGTTGCTGATCGCCGCGCTTACCGGCGCGACCTGCGTCTGGCTCGGCCTGCTGCTGTCGTATTACGCCAACCTACCCAGCGGCCCGTGCATCGTGCTGCTCGCCGGTCTGGCCTACACCGGCTCCGTATTGCTCGGCCCGCTGAATGGCCTGCTGCGCCACCGATCCCGCTTATCTCCCACCCACTGAGGTACAACCATGCGCATACTGATTGCCCTACTGATCCTAAGTCTTAGCCTTTGCTCCAACGCCGGGGAGAAACTCAAGGTTGTTACCAGTTTCAGTATTTTGGCCGACATAACCCAGCAAATTGCCGGAGATAAGCTCGAACTTCGCAACTTGGTCGGCGCCGATGCCGACGCGCACCTCTACCAACCCAGCGCCGAGGATGCCAAAGCCGTGGTCGCTGCCGACCTGATTATCGCCAACGGCCTGGGCTTTGAGCCGTGGCTGGCGCGCTTGATCGACAGCAGCGAAGCCCCCGGTACACGCCTGGATGCCAGCGCCGGCGTGCTGCCGCTGATGCTCGATGAAGACGGCGAAAAGGTACCCGACCCGCATGCCTGGCAGAGCCTGGCCAATGCCGAGATTTACGTGCGCAACATCGTCAAGGCACTGAGCCAGATCGATCCGGCCAATGCCGAGCTCTATGCCTACCGCAGCGAGTCCTACATCAGCCAGATCCGTGTCTTGCTGAGTGAGGCCCGCAGCAGCCTGGGCCAACTGCCCCCGGCCCAACGCACCATCATTACCAGTCACGATGCCTTCGCTTACCTGGGCCAGGCCTACGGGCTGAAATTTGTCGCTCCCCAAGGGCTGAGCACGGCAGATGAACCGTCTGCCGCCGAAGTGGCTGCGCTGATCCGGCAGATTCGCGCCGACGGAGTAAAAGCCGTGTTTGTGGAAAACATCCGCGACCCGCGCCTGATCCAGCAGATCGCCAGCGAGGCCGGCGCCAAGGTCGGCGGCACCCTGTATTCCGATGCCCTGGCCAGCGAAGGGCCGGCCAGCACCTACCTAGGCATGTTCAAGCACAACCTCGACACTCTAATGGCCGCGCTAAAACCATGAGCTTATGGCTTGAGCAGGAGCGGGCCGGGCTGGGCGACAGTCGACCGCTCAGGTTACAGCAGGTTGATCCGCGCGCCGCTCAGCATCTCGCAGCGTGGGCAAACAAGCCGCCTTCGGCGTTATCCTGCGCGGCAGGCCCTCACCAACAAGGAACCGCCATGAACCTGAGTAAGCGCGAACAAAGCCGGATTGAACGGACGCTGGCCGCGACCTTGACCGACGCCTGCGAAGCCGGCAAGGCAGAATTAGTAGGTTTTGTCTGGCTGACTCACCAGGTCGATTACCAACAACTCCCCTCCAGCCTGAAAGTGGTGTGGGTCTTCGACACCCAGACCAATCGGGATCAGGCGCTCGCTGCTGGCCAAAATGAACGCATGCTCGAACTCACCGCCGAGGCCTTGAGCGATGCCGATATTAGCGTCGGCCGGCTGGCGGACCATGTGCATTTCGACAGTGAAGAACAATGCCAGCGTGCGGATGCGGGTAACTGGCAGCAGCGCCTGGCGCGCATGCGTTCAGTCCGGCAATAAACCGTGGCCAAGGAGATCGAAAACCCCTGCATTTCCGTGTGTCAGTTAAGCGGCGAGCTGTGCCTGAGCTGTGGTCGCAGCAAGACCGAAATCAAGCAATGGAAACGCATGAAGCGCCCGGAAAAGATGGCCTCCGTGCAACGAGCCAGCCAGCGCCTGAAAAGCCTGAACAAGAAGCAACCCTGACCTAGCGCAGCAAAGCCAGACGCGACTCAATCGACTTGAGTCATGCACCGCCGCGCACCGACAATACCGAGCATTGACAACGACAGAAGCGTCGAATGCCCAGCACCTCCCGATCCATCTAACGCCCTACCAGCCCGACCATTTTTTGCCCGCCAAAGCTTTTCTACGAAGCAAGCGCAGACGGTGACGCGCGGCGCTGTTATTTTCCCCCGCATACTCGCGCACATATCCTGGAGCCCCGATGAACACCCTAACGATTATCGTGCTGGCCACGGTTGTGCTGGCCGCTTGCGCCCTTGCGCTGTGGAGCTGGCGCAACCAGCGCAAACTAGAGCAGTTGGATGAACGCATCAGCCGCCAGAGCGAGTTGATTGGTCAGCTCGACAGCGTGCTGGAAAACCCGCAGCTCAGCGAGGCTGAGCTGCGGGCGCAAAGTGAAGAGTTACTGGCCAAGCTTCAAGCCACCCGCAAAGCCGAGTAAGAGTGGTACAGCGGCCGCAACATTCTTAGCCAGACACGCGCGTTCAAGCCAAGCCGCGCCGCCAGCACACCCGTTAACGCCAGCAGGGCGGACAATACGCCGGGATGCTCGTATGCTGAAGGGCCCGCCCGCAAACGAGGAACCCCATGCAGATCGAGTTACTAGAGATTCGCGATCACCTGCAGCGCTTCCCACCCTTCGATGCCCTGCCCGAGGACAGCCTCGACAGCATTGCCCGCCAGGTCGAGGTGGCCTACTTCAAGGCTGGCACCGACATACTCCTCTACGGCGCGCCCATCCATGAGCTGCATTACGTGCGCAGCGGAGCGGTGGAAATCTACCGGCGCAATGGAGAGCTGTACAACCGCCTGAGTGAAGGTGCCATCTTTGGCCAGGCCGGCCTGCTGCGCAGCAACAAGGTGCGTTTCCCGGCGCGCGCCATCGAAGACAGTCTGATCTACTTTATCCCGGCAGCCCTGTTCGCGAAGTTGTGTGAGCAACACGACAGCTTTGCTGACTTCGTCGAGGCAGAAGGCCAGTCACGGCTCAAGACCGCCGTGGAGAGCCAGGGCAAGGCCAGCGACCTGATGCAAATCAAGGTGCGCACGCTGATCTCCCGACAGCCCGTCTGCGCCAGCCTGGAAACTTCCGTGCACCAGGCCGCGCAATTGATGACTGAGCAAAGCGTGTCATCACTGGTGATTCTCGATGGCAATGAGGCCGGCTCTCTCATGGTTGGCATCCTCACAGATCGTGACTTGCGCACCCGCGTACTGGCCGTCGGGCTGGATACGGCAACACCGATCAGCCAGGTGATGTCGCCCGAGCCGATCACCATCCAGGCTGATGACAGCGTATTCGAAGCCATGTTGAGCATGCTGCGCCACAACATCCACTACCTGCCGGTGGTACAACGCCGCCGCCCCGTCGGGATGATTAACCTCTCCGACATCATCCGCTACGAGTCGCAAAGCAGCCTGTACCTGGTCAGCTCGATCTTCAACCAGCCGGATGTTGCCGGCCTGCAAAGCCTGCTATCCGACCTGCATGGCACCTTTGTGCGCATGTCCAAGGCCCAAGCCACTGCGCACATGATCGGACGCGCCATGGCGGGCATCGGCCGCGCCTTTACCCAGCGCCTGCTGGAACTGGCCGAACAGAAACTCGGTCCGCCGCCGGTGCCCTACTGCTTCCTCGTCGCCGGCTCGATGGCCCGTGACGAACAGCTGATTGTGACGGATCAGGACAACGCACTGATTCTCGACGACCGCTTCGACCCAAGCCTGCATGACGGCTATTTTGCCGAGTTGGCGAAGTTCGTCAGCGATGGTCTGGCGGCCTGTGGCTACACCTACTGCAAAGGCGGGATCATGGCCACGAACCGCCAGTGGCGGCAGCCGCTCAAGGTCTGGCGAAACTACTTCAGCGAGTGGATCGACCAACCCAACCCGCAAACCTTGCTCAACAGCAGCATCTTCTTTGATCTCGACGGCCTGCACGGCGAAATTGACCTGGCCGAAAACCTCAAGGAACTGCTCGCCGCAAAAGCCAGCAACTCGCCAGCCTTCCTCGCCGCCCTGGCGCGCAATGCGCTCAACCGCACGCCGCCGCTGGGCTTCTTCCGCACCTTTGTGATGGAAACAGACGGCCAACAGAAACACATCATCAACCTCAAAGGTCGAGGCACCGCACCGCTCACCGACCTCATCCGCGTTCACGCGCTGGCCTGCGGCAGCAAAGCGCAGAACTCGCTGGATCGCCTGGACGCCATCGCCAAAACCAAACTGCTGCAACCCGAAGCCATCAGCCAACTGCGCTACGCCCTAGAGTTTCTCAGCATGGTGCGCATCCGCCATCAGGCTATTGCGGTGACCGAAGGTCTCGAACCCAATAACTATATCGAGCCGGAAAAGGTCTCGGCCAGCGACCGGCATAACCTTAAGGAAGCCTTTCAGGTACTCAGCAACGCACAGAAATTCTTGCACTTCCGCTACCCCGCACAACCGGGCAAAAGCCTATGACCGCGCACGCGAAACCGCTGCACAGCGACGCGTTGGATTGGGCAGCGCGCTTTACCAGCCTCGCGGCCAGCGCCAAGGACCCGCGCCTGCAAGCCTTCTACCAGGCCGGCGCAATGGCCATCGACACGCCACTGGAGCAGGTGCCGTTGCTGGCCTTGGACGTCGAAACCACCGGTCTCGACGCCAACCAGCACGCCATCGTCAGCCTCGGCCTGCTGCCCTTCAACCTTAAGCGCATCCGCTGTGGTGACGCGCTGTATTGGGTGGTCAAACCGGCCAGTGAGCTGAGCAGCGAGTCAGTGACCTTCCACCACATCACCCATTCGGACATCCAGCACGCGCCGCGCCTGGAACAGATTATTGACGAACTACTGATCGCCATGGCCGGCAAGGTGATGGTGGTGCATTACCGCACCCTGGAACGCAGCTTCCTCGACCAAGCGCTGCGTCAGCAGCTCGGCGAAGGTTTGCAATTTCCAGTGATCGATACCATGCAACTGGAAGCCAACCTGCATCGCCAACCGAACTGGTGGCAGCGCTTGCTGCAGCGCACGCCCACTTCCATTCGCCTGGCCGATAGCCGCCTGCGCTACAACCTGCCGCAGTACCAAGCGCACCATGCGCTGACCGACGCCCTCGCCACCGCCGAGCTGCTTCAAGCCCAAGTGGCCACGCACCATTCAGACGATACCCCGGTGGGTGCGTTATGGAGTTGAGACGGTTGTGCGCAACGCACTGTGGGCGCGGACGTGGCCGCAACATAGTTCTCGCGTAATCAATGGTTAGGGAAACTCTGTGTGGTCGGCGCTTCAGTCAAAAGCGTCATGGCTGAGCACGTTGGGTCTACTGCCGTCGAGGGTTGACGAGCCATCAGGGGCGAAAAACACGACCTGGCCCAAGGCATCTCTTGGTTCTAACGCTTGGCATCCGAGAGGATCATTTGATCCACAAGCGCAATGCGCTCCATGTGGTTGACGTTGACTGTGCTATCGCTGATTCTGGAGACATTTTTCAGCGTCTCGCTAAGGCATTCGGATGCTATGTAACAGCACATACAACTGCCGCCTATTTAGGTGCCTAGTTAGAGCCACTGATTCTTTCTTTAGGGCCATGGCCAACTATGAATGATGATGCTTTCCAGGAAAAACTTAACTATCACCTGCTGGATGGTTTTACAAAACAAACTTCCACTGTACTGTCGGGGCATTTCCTCGTTGCCTCGATAAATATCGGGCTATTCTGGCAGCAAATCAGCCACACGTTTATTTTTGCCTGGGCGACATTTTTATTCGTTATCGGGTTGGCCCGCTGGTTATTAAAGAGCCAATACCAGCGGCACCACCGGCGCTTGAGTCCTGGTTTTTGGCACGGGCTTTTTGCGGCCAGTTCTCTTTCATTGGGGCTTGCTTGGTTTGCGTGGTGTATGCATGTCAGCATGGCGATTGAGTTCAGCGGCCTCGGTATATCCATAATTGTAATTACTGCAGCAGGCTTGGTGTCAGGGGCCGTCGCGTCAACGTCCTCTTCAATCTATTCTTATATTTTCTTTTCTGGACCAATACTGCTGCCATTAAGTGCGGCATTCCTCTTTCACGATGACACCGAAACTCGCGGCATCGGCCTGTTAATCGGGGCTTTCTTTGTCATTACGTTGCGACAGTTGCAACGGATTAACTGGGTACTTCGAGAAAGTATTATCAATAGACTGGAACTCGAAAAGTCTAAAGAGCAAACCGAGAAACTTGCTAACGAACTCTATGCGCTTTCTACTATTGATGCCTTGACCTCTATTACTAACCGCCGCGGTTTTAATGAAGCACTCAATCGCGAATGGCTGCGTGCAAAGCGCTCGACTACGCCGCTAACATTATTGTTAATCGATGTCGATTTCTTTAAGCCGTTTAATGATAGCTTGGGCCACCCGGCCGGGGATGAGTGCCTGCGCTTAATTGCCTCAGCACTGACTCATTACGCAAGAAGAGAAGGTGAGGTAATTGCTCGCTACGGCGGCGAAGAATTTGCCATTCTTTTACCCAGCACGTTGGGAATAGACGGCGTTACCATCGCAGAGAACATATGTAACAGCGTTGCCACACTTAATATTAAGCATCCCGCTTCTGGCGCAGCAAAATACGTCACGGTGAGCATCGGGGTATACGGCACTGTCCCCGAGCAACTTGATGACAGCCAAGAACTTATTAAGCGCGCTGATCAAGCGCTATACCAAGCCAAAGCTGGCGGACGAAACTGCGCCCGTTTAGCCGAATCGGCTGAGTAACCAACGCTCTTTGGCCGGTGAGTTCATGGGCATAAGCAGACAGGTTTATTTCCTCATAGGCCGAGGCCGTAGATCGCAATATCTACTCCTTTTGGGATAATTCCCGCCGGTATCTTTTGCATGCGTTGGCGCGCATAGTGGTTATTCTTCTCACCTCATTGCCGCCGGCGCGTTGAAATTAACGCAATCGACGCGGCAATCCGAGAGCCTGCTTGCGTAGCAGCATTTCGTCCCAATCGAGTCATTGATGCTAGGGACATGTCCTTGCAAAGCCGCGTACCTGGCCCAGGTCGCCACATGACACCCATACTTAATGCACCTGCCACCGGCCCGAAAAAAGTGCCAACGGGGATTATCGGTCTCGACGAGATCACCGGGGGCGGATTGCCGCACGGCCGGACAACGTTGCTGGTGGGCGGGCCTGGCTCAGGCAAGACCATTTTTGCGCTGCAATTTCTTGCGCATGGTGCTCAGATCAGCGATGAGCCGGGCATCTTCGTCGCATTCGAAGAAAGTGCCGATCGCATCGTCGCCAACGCAGAAGGCTTCGGCTGGAAGCTTGGCCAGTTGCGCAAAAACAAGCTGTTCTTCGTCGACGCTCAGCCGACGCCAGATCTGATCCAGTCGGGCAATTTCGACCTAGACGGAATGCTCGCTGTCCTGGAAGCTAAGGTCAATGAAATGGGCGCTCGGCGTATCGTCTTCGACGCCATCGATATTGTCCTGGCGCTGCTGCCGGATCAAGCGGCAAGACGCCGCGAGGTCTATCGCCTGCATGCGTGGCTGCTGCAGCACGAACTGACCGCCATCATCACCGCGAAGGCGGGCGGCGAGGTGACCACGCCGGAAGACCAGCAGCGCGAGCAACCCTTCGGCTTCATGCAGTTCATGGTGGACTGCGCCGTCGTGCTCAACCATTGCGTGGAGCAAGGTGTTTCGTTGCGCAATCTGCGCGTGCAGAAATACCGTGGTTCAAGCTTCGACGAGAACGAATCGCCGTTTCTAATCGGCAAGAATGGCTTCGAGGTCGTGGTTGCGCGCCCACTTGGCCGCGGCGTGCTGCACGTCAGCAAGGAGCGTGTATCCAGCGGTATTGAGCGGCTCGATACGATGCTCGGCGGCGGCTATTACCGCGGCGCTAACGTGTTGATCACCGGCTTCCCGGGCACGGCCAAAACGACCTTGGGTGGTGCCTTTTCCGAAGCGGCCTGCGTGCGCGGCGAGCGCACCCTGTTCGTCAGCTTCGATGCTGACTCGAACGAGGTGGTTCGCGACCTTTCCTCGGTCGGTATCCGGCTGGCCGCCCATCTTGATAGCGGCTGCCTGCGCATGATTTCTGCGCGCAGCGTGACCGGCAGCGCCGAAAGTTATCTGGTTCGAATCAAGACGCTTGCGGCGGAAATGGGCGCGCGCTGCGTGGTCATCGATCCGGTATCCACGTGGACGAGGGCCAGCAATGGCAAGAGCGCACACAGCGTTGCCGAACGCCTGATCGACTGGTCCAAGTCGGAAGGCATCACCCTGCTGTGCACCAGCCTGATGGACGAACTGTCGCATCGCCAAGAGTCGATCTCTTCGCTGCAGATCTCCACCCTCGCCGACACCTGGATCCAGCTCGATTACTTGGTGCAGGCCGGCGAGCGCAACCGTGGCCTGGCGATCATCAAGTCGCGCGGCACCTCGCATTCCAACCAGGTGCGCGAGCTGATACTCAGCGATGACGGCGTTACCCTGGCCGACATCTACACCGCGGGTGGCGAAGTACTGATGGGCACCTTGCGCTGGGAAAAGGAAAGCGCCGAGCGCGTCGCGGGCGAAGTCGCCGAGGTCGCCGCGAAGCTCAAGCGCGTGCGCTTGGATGCGGAGGAGGCCGAACTGGAAGTGCGGTTGAAGTCGCTGCAGGTCGAACTGGTCGCCAAGCAAACCGAGAAGAAACTGCTGACACGCACATCGGTGACCCGCGAGCGGGAGCTGGTCCACGGCGACAATCGTTTGCGTGAATTGCGCGGCGCCGATGAGGTTGTGGAGGTGCTCAAGTGACGCTCACCCAACATGAGCCCTTGCAGTATGCGTTTCGACTCTTTGTCGCGGGCGATACCTCGAACTCCCTGCAGGCGATCGCCAACCTTCAGGCGCTATGCAAGGCATGCCTGCCAGATCGGCACTCGGTCGAAATCGTCGATGTATTTCTCGCCCCCGCGCGCGCGCTAACTGATGGGGTGTTCATGACCCCGACCTTGATCAAGCTCGAGCCGCTGCCGGCGCGGCGAATCATCGGCACATTAAGTCAGCTCAATGTTGTATTGCAGGCGCTGGATCTAGCGGGTGTCGCTGCATGAGCATCGACAAACCAGCATTGCTCAGCGCAGACACGGAGATAGCTGCATTGATCGCAACGCTGCATGAGACCGAGCAGCGCCTGCAAGAACTTACGGGCGGCGAGATCGATGCCGTGCTCGGGCACGATGGCACACCGTTCTTACTGCGCCACGCCCAGGCAGAATTGCGCCTGCACGAAGCGGCAAAGCAAGCCGCCATCCTCAATGCGCTACCGGCCCATATCGCCCTTGTCGACAACCTGGGTGCCATCGTTTCGTTCAACCACGCGTGGCAGCAATTTGCCGAGATAAATGGGCTGCCTGTGCCGGGATATGGGGTCGGGATCAACTACCTGGAGGCGTGCGACAGGTCGCGCGAGGGCCGCGCAGCGGCCGCGGGTATACGCGCAGTGCTAGCGGGAGATTCGCGCAGCTTCTGCATCGAATACCCCTGCCATTCGCCGACGCAACAGCGCTGGTTCCAGATGACGGTGACCCCCTCAAGCCAGGCGGCCAAAAATGGTGCCGTGATCATGCATCTAGAGATCACCGATCGCACCCTGGCCGAGCATAACTTGCAGGCCAGTAGGCAGCGCCTAGATGGCATCGTCTCATCGGCGATGGACGGGATAATCACTGTCGACGCCGATAATCGCATCGTGGTGATCAACCCTGCAGCTGAAAAAATGTTTGGCTACACGGCCGCAGAGCTGCTGGATCAGCCGGTGGAGATACTTATGCCGGAAAACTTTCGTGCAGGTCACGGGGCGCTTGTGGCGGCATTTGGAACGTCTGGTAGCACCAAGCGCAGAATGGGGGAATTCAACTCGGTCTTCGGCTTGCGCAAAAACGGCGAAACGTTTCCCCTCGAGGTGACCATCTCGCATGACAATTCGTTTAAGCAAAGCTTTTTCAGTGCCGCCCTGCGCGATGTGACGGAACGCAAAGCAAGCGAACAGAAGATTCAACACCTAAACCGAGTCTATGCGGTGTTAAGCGACATCACGATGCTTATTGTGCGCACGCTTGACCGTGATGAACTGTTCAGCAACGCATGCCGGATCGCGGTCGATACCGGCGGATTCAGCATGGCGATGATCAGCATCGTGGATAGAGTCACCAACAAGGTGATCCCGGTCGCCTCGGCGGGCACGGATGAGGCATTCCTGACGGCCATCAGCAAGCATCTTTCTTCAGCTGAAGATGGCGCAACGACCATGGCCGCGACGGCGATCCGCGACAAGGCGGCGGTGGTATCGAACAACGCGCAAGACGACCTCTCGTTAGTGCTCCGCGCGAATTACACTCGGGCGGGCGTAGGCTCCCTCGTGATGCTTCCGCTGATTGTCTCGGGCGAAGCTGTCGGCATCTTGACCTTGTATGCCAGGGAGACGGATTTCTTCCACGAAGAGGAAATGAAACTGTTGACCGGCCTGGCCGACGACATCGCGCTGGCGATCAATTACATCGATAAACAAGCGCGGCTCGAACACCTGGACTCATTCGACACACTCACAGACCTGGCCAATCGCCGCCTGTGGCTCGAACGTCTTAGCCAATACACGCTCGGCGCTGCCAACAACGGCCAACCGCTAGCGCTGGTCTTGATCGACCTAGAGCGATTCAAGAACATTAACGATAGCCTTGGACAGCCGGCCGGCGACACGCTTTTGCAGCAGGTTGCGCAGTGGCTGACGCAACACTTAGACGACGTGAATAAAGTGGCGCGGATCGGCGCGAATCAGTTCGCCATTGTGTTGCCGGAACAACAGCGCCCAGGCGACGCGGTGCGGCAACTGGAAGCCATGATCGAGGCGTTCCTGCTCCACCCATTTTCGCTTAAGGGCGATGTCTATCGGATCGCTGCCAAATTTGGCGTGGCCATGTTTCCAGACGATGGCAGCGACGCGGCCATCCTGTTCAAGAATGCCGAAGCGGCCTTGAAGAAGGCCAAGGTCGAAGGTCAAAGGTATCTGTTCTATACGCAGCAGATGACCGAAACGGTGGCGCAGCGCCTGAACCTCGAAAACCAGTTACGCCAAGCGCTGGATAAAGACGAGTTCGTGCTGCACTACCAGCCCAAAGTGAACCTGCACAGCGGAGAAATTATCGGCGTCGAGGCCTTGATCCGTTGGAACGACCCTCGAACAGGTCTGGTTCCACCTGACATGTTCATCCCAATCCTTGAAGAAACCGGGCTGATCTACGACGTCGGCCTCTGGGCGTTGCATCAAGCGCTGCGCGACTATCTGCGCTGGCGAGAC
Source organism: Pseudomonas sp. (assembly GCA_017886405.1). GTDB lineage: Bacteria > Pseudomonadota > Gammaproteobacteria > Pseudomonadales > Pseudomonadaceae > Aquipseudomonas. The sequence continues at coordinate 6,791 of JAGGNC010000204.1, read as the reverse complement.
GCTGGCTTGCATGCCGTGCGTATCGCGGTGAACGTCTCGCCGCTGCAAATGCGCCATCCCCGGTTTATCGCCATGATCGAACAGATCGTGGCCAGTGATATCCGCGCAGCGCAGGGGCTGGAACTGGAGATCACCGAAGGCATGATCATGGCTGACATGTCGCAGGCAATCGCCGGCCTGCAGGCGATCCGCGCGCTCGGCATCAGCATCGCCATCGACGATTTCGGTACGGGGTTTTCTTCGCTGGGCTATCTGTCGAAATTGCCGATCGACACCCTGAAGATCGATCGCATGTTCATCACCGATATGGCCACCGATCAGCAAGGACTGTCGCTGGTATCGACGATCATCACCCTCGCTCACTCGCTGCAACTCAAGGTCGTGGCCGAAGGCGTCGAGACCGAGGAGCAATCCCATCTGCTGAGATTGCTGAAATGCGACGAGATGCAAGGCTTTCTCTTCAGCAAGCCCTTAGCGGTTGCAGCCCTAGAAGAGAAATTCCTGGCGCGGCTCGCCCAATCGCGATGACGGCGCGGAAAAAATTCAGACCGTTTTATTTCCCGCGTGGGCGTGGCGGTGGGTAGATTTATCTGCCCGCATTTGTCTGTCGCCAGTGATCGGCAAATGTCCACTCTGGAGCGCTTTCTGCAGGCCATCAACGCCAGCGAAGCGCCTGAGCAATGGCTTGCATGGGCACTCGCCAATAGGCTGTTGTGCCTCGCCGCCGGTATAACTACGTAGGCTAGTGGGCAGACCAGGCAGCGTGTTCGGCTTGAGCCCCGCACGCGTTAGCAGGCTGCAAAACAGCGCGGCCAAGGCCGCGCCTACAGGTGTTCACCTCCAGCCTCACAAACCCTCTGCGCAGAAAAAAGCGCGCCCGCTGGCGCGCTTTTTATGAGCCAACAACAGCGCTTAGCGCGGTTCGCTCATCAGGCCTTTGACGATCGACACGCAGCCCACCAACAACACAATGGTGAACGGTAAACCGGTCGACACCGCCATGGCTTGTAAGGCCACCAGGCCGCCACCAAGCAGCAAGGCGATGGCCACAACACCTTCGGTGATCACCCAGAACACGCGCTGCGGTACGGGGGCATTGACCTTACCGCCGGCGGTGATGGTATCGATCACCAGCGAGCCGGAGTCCGACGAGGTGACGAAGAATACGATCACCAAGACAATACCGATAAACGAGCTGATCTCTGCCAGCGGCAACTGGGCGAGCATGGCAAACAACTTCAGCTCCAGCGCAGCGTCCTGCACCCCGGTGAAGCTATCCGTGACCAGTTGGTTAATGGCAGTGCCACCAAACGCAGTCATCCACAACACCGACACAATCGATGGCACCAGCAGCACGGCGATCAGGAACTCACGCACCGTGCGGCCTCGGCTGACGCGGGCGATAAACATGCCCACGAACGGCGACCAGCTGATCCACCAGGCCCAATAGAAGGCCGTCCAGCCCTGACTGAAGTTGGCGTCTTCACGGCCAATTGGGTTGGACAACGCCGGCAGGTGTTGCAGATAAGCACCGAGGTTATCGAAGAAGCCGGTGAAAATGGCCAGCGTCGGCCCGGCGATAATCACAAACAGCAACAGCACAATGGCCAAGCCCATGTTGATCTCGGACAGGCGCTTAACGCCCTTCTCCAGACCCGCCAGCACCGACAGCAGGGCTATCGCGGTGATGCCGATGATCAGCAGCACCTTGCTGATATCTGTGGCAGCAATGCCAAACAGTTGTTCAATCCCTGCCGACGCCTGTGTGGCACCTAGACCGAGGGAGGTGGCCAGACCAAACAGGGTGGCGAACACGGCGAGGATGTCGATGAGATGCCCAGGCCAGCCCCACACACGCTCACCGAGAATCGGGTAGAAGATCGAGCGAATCGACAGTGGCAGGCCTTTGTTGAAGGAGAACAACGCCAGTGCCAACGCCACAATCGCGTAGATCGCCCACGGGTGCAGGCCCCAGTGGAAGATTGTCGCTGCCATACCTAGGCTTGCGGCCGCTTTGGCATCACCGGCAGCAGCACCGAGCGGTGCCCAGTCGGTGCGGAGACCATCCTCGCCGACGCTTACCCCACCCATAGCGGAGGAGAAGTGCGACATGGGCTCGCCCACGCCATAGAACATCAAGCCGATGCCCATACCCGCCGCGAACAGCATTGAGAACCAGCCGACGTAGGAGTAATCCGCCGTAGCGTCCATACCGCCCAGACGCACTTTACCTAGGGGCGAGACAATCAGGCCCAGACACAGCAGCACAAAGATATTCGCGGCACCGATAAAGAACCACGCCAGGTTACTGGTCAGCCAACCGCGCAGGGCATTGAACAGTGGCTCCACTTGTTCTTGCAGAGCCAGGGTCAGCACGACGAACAGCACGATAGTCAGCGCTGAAATACTGAATACTTTGCCGTGAATGTCGAGTGGGAAAAGATACTTACCTTTAATGTTGTCTTGACCAATTACGTAGTCCGTATCGATCAAATTGGCATGGCCCGAGGGGGCGGGAATGCCGTCCAGAGTTGCCGCCTCTGGTTGCGGGGTCTTGTCAGACGGAGGGTTTTTACCCATGGGGGGGACTCCTTTGACGTGTGGCACGCTATACGCGCACGAGGACAGGATTGCCCTACTCGTGCAGCCGTTAAGCACACGGCTACGGGCTAAAGGGTAGCAGCCATAGCTGCTGCGTGCAGGCGCAAAGCCAATATTGGCGGAGATTTCCGCCCGTCCAACAGCTATTTCTAATCAGGTCATTTTTTCAACAGCTTAGCTGCCGCTGAGCGAGGGCATTGGCTATGGGTGGCGGATGAACTGTGAAGGGCCCTTTTGAGCGCTCATTGATGAGAACACTGCTGACGTGTCTGTTCCTTGATCTTGCTCCGCTGGCCAGTGCAGACACCTTTACGATAGGGGTCGAGTTGCCGCCCTATATGCCATATTCCAATGTGGCGGACGGCCGCTATATCGGCTATGGCCGCGACCTGCTCGACGCGTTTGCGGCGCATCAAGGCCATGTGCTTATCTACCAACCGCTACCGCTACGGCGGCTGCTCAGCGATTTTCTAAACGGCCGGGTGGATTTCAAATACCCGGACAATCCGCGCTGGAACGCCGACTTAAAACAGGGTCACGCCATCGTGTTCAGCCAGGCCACCGTGCCGGCCATTGATGGCGTACTGGTCAAGCCACAGTATCTTGGCAAGGGCAAGGGCAAGGGGCGGCTGCAGCGCCTCGACACCCAAAGCGGTTTTACCCCCTGGCCTTATCTGGATGACATCAAAGCCGACAAAATCATGCTGATTCAGGCGAACCAGATCGACTCACTGCTGGCCATGGCCCTGAGTGAACGGGTTGATGGTGTTTACCTCAACCCGCAAGTGGTCAGGCACCAGTTGTATAACAGTGCAAATAATGAGTCCCTAGTTTTCGACCCCAGCCGGCCTATCAGGACGATCAATACTTACTGTCGAGCATCAAATACCCTGAGGTGATTCAGCCGTTCGATGCTTTCCTCGCAGACCAAGCCGAGCGGGTGCAAACGCTTAAGGAGCGCCACGGCATTGCCGATTCGCTCAAGGTTCGCTGAAACCTACACAGTCTTATTGCTGGCGCAACGCGCCGCAATCCGCCGCCACCCAGCGGGCATGACTTTGCATGCTGCTGCTCTGGCCATCGAAGGTGCCGTTGACCTGTGAGGTGAATTCCTTGTCGCTGACAAAGCGCGTCTCGCCTTCGCCCTGGCCGTTGGGGCAGTTGAAGCGGAACTTCCACACCTCAGCACTGCGCTCGATCACTTCATTGCTGCACCCGGATTCAGGGTCTTGCAGAGGGATCTGCTGGGCCTTGATCTGCGCCTCGCTCATGCAGATACGCACGCCCTTGTCGCCCAGTTGTACGCCCTGCTGCGCCATCATCTGTTCCATCATCTGGCGCTGTTCGGGGGGCAGGCTCTTCAGCTGTTCGAGCATCACCTCCATCCCCGGCACCGCCTGGCCGCCGACCTGCATATTGTTCGAACTGATCTCCCAAAGACCAGGCTGAATGTCCACCGCGCTGGCCAGGGCGGGCAACAGGCAGAGGCTGAGTAGCAGAGGATTGCTGAGAACACGGCGCATGATGGGCTCCTGAAGTCAGTTCGCGACCTTGCAAGCGTAGCGCGCCAAAACCGCCAATGCGCAGCATGGGCGAGGAAATAATCAGCAATCAAAGTGTTCACAACCGCCGCTAAATAGCGCCGAGATCAATGACACTGACCCCATTGATCACGGAACAAGGCTGAACAGGCATAATAAGACAACCGTCGGGAGCGGCGACTTAGCTCACAAGGTGACGTTTCAACAAACCGTCGCTGAGCCACAAACGCAACCAAGTGACTGCCTGTAACGGCGCCTGCTCACCCAGCTCGCCACACAGCTCGGCGAAGTTCCAGCCATGGGCAGCCATGCCCTGCAAGGCAGTGGCTTCATCAATCGCCAGGCTGCGATAGCGGGTAATCAATTGATCGCGCCAGACCAGGCAGGTTTCGACAGCCGCCAACGGCTGGCTACCGGGGAACTCACCCTGCTCCTTGCACGCACGCCAGATCGCCACCGTGTTATGCCGGCACGTCAGCCATTGCACACTGGGCAACAGGCGCACTTGCAGGGTTGGCCAGTCTTCGGCCGCTAACTCGGCCATCTGCGCCACAGTGAGCGCGCTGACCTCGGCGGCATCAAAGGCCAGGGTAAACCCCCATTCCAACCGCGCCAACTCACTCAACGGTTCGGCCTGGGCCGGCACCAGATAACCATCGATAAAGTCTGCCAGCTGCGCGCCGAGCCAGCGCAGGCTGTAATGCTGCGACGGATGGGCGCTGAGATAAGCCAGCGCCAGGGCGTCGAACTCCTCGTCGCCGAGCCAGCCATGCACGGCCGGATAATCGCCGCGCAACGCCTCAAGTAGCCGCGCGCGATACGCGTTGTGGTAAATCGCCAGGCCCTGCTGGGCAGTCAATGCTGCACTGCCCAGCAGGCTCGCCTGCAGGGCCTGATTAGGCTGGGCATCGGGGCTGAGCAGGTACGCCTGCACCTCAGCCTGCCAGTCATTCAAGCGCATTGGGCAGAGCCTTGCAGCGCCTCGGCGGCAATCTGACGGGCCTTGTTCAGCTCACCGAGCAACTCGCCAAGATCAGGGAACTGATCATCGCGCTCAAGCAAGGTCGACACCGGCCCGAGGTGGTGCAGGGTGCGCTGGTAGAGTTGCCAAACCGGGTCACTGACCGGCTGATCGTGGGTGTCGATCAAGTAGCTGCCGTAGTCGCTGTGGCCAGCCACATGCAGCTGACGAATACGCTGTTTGGGCAGGCTGCTGATAAATTCCCAGGCATCGAAACCATGATTGCGGGCACTGACGTAGACGTTGTTGACGTCCAGCAGCAGTTCGCAGCCGCTTAGCTCGCTCAGCGCGGCGAGAAACTGCCATTCGCTGAATTGATCATCGGCGCAGCGCAGGTAGCTGGAGACATTTTCCAGCACCAGCGGCCGCTCGATCACATCCTGCACCTGGCGTACCCGCGCCGCCACGTGTTGCAGGCTTTCTTCGGTGTAGGGCAGCGGCAGCAGGTCGTGCAACTGGTGGGCATTGCCGCGGCTCCAGCACAGGTGATCGGATATCCACGCCGGCTGCACCCGTTGCGCCAGGTGTTTTAGCCGGCGCAGGTAATCACGGTCCAGCTCATGGGGGCCGCCAATCGATAGCGACACGCCATGCATGACCAACGGGTAGTGTTCACCAATAGCATCAAGGAAGTAGAGGGCTTTGCCGCCATCCACCAGGTAATTTTCCGAGACGATCTCGAACCAGTCGATCGGCGGCCGTTGCTCGAGAATCTCTTGGTAGTAATTGCTGCGCAGCCCCAAGCCAAATCCTAGGCTGTCTTGTCGAGCATTCATGTGCGGTTCCTTGTTCGGTGATGCGGGGCAGCCGTGCGGTGGTCGCCCCGGTTCACTTACTCGCCGACAGTACCACCAGCCGCATCGCACTCAGCCTGAGTCATGGCCTTGAAGCCGTGGCCCTTGCAAACTGCCTGGCCTTTGCAGCTGTTCTCAGCAGTCTTGCAGTCGTTCTGACCTTTGCAGGAGGTCACGCCGTAGCAATGCACAGACGCCTCTTCTGCTGCGACAACAGTTCCGGTCATGCCGGCAAACATGGCAGCAGCAGCGAAGGCGATAGCAGCACCAGCCGCAGCAGTTTTAATGGTCATGTGCGTATTCCTCAGGTGATATAGGGTTGCCGGGGCACAAGTATTTGCGCACCGGCATTCAACTAGAGCAGCGAGAAGCGCAGACGTTACAACCGCGCTGAAGAATTACAGGCTTTTTCGCTAAGCCATTCGCTAGGGCCGTAGCAAAAACCATAGCTCGGCTTGACCATATCCGGATCATCTTCAACGGCATTGCGGTGAAATGAGGCCCGCTAAAGAGATGATCAATCGACAGCCTGGGTAGGTTTGGCTTGTCTAGTGCGACAGTGAATGATTAACGAACCGCGCATCGCCTAAAGCGTGACGTGGGGCCCAGCAACTGCGCTTTATCCACGAACAAATCACCGACGGGTTGTACATCAAAAACGACCGCCAGGTCGGCAGCTTCACCGCCGGCGCGCTGTTTCAAGAGATGCCCAAAAAATGATAGTGCTCTACCGCAACCAGCATGGCTTTGGCTGCTGATCGAGTTACTTGCGCAGCACTCGGCGCACAAGCAACAACACATCATCGAACACCGGCACGCTGGCTAAAAACACCA
>JAGGNC010000077.1 GCA_017886405.1 Pseudomonas sp. | reverse complement strand
AGAGTACCGAGATGGTAGGCGAATTATCGAAGCAGTCTGCTGCCATTCACAATGGCGACCTGACGCGCACAGAAAGCACCTGATTGCCCGGGCGCGCACCCTCGACGGCCTATTCGCCAAATTGACAAGCCAGGCGTTGTCGGCCGCTCGCGTGGAAGCGATGGCGCGCTAAGGCCCTTGGCTTTACGGGTTATTCTCAGAGGTACTTGGTTATCTGTTTGAAGTCTTCCAGCGGAGCGTGCTCGCCCGTGGCGAGCGCTTCGACCGTGTGCTCCAGGCAGTGGTCGATATGGTCTTGGATAAGCACACGCTTGGCCTGGCAAACGGCTTTTTCCACGGCATGCAGCTGCTGAGCGATGTCGACGCAGGCCCGGCTGTCTTCGATCATGGTAACGATGCTGCGCAGGTGGCCCTCCGCACGCCTCAACCTTTTGATGATGTCCTTATGACTTTGGTGCTGATGACCGTGTTCGTGATCGCTCATGCCTTGAGTCTCATGCGTCGATGAATTACGCTCGCATGCTATCCCCCTGGGGGGGATATGGTCAAACCGACCATCCCTCCAGAAAAGCCAACCGCGTAGGCATTCAAAGAACCACGACATGCTCAGCAATCCCCTCAGCGCCAAGGTGATTTTTGCCCTTGCTCTCGCCATCTTGATGGCCTGGGCCGGGCATACCTCTGCGCTGTTTATGGGGGCGAGTCAGCCCGCCTGGAGCGGTAATGACGGTGCGCATTCGCAAGCTCACGGCGACGGCGCATTTGCCTGCGCGGCATGCGCGGATCACTACCATTTCTCGCTGACAGCCGACCATGTGCACGAAACACCGCACCTGACCACGCTGCTGAGCATCAGCACGCAGCCAGAGCGGGCGCAGCCGATAGATGCCCCGCGCCACTCCATTCCCCCCAGCCCGATCTTCCTGATCGAGCGGCCACCACGCGCCACATCCGTGCTCTGACACAGGCCGCTGTGCGGCCCAAGACCACTGCAATATAGGACTCAACCATGCATTCGCTATCTATGGGCGCAATGGACGCATCTGCCGTGCGCCCGCATCGCTCGCTACTACTGTTGCTGTTGTTCATAGCATTGCTGTTTCTCGGCATGCCTGACGCACTGGCCCACGCTGTTGCCGAGGGCGACAAGGGCTTTATCCAGGAAAGCTCCGGGGTGATGGTGCTGCCGTTTATCTACATGGGCGCCAAGCACATGATCACCGGCTACGACCATCTGCTGTTCCTCTTCGGGGTGATCTTCTTTCTCTACCGCCTGAAAGACGTGGGGCTTTACGTCACCCTGTTCGCCGTGGGCCACACCGTGACGCTGTTGCTGGGCGTATTGGCGGAAATCAGCATCAGCGCCTATGTGATCGACGCCATCATCGGTTTCTCGGTGGTGTACAAGGCGCTCGATAACCTGGGTGCATTCCAGCGCTGGTTCGGTCACCAGCCGAACACCAAAGCGGCCACGCTGATTTTCGGCTTGCTGCACGGCTTTGGTCTAGCGACCAAGATCCAAGAATACGAGATCTCGGCAGACGGCCTGATCGCCAACCTGATTGCCTTCAACGTCGGCGTAGAAATCGGTCAACTCTTGGCCCTGAGCGCCATTCTGATTGTCATGGGCTACTGGCGACGCACCGCCAGCTTCTGGCGCCATGCCTACACCGCCAACGTCGCCATTATGAGCGCCGGTTTCCTCTTAATGGGTTACCACCTCACCGGCCTGATCGTCTCTCAGTAAGGAATTCTCAGCATGTACAACACCAAACTTCCGACCCAAAGCGACTTGCCGACCAGCCGCCAACTGCTGCGCTCCACCTTAATAGCAATAAGTGTTGCCGCCGTTTTATTGGTCACCGTCGTGATGCCGTCCGAATACGCCATCGACCCAACGGGGGCTGGCCGCTTACTCGGCCTGACCCAGATGGGCGAAATGAAGATAACCCTGGCCGAAGAAGCGGCAGTGGATGCAGCGGTTCAACCCGCTGCGACTGCGGTTGCTCAAGCCCCGGTGCCTGTTCCGCCTGTTGCCCAAGAACCAGTGGCGGCAGCACCTGTGGCCGCGCCCGTATCTGCGCCTGAGCCAACCCTGAAATCCGATGAGATGACCGTGACACTGAAACCGGGTGAGGCCAGTGAAATCAAACTTGAAATGCTGAACACGGCTACGGTCAGTTACGAGTGGACAACCAATGGCATGCCGGTCAACCACGACACCCACGGCGAGCCTTACAACGCCCCGAATGGCTTCTACCACAGCTACAGCAAGGCTAAGCAGGTCAAGGGCGACAAGGGCGAATTCACTGCCATCTTCGACGGCACCCACGGCTGGTTTTGGCGCAACCGCAGCAACAGCGACGTGACCATCACGCTCAAAACCAAGGGCGAGTACTTGAGCATCAAACGCGTCATCTAAGGCAAAAAGCCCCTGCATCTGATGAGGCAGGGGCGCTACATCCATGATCGAAATTGAAAGGAATACACGATGAAAAGCACAACTACCCTGGGTCGCTCGCTTCTGCTGGTTTGCCTGCTTGGCCTGCTGTCGGCATGTGGCGGCGGCGAGCCGCAAACCCAGTCTGAAGTCGAAAGCCACGGTCATGCTCACGACTAAGAATTGAAACGCTGTCTTGTCGCATGCAAGGATTCGCTACTTGCTTTGCACGTAACAAGCAGCGAGCTCCTCTTCTTATCTGCGCCCACTGCATCATGCAGCTGAAGTGTTGAGTGGCTGCTTTTGGCCTTTCACGACTGACTGGTTTGGGTCGCGCGAACGCGTGGCGGCTGTGGACATGCGAAGAAGCCGTTCAGCTCGATACAGCGGTGCGCCAAATTCTCCAAACTGCGAACCAGCAGCAACATGCTCATGCGCAAGCTCGCCCGTCCTGCCTGCCGCCAGCCGCACGTTGCAAACGATCGCGCACGGCTTCCCACGCCATTATTGCGGAGGGTAATTGGACTAGAACGCAGCGACAACCCCAGGTATCGACTTCGCGCAGGCGCGCATAAAGTACCTGCCCGTACTCCTGGGGATCGACGGGCATCATCAGCCAGCGGCAGCCGACCTGGTTGATTGCAGGGGCATGCATTGACAGCACTGCAACCGCTTGCCCGAGGTTCAGCAATGACTGGGCCGCCGCCTCAATGTGCGCCATCTCCATTAGCAGCAGCGGGGTATCCGGTGCGTAATGCGATGCCAGGCAACCCGGTACCCGTGGGCCGTCGCCCGCGCCCATGGAGAGCGACGCGCCGAGGATACGAGTAAGCACGTCGGGCATCACCGCCCGGACGCAGCACCCGAGGGTACTGCCCACTGAGATCGAGGATGATGGACTCAAAACCCACCTTGCACGAACCACCGTCGATGACGCAGCCCAGCGCACCGCCAACCGCTGCGATCACATGGGCTGCCGAGGTGGGACTCACGCGTCCGAAGCGGTTGGCCGAGAGTGCGGCGATACCACCGCCGCCGTGCATAAGCACCCGCACCTCCTTCAGCCGGCAGAAAACCACCCTCACCACTCCAGCATTGCGTGCATAAGCAAAAGCCTCAAGTGCCAAGACCGTCATCCAGCCGCTGAAGTTATGCATGACGCCCGCTTATTTGTCGGTGACGGCACCTTCCGAGGCGCTGGATACCAGCTTGGCGTACTTGGCCAGCACACCTCGCGTGTAGAGCGGTGCCGGTTGCGTCCAGCGTGCGCGGCGTTCGGCTAGCACGGCATCCGACACGGCAAGGCTGATCTCGCGGGTCTCGGCATCAATGGTGATGGCATCACCGTTCTCGACCAGTGCAATCGGGCCGCCGTCAAAGGCTTCCGGAGTAATGTGACCGACCACGAAACCGTGCGAGCCGCCGGAGAAACGGCCATCGGTAATCAGCGCGACTTCTTTGCCGAGTCCCTTGCCCATCACCGCCGAGGTTGGCGACAGCATTTCGCGCATGCCCGGGCCGCCCCTAGGGCCTTCGTAACGGATTACGATGACATCGCCGGCGACCACATCGCCATTGAGGATGCCGGCCAGGGCCGCTTCCTCGCCGTGGTAGACCCGCGCCGTGCCTTCGAAGCGCAGACCTTCCTTGCCGGTGATCTTGGCCACGGCACCGGTCGGCGACAGGTTGCCGTGCAGGATGACCAGGTGCGAGTCCTTCTTGATCGGATTATCGAAGGGACGAATGATGTCCTGCCCGACCGGGTAGTCGGCGACGTCGGCCAAGTTCTCAGCCAGTGTCTTGCCGGTGACGGTGAGCGTATCGCCGTGCAGCAGGCCGGCATCGAGCAGGCGCTTCATCAGCGGCTGGATGCCACCGATGGCGACCAGTTCGGACATCATGTACTGGCCAGAGGGGCGTAGGTCGGCCAGCACCGGTGTGGTCTTGCCGATTTCCGTGAAATCCTCGAGGGTCAGTGGCACATCGACGGCATGCGCCATGGCCAACAAGTGCAGTACGCCGTTGGTGGAACCGGCCAGCGCGATGATGACGCGGATGGCGTTCTCGAAGGCCTTGCGCGTCATGATGTCGCGCGGTTTGATGTCGCGAGCGAGCAATTCCAGCACCTGCTGGCCGGCGCGGAAGCAGTCCGAGGCTTTGTCTGAGGAAGTCGCGTCCTGCGCCGACGAGCCTGGCAGCGACATACCCAGGGCTTCGATGGCCGAGGCCATGGTATTGGCGGTGTACATGCCGCCGCAGGAGCCCGGCCCGGGGATGGCGGTGTCTTCGATCTGCTTAAGCTGGATCAGGTCGAGATCGCCCTTGGCATGCTGACCCACGGCCTCGAACACCGAAATAATATCGGTATGGCCGTAACCGGGTTTGATGGTGCCGCCATAAACGAAGATAGCGGGGCGGTTCAGCCGCGCCATGCCGATCAGGCAGCCGGGCATGTTCTTGTCGCAGCCACCCACGGCAACCAGACCATCGAAGCCTTCGCAGCCGACCACGGTTTCGATGGAGTCGGCGATGACCTCACGCGACACCAACGAATACTTCATGCCCTCGGTGCCATTGGCGATGCCGTCCGATATGGTAATGGTGTTGAAGATCACGGCCTTGCCACCCGCGGCATTGGCACCCTTTTCGGCCTCTTCCGCGAGCTTGTCGATGTGCATGTTGCAGGGTGTGACATTGGCCCAGGTCGAGGCGATGCCGATCTGCGGCTTCTTGAAGTCATCATCCGTGAAGCCGACGGCGCGCAGCATGGCGCGCGCCGGCGCGGACTCGACGCCATCCACCACCAGGGAGGAATATTTGCGCATGTTGTCAGTGATCTTTGTCATCTGGAAAATCCTTGAAGTGGTTATCGCGGGCACACAGGCATGCCGCGCGGGTTGAAAAAGCTGCTAGCAGCGAGCACGCCCCACATCATCTCGCCTGCATAGGCGCTGTTTCGATGAGTCGCCGCGCAGTCGTTCCCCCAGCGAGCAGATGCAGGTGCCCGTCGCCGGGGCGGGTAAAGTCAGGCGCGTCCTGCTCATGGAGGGCTCCTCATGGGTTGCAGTAGTCGCAATGGCGCGGGGCGGCGTATTGCCGGTCGGTGCGCGCGCGGGTCTCGCGATGCGCGCACTTAAGGCATCCATGCACCTCGGCGCGGGTTTCGCGGGTCGGCGCATCACAGTCCGCACAACGCAGCCCAGGCTCGCACTGGACGCTCCAGAACCCCGGCGAACTGCAGGCGGGACACAGTGAGCAGAGTTTGTTTGCCAGATCCTCGGCCGCGCGGCGGATAGTCTCCATACGCGTGGGATTGGCATGGGCACGCCCGTCGATTTCGATAAAAATCTGCCCGCTGGCCGATTGCTCTCGCGCCCAGGCGAAGGCGGCCTCCAGCGTCGCCCAGCAGGCGATACCTTTGCGTATCCGCGGATCGGCCTCGCTGTCTGGACGCAACAGCAGATGATGCTCGGGAAATCCCGTTTGCTGGGCGAAGGCTTCGGCCTCGGCCCAGCTAGCCGTCTGCAGGTGGGCGCTCTTTGCATGGCCCTGGGCGACGCCGACCACCTCGATTGCGCGGTGGTCATCGATGAAAATCAGCACTTCCACGTTCCAGGGAAACATTCCCGAGAAGGGATCAGGGCCAAAGGCACCTTCGCTGGCAAGCCCCAGTGCCAGTCCGGAAAGCTGCATGCCGATGCGCGCCTTCTGGCGCGCCGCTTCGAGCTGGGTGCCAGCACGCGGGATGTCGCGGCTAAAGGTCCCGAGCAGGTCGGTATCATAGCCGGTGACAAGGTCCAGCCGACAGTCGAGCGCGAGCTCCAGCACTGGCGCGAGTACCGTTTCCTTGCCGTGCTGGGTAAGCAGCGCGACGCGCTGGCCCCGGTAGAGAGGGTGCGTCAAACGCACTGAAGTGACCCATTCAGATGCTTGTGGGCACGCTGCCACTGGCGCTCCAGCATTCGTCCGGCGCGCGACACTGCGCGATTAATCGCGATATAGAGGCCTGTCTCGATGTCTTCGATGGCCACATCGGGGTAGCCCTTGGCACGAATTGGCAGGTAACAGTGGCGGCCCTCGCCGCTGTCCCCGCTCTCACCGGACAGGCAGACGGTGGTCAGCAGCGCCTGATCCTGAAAATGGCTCGAGGCGAGCTGCAACCGTCGCTCCATATGGGCGCGCAACTCATCGGTCAGCGTGATATCGCGGGTCTGGATGTCGACGTGCATCCCATGCTCCTTTAGCCCCGATGCGGGGTTACAGCAGGTAATGCTAGGTTTTTTTCTACATCAAGAAAAGCAGATAATTCTTTGCGATTAATTCGTTACAGACCGATGGTGGGCCTCACCTCCCATGCTGAACGACAAACAGCTGCACTATTTTTGGAGCGTCGCTAAGGCCGGGGGCATTACCCGTGCCGCCGAACGGCTGCATCTCACCCGCCAGACGATTATTGAGCGCAGGCTTACCCATTCGGCCGTCGTGGCGGTTAGTGAGGCGGCGAAGCAATCCTTGTTCGTCGAAGGCGATCCTATTCGCTAGCCCGGTGTTTTGGATATGTGCTTGGGGCCCAACAGCGAGGCGATAAAGCGGTGAGGCTGGGTCAGGGAGGGGCGCGGTAACTCCCCCGCCGGTTTATCCGCTTGAGGCGCCACCCACGCGAGTTGATGGGCATGCGCATCATAAGCGTCCCGCCGCTCCACCTTTACTCAGCAACCAGACCCAGCAGCAATAGCTCGTCAATCCGGTTATTTGGCCAAGCGGGGCGTTTTTCCCGCGTGTCTTTAAGCCACGCCGTAGGCTCGATGTCGTTGCGTTTGACGGTAGCCAGCAGGCTTTGGATCGCGGCGGCGCTGCGTTCGGAGCGTTCGGAGCTGGTGAATAACCCGTTCTTTTTGCCCAAGGCGAGCGGCCGGATAACGTTTTCAACCGGGTTGTTGTCGATCGGCAAGATCGCGCGTTGCGCATAGCGCGACAGCGCCGGCCGCGAACAGGGCTTTATAGCCCGCATAGTCATCGACCACCAGATGGCCTTTCCAGCCCTCCAAAAAGGCACGCGCAT
>JAGGNC010000002.1 GCA_017886405.1 Pseudomonas sp. | reverse complement strand
ACCCGCGACCCCCGGCGTGACAGGCCGGTATTCTAACCGACTGAACTACCGCTGCATGTCGGTGGACTTTCGTCCGTACAACTCTTGCTTCATCTGACAGATCAGCTGTTAAGCTTTTCCACCTCATACCGGGCGAACTCGGCATGGAAAATATGGCGCAGCGGACGGGACTCGAACCCGCGACCCCCGGCGTGACAGGCCGGTATTCTAACCGACTGAACTACCGCTGCGCGTCGGTGGACTTACGTCCGTTTCACAAGAGTGGTGGGTGATGACGGGATCGAACCGCCGACCCGCTGCTTGTAAGGCAGCTGCTCTCCCAGCTGAGCTAATCACCCTTCACTCTCGAAGTGGGCCGCATTCTAGAGAGCCATCCGCACCTTGGCAAGCACTGTTTCGAAAAAAAAATATTGATGCAGCAAAGGCTTATGTCTGTTGCCGTCTCGTTCACGCGGCTCGCGACGAAACGGCAAAAGACCTTAACTCAGCCTTGGCCTCGCGCACTGCTCGGGGAATAATGCGCCTCGAATGCAACGCACAGGTTATCCAACGGCTCTTACAGCTACGGACACCCTGAAACGGCACCTGTAACGGGTACTGACGACTTGTGATACCTGCCGCTGCCGGCGGGACTGAAAATGGAGATACACCCCCTTATGTGGTTTCGTAACCTGCTGGTTTATCGTCTCACCCAAGATATCCCTTTTGATGCCGAAGCCCTGGAAACGGCATTGGCAGCAAAACCGGCCCGCTCGTGCGCCAGCCAGGAGCTCAGCACCTACGGTTTTATTGCTCCCTTTGGTAAGGGTGGTGACGCACCGTTGGTGCATGTCAGCGGTGATTTCCTGCTGATTGCCGCTCGCAAGGAAGAACGCATTCTGCCGGGCAGCGTGATACGCGATGCGCTGAAGGACAAGGTCGACGAGATCGAGGCCGAGCAGATGCGCAAGGTTTACAAGAAAGAGCGTGACCAGCTCAAAGATGAAATCGTGCAGACCTTCCTGCCGCGCGCCTTTATCCGCAAATCCGCCACCTTCGCCGCCATCGCACCTAAGCAAGGGCTGATCCTGGTTGACGCCTCCAGCCCGAAACGCGCCGAGGACTTGCTTTCTACCCTGCGCGAAGCCATCGGCTCGCTGCCGGTGCGGCCGCTGACGGTGAAGATAGCGCCGGGAGCGACCATGACCGACTGGGTAAAAGGGCAACAGGCCGCTGCCGACTTCAGTGTTCTGGATGAATGCGAACTGCGCGATACCCATGAAGAAGGCGGTACCGTGCGCTGCAAGCGCCAGGACCTAACCAGCGATGAAATTCAGTTGCACATGACCTCAGGCAAGCAGGTCACCCAACTGTCCCTGGCTTGGCAGGACAAACTGTCCTTCGTGCTAGACGACAAGCTGGTGGTCAAGCGCTTGCGCTTCGAAGACCTGCTGCAGGATCAGGCCGAACAGGATGGCGGCGATGACGCCCTTGGCCAGCAGGACGCCAGTTTTACCCTGATGATGCTAACCCTGGTGGAATTCCTACCGGCACTGTTTGAAGCGCTGGGTGGCGAAGAGATTCCGCAAGGCATCTAAGCTGGAGGCGCGCAAGCGCAGAGAAGTCCACTATCGATCCTCTGTGCTTGCGTCAATCCAAACACGCTCAGGCATGCCTGGTTATTTCACACAGCCTGCTATTAGCCATATTTTCGTGCGCACAACTCAACGGCGATCACCGCGTAATGCGGCAACCTGTGCCTGCAAACGCTCGCACTTGGCCACCTCGGCCGCCACCGGCGTACCGGCCACCACAGTAATGCGCGACCACAGGCGCTTGAACAATCCTTTGTGCGGTGCCCGGCTAAAAAAGCTGCCCCACAAGCCCTGCAAAGCCATGGGGATCACCGGCACAGGGTTAGCCTCGATGATGCGCTCGATGCCGTTCTTGAACTCATTGAGTTCGCCATCGGTGGTGAGTTTGCCTTCCGGGAAGATGCACACCACTTCGCCATTGCGCAGGTACTCGGCGATTTTCTTGAACGCGGCGTCATAGATCAGCAGGTCTTCGCTGCGCCCGGCAATCGGCACGGTGCCGGCGGTACGGAAGATAAAGTTGAGCACCGGCAGGTTGTAGATCTTGTAATACATAACAAAGCGCACCGGCCGGCGCACCGCACCGCCTATAAGCAGAGCATCGACAAACGACACGTGGTTGCACACCAGCACCGCCGCACCCTCATCCGGAATCGCCTCCAGCCCCTTGTGCTCAACCCGGTACATCGAGTGGCTGAGCAGCCAGATCATAAAGCGCATGCTGAATTCAGGAACGATCTTGAAGATGTAGCTATTGACTGCGATGTTCATCAGCGAAATAGTCAGAAAAAGCTGCGGGATCGACAGTTCGGCAACGCTGAGAAACAGGATCGAGACAATCGCCGACGCCACCATAAACAGCGCATTGAGGATGTTGTTGGCGGCAATCACTCGCGCCCGCTCTTGCGCAACCGTGCGCGACTGGATCAGCGCATACAGCGGCACGATATAGAAACCGCCAAACAGACCAATACCCAGGATCGAGCCAAGAATCCACCAGGCCTGGCCATAACTCAGCACCTCAAGCCAGTCATGTGCGACGACTGCCTCGGGGAAACCACCGGAAAACCACCACAGCAGGATGCCGAACACCGTTAGGCCAATCGAGCCAAACGGCACCAAGCCAATTTCCACCTTGTGCCCGCTCATGCGCTCGCAGAGCATTGAGCCCAAGGCGATACCGACCGAGAACACGGTGAGAATCAGGGTCACTACGCTTTCATCGCCGTACAGCCAATCTTTGGCATACGCTGGGATCTGCGTCAGGTAAACCGCCCCGAGAAACCAGAACCAGGAGTTGCCCACCAGCGAACGCGAGACGGCTGGGCGCTGGCCCAGGCCGAGCTTCATGATCAACCAGGACTGACGCAGGATGTTCCAGTCCAGCGTGAGCTGCGGCATGGCCGCAGCTGCGGCGGGAATGCCCCGGCTAGCCAAGTAACCCAGCACCGCCACCAACACCACGCTTGCCGCGACGATATTCGCATAGCCGCTGCTGGCCATGATGATGCCAGCGCCAATGGTGCCAGCAAGAATGGCCAGGAATGTGCCCATTTCCACCAGAGCGTTACCGCCCACTAGCTCATGTTCTTCTAGATGCTGCGGCAGAATCGAGTACTTCACCGGACCGAACAATGCCGATTGAGTGCCCATGGCAAATAGCACAGCGAGCATCATCGGCAGACTACCGAGCAGCACACCGGCACCACCCAGCAGCATGATCACAATCTCAGCGAACTTAATCTTGCGGATCAGCGCATCCTTGGCGAACTTCTCACCCAACTGGCCACCAAGGGCCGAGAACAGGAAAAACGGCAGGATAAACAGCATGGCGCACAGATTGATTAGCAAGGCTTTGTCGGCCCCAGAACTGATCTTAAACAGAATGGCGAGAATCAGTGATTGCTTGAAGATGTTGTCGTTAAAAGCCCCCAGTAACTGGGTCAAGAAAAACGGCAAAAAGCGCTTTTTACTCAGCAAAGCGAATTGTGATTGTTCGGTCATCGTCCGAGTACCTGTCTGCAGTGATCAGCGTTAGGGTCTGTTGCCACTTCATCTTAAGCCTGTGATGAGCGACAGCAGACAATTGGCATTTGACTGCATTAACACCCGACAACGCCACAGCCAGGCTTACTTTTCCTGCAGTTACGCCACATAAGCCGGACTTACAACGGCAGCTGACCGAGTAACCCACGCAAGATAAAGAACACCAGCAGCCCACCGCCGATGGTGGCCAGTAGGTGCCGCGTCAGGGCGGCAATGGCTATCGTCGCCAGGCCTGCCAACAAGTAGGCATTGTGCAGATTGAATGCCCACTGCTGACCATCAGGTATCAGCATGCCCGGCAGCACAATGGCGCTCAGCACAGCCGTCGGCACGAAGTGCAAACCCTGACGCACCAACGGTGGGAAACGCAGCTCAGGAAAAGCAAACAAGCTGAAGCGCATTGCAAAGGTGATTAGCGCCATGCCAACAATCAGCAACCAGATATCCATCAGTCCTGCCCCCCAAGAGCTGCCGGCGCGTTGAGGCGCTCAAGCAGCACGCCAATCGCGATACCGCTGAACGCGGCCGCCATCAGCCCCAACTTGTAGGGCCAGGCATGGCACAGCAGCGCCACCGCACCTGCCACCAAGGCCGCAGCGATCTGAGGTTGGTTACGCAACGCCGGCACGACGATACCTATAAACGTCGCCAACATAGCGAAATCCAACCCCCAACCCGCCAGATTCGGCACACGTTGACCCAATAACGCACCCACCAGCGAACTGCCTACCCACGACACATACAGCGCCAGCGCCACACCGGCGTGATACCACTGACCATGTTCGGTCATGCCGCGCGCCAAGTAGTACCGCTGCACCACGGCAAAAGTTTCATCTGTCAGGCCGAATGCCAACAGCACGCGCCAGCGCTGCGCAAGCAAACCCACATAAGGTTGCAGCGCCGCGCTGTAGAGCACATGGCGCAGATTGACGATCAACGTGGTAAACAAAATCACCACTGCACCGCTGCCTAGGGTCAGCAGGCTGATGGCAATAAATTGCGCAGAGCCTGCGTACACCAGCAAAGACATACCCAGCGCCTGGCCGAGGCTGAGCCCAGCCACGCTCGCCATTGCGCCGAAGATCAAACCGAACGGCAGGATGCCGACGATCATCGGGATGCTGTCACGACCACCATAAAGAAAGTGTTGCAAACGGCTCATGCGCCCTCCTTGTGCCCAATAGCGTGCCGGATCGCGGTCGCGTCGTCTTGAACAATCTTGCCCAACGACGCCGCAATACACTGATTTGTCGCAATACAGCCGCAAGCTCACTGACTAGACTGCTAGCAGTCTTCTGCTCAGGACGAAGCGATGCCCGAAGCCCTCGATACCTTACTGAATTTCGCCAGTGCCTTGGCCGCCGGCCTGCTGATTGGCGCTGAACGCAGTTGGCAGGATCGCAATAGCGAAGACACACAACTGGTAGCAGGGATTCGCACGTTCGCCCTGAGCAGCTTGCTCGGAGCCTTTGCCATGCTGATCGGCAACCACTTCAGCGTGGTCGCCTGGGCAGTGATCTTCGCCGGCTTTGCCATTCTCGTGGTGGCCTCCTACTTTGGCGAACTGCAACGCATGGGAGATATGGGCCTCACCAGCGAAGTGGCGCTGCTATTAACCTTCCTGCTTGGCAGCCTTGCTATGGCAGGTTATGCCGGCCTGGCCGCAGCCGGTGCGGTAGCAGTGGCACTGCTGCTGAACCTCAAACAATCGTTGCACAGTGCGCTGCAGCGACTCAGTGAAGCGGAATTGTCCGGCGCACTGAAACTGCTGTTTATTTCTGTGGTGCTGCTGCCGGCGCTACCTAACCAAGGCTACGGCCCCTGGCAGGCATTCAACCCTTACGCCATCTGGTGGATGGTGGTGCTGATCGCCAGCATCGGCTTTGCCGCCTATGTAGCAATTCGTCTGGTAGGTATGCGCCAGGGCCTGCTAATCACAGCACTGCTGGGAGGTGTGGTGTCCTCCACCGCCATGACCGTAACACTGGCGCGATTGGCTCCAGGGCGAAACTTGCACGCCCTTTTGGCCTGCGGCCTACTCGCTACCTCCACATTGATGTTTCCACGCATCCTGCTGGAAGTCGGCCTAGTCAACGCCAGCCTGCTGCCGCACCTGGTTTGGCCCCTAGGTGTTGCCACCCTGGTCTATGCCGGCGGTGCATTACTGTACTTCCGGCGCGCCGGCACGGAGAGTGAGGAGGCAGCCGAACCGCCGCTGAAAAACCCCTTCGAACTGGGACCCGCACTGCGCTTTGCCGCGCTGCTGGGGTTAATCCTATTGCTGGTCGAAGGCGCGCAACGCTGGCTCGGCGATGTCGGCGTGTACCTGGTTGCAGTGCTCTCGGGGCTGGCCGATGTCGATGCCATCACCCTGTCGCTGGCACGCAGCGCACAGGGCGAACTGAATGCACAGGTGGCCGTGCAGGGGATTTTTCTCGCCGCGCTGAGTAACAGCTTGGTCAAAGCTTTTCTGGTTGCAGTGATCGGTGGCCGCAAGCTGGCGCTACTAACCTTGCCAGTCATGGCGGCAGGCATGCTGGCGGGTGCCGCGACATTACTGCTGCTTTGAATCGGCGCTGGACAATAGACTTTTCAGCAGCTTGAACAGCAGTGCGCTCAACTACCGTTTGGCAGCCTAGGTAAAGCCCACTCCGGATAAACGCCTCAGCAAAAATAGTAACCACGACAGCGGCTGCTTGGGTCTGGCCAATGCCAGTTTTAGCGGTATCGAGAAGCGTACGAGCATACTGGCCGTGAAATGACCTGGTGGATCGCCGCCGCCGCAGTACTTAATACCCGCTGAGTAAACGCAGCGCAGACTAAAGCCAAACGCAGGATTGAGAAAGCCAACCCGATAAAGTGATTACTTTTTAACCAAAAAAATCGTTAACGTAGTTTATTTCTCAGCATGCAAAAATAGATGGGCGCCTTGCTTTGCCTCCGTTTACTTACTACAAGTTACATGTAATATATACGCCGGCTAATTTCCTAGGTTTAGGAAATTGCTCTTATGGAAAAATACACCTCAAGGGGAATACGATGAATAACGTTCTTAAGTTGTCCGCTCTGGCATTAGCCGCAGTTCTGGTTACCGGTTGCAGCAGCATGTCCAAAGAAACTGAAGCTCGCCTGACTTCAACTGAAGATGCAGCTGCTCGCGCTCAAGCCCGTGCTGACGATGCCTACCGTATGGCTGATGACGCTATGGCTGCTGCTCAGAAGGCTCAGCAAACTGCTGACGAAGCCAATGAGCGCGCTCTGCGTATGCTGGAAAAAGCCAGCCGCAAGTAATAGCTCACAAGGCTATGAAAAGCCGATCCAGTCTCTGGGTCGGCTTTTTTATTGCCTATGTCCCGTGAACTTTTGCACGGCCAAGCCCTCCACCTCCTGCAGAAAATCGCTGAATGATATAAAGGGCGGCCGAGCTTTTCAGCCCGCGTGATAAACGGGTACTAGTCACTGGCAGCACTGCACGTGCGCGGGATACTGGTATCTAAAACAGGCCAGAGAAAGTTATAGGTGCTGACTTACAGGTGGTCGCTGCAGCTAACGAGTGACATATGCGCCCTACTCGACCGCCTCATCATCCAGCACCATCACCCCAGCTGCTTGTTCGAGTAAATCGATAGGCAAACTCTTACTGGCACGGGCACCAAGCAGTTTGAGATTTTCCACTCGACTGATGATATTGCCGCGCCCGTCGCACAGCTTGTTGCGCGCGCCGGCATAGGCCTTATCTAGCTGCTGCAGGCGTGCGCCCACTTCATCCAGATCCTGGATAAAAGCAACAAACTTGTCGTACAGCGCCCCGGCGCGCTCCGCAATTTCACGGGCATTTTGGCTTTGCCGTTCCTGCCGCCATAGGCTGTCGATCACCCGCAGGGTCGCCAGTAAGGTGGTGGGGCTGACGATAACGATATGCTGGTCGAAAGCCTCCTGAAACAAACCAGGATCAGCCT
>JAGGNC010000098.1 GCA_017886405.1 Pseudomonas sp. | reverse complement strand
GCCGCGCATATCCCTGACCACGCGTCGCTGTTTATCAATATCGGCACCACCACCGAGGCGATTGCCCGCGAGCTGCTGGGCCACAAGGGCCTGAAGATCATCACCAACAACCTGCATGTGGCCGCGCAACTCAGCGCAAAAGCCGATTTCGAGGTGCTACTGGCCGGCGGCACCGTGCGCAGTGACGGCGGCGTAGTCGGCCAGGCGGCGGTAGATTTTATCCAGCAGTTCAAGGTCGATTTCGCTCTAGTCGGCATCAGCGGCATCGATGAAGACGGCAGCCTGCTCGATTTTGACTATCAGGAAGTGCGGGTCTCGCAAGCCATTATCAGCAATGCCCGGCAGGTATTCCTCGCTGTCGACTCCAGCAAGTTTGGCCGCAATGCCGTGGTCCGCCTTGGATCGATCGCGCTGGTAAATCGCTTGTTTACCGACGCCGCTCCTTCTGCAGTGATCAACCGCCTGCTTGCCGAGTACAAGGTTCACCTCGACGTGGTGTAAGCCAACAGCCTTCGTTTAAAAATCGATAACCACTGGGCGCGAAAGCGCATTTCGGGGTAGCGAAGCTGAGCGTATTCGACTAGCATATTTTCGAAAGCGAACATTTAAAGTTCAATACTGACTTTCGGTGCCGATATGCCAACTCATTCTGCCAACAACACCCCACTCGCTGAAGTCTATGACCTTGCCGTAATTGGCGGCGGCATCAATGGTGTCGGCATCGCCGCCGATGCCGCCGGCCGAGGGCTCTCAGTGTTCCTTTGTGAAAAGGACGACCTGGCGCAGCACACCTCATCGGCCAGCAGCAAGCTGATCCATGGCGGCCTGCGCTACCTGGAACACTACGAATTCCGCCTGGTGCGTGAAGCATTGGCCGAACGTGAAGTGCTGTTGACCAAGGCCCCACACATCGTCACACCCATGCGCTTTATCCTGCCGCACCGCCCGCACTTGCGGCCGGCCTGGATGATTCGGGCCGGACTGTTTTTATACGACCACCTGGGTAAGCGCGAGAAGCTCGCGGGATCGCGCAGCCTGCGTTTTGGTGCTGGCAGCCCACTGCAAGCCGAAATCAGCCGTGGCTTCGAATACGCCGATTGCTGGGTCGATGACGCCCGCCTGGTGGTACTCAATGCCATGGCCGCCCGCGAGCAAGGCGCGCACATCCACACCCGCACCCGCTGCGTGAGCGCACGCCGCAGCAAAGGCCTGTGGCATATCCATCTGGAGCGCAGCGACGGCAGTCTGTTCTCGATCCGCGCCCGCGCCCTGGTCAATGCCGCCGGGCCTTGGGTAGCCCGATTTATTCGCGAAGACCTTAAGCAGGAATCGCCCTATGGCATTCGCCTGATTCAGGGCAGCCATATCGTCGTACCGCGATTGTTCGAAGGCGAACAGGCCTACATCCTGCAGAACGAAGACCGTCGCATCGTCTTCGCCATCCCGTATCAGGAGCAGTTCACCCTGATCGGCACCACGGACCGCGAATACAAAGGCGACCCTGCCAACGTAGCGATCACTGAAGAAGAAACCGATTACCTGCTGAAGGTGGTCAATGCCCACTTCAAGAAGCAAGTGCAGCGCAGCGATATCCTGCATACCTACGCTGGCGTGCGACCGCTGTGCGACGATGAATCGGACGACCCCTCTGCAGTCACCCGTGACTACACCTTGTCGCTGTCGGGTCATCCCGGTGAAGCGCCGCTGCTTTCGGTATTCGGCGGCAAGCTCACCACCTACCGCAAGCTTGCCGAATCGGCACTGGCGCAACTGGCCCCCTTCTTTGCCAAGATGGGCCCACGCTGGACCGTCAGCAGCCTGCTGCCAGGTGCAGAGCAACTGGACAGCCAGAGCGCACTGGTTGAGGCGCTGTGCGCACGCTTTGGCTGGCTGCCCACTGCATTGGCACGACGCTGGGCCAGCAGCTATGGCAGCCGCAGCTGGGTGATGCTCAAAGGTGTAAACGACCTCAGTGACCTCGGCGAACACTTGGGCGGCGGTCTGTACACCCGCGAAGTCGACTATCTATGCCAGGAAGAGTGGGCCATGCAGGCGGACGACATTCTCTGGCGGCGCAGCAAGCTCGGCCTGTTCACCACCGCCGCGCAGCAGGCCAAGCTCGACAGCTACCTGCGCATCGAGTCGCCGCCCAGCCCGGAGGATGCTCAGGCTGATACGCGTTCCGTTATAGAAACCGGGCCATAGAAAATGATCGGGAATCATCTTTAACGGCGCGCGGCGACGGTCCGCAGGGTGGCCGCATGGGTGGCCGGCCATAAAAAGGGCGACCTCGGTCACCCAACTTACCTTGCGTGACCCTTCGAACCAATTCAAGGCCTGCTGCGCGCCGGCCCTGCTGCATTAAAAACCGCCTGAAACACCAGCCCGGCCGGCAGTCGCTAGCGGCTAACGTGCTTTAGCGCGACCCGAAGCGCGAGTGAATTGAGTAATGCTCATTTACCACTGGTAACCGCTGCTTCCTCGCCGGTTTCTACCTTGCAGGACGCTAGCTCGCGAGCTGTTGAATCGATCCTTTCAGCGGATTCAGCCCTGCTTGCGCTTGTGCGAATCCTGCCAGATGAAATAACCGAAACCGACGAAGAAAGCGACCATCAGACCGACGGTGCCGATACCAGCGAGAACTACGACATCAATATACATGGGGGCCTCCTGCGTGAAGCCTATGTGGGTATGGCTTCACGCTAACAGGGGGCACTGAGGCGCTATTGATCCAGATCAACAACCGGCAGACACTGCCCAAGCGAGATGGCGCCTAGCTGATCCAGATCAACAAATCAGCCAACTGGCCAACCACCTCAAGACTTGTTCGGCTTGCCCTTAGGCTTTTTTTTGCCTTTGGGCAGCGGCAGAGCCTGCTCGAATGCATCACGCATCTCATTGAGTTTCTTGTCCCGCAGGTCATGAATACGCTTGTCGCGCTCAGCCGCGAAATCAATCAGCTTGTCGTCTTTGCTCATGGGCTCGGCTTGATCAAACGAAAGGTCAGGTTCAGACGAGGCGCACAGAGGCTGCGCGTTTTCGCCACTTGGTGCTGCCAATGATGCTGGGTTGGCCCGCGCATGACCAGCAGCGATCCGTGCTGCAGCGGCAACGAATGCTCGATGCGGCTCTGCCCTTTACGCCGCAGATCAAAACGCCGAGTGCCACCCAGGTTGAGTGAGGCAATCAGTGGGTTAGCGCCCAGCTCGCCCTCATCATCACTGTGCCAGCCCATGGAATCCTGACCATCGCGGTAATAGTTGAGCAGCAC
Organism: Pseudomonas sp.; assembly: GCA_017886405.1. Lineage (GTDB taxonomy): Bacteria > Pseudomonadota > Gammaproteobacteria > Pseudomonadales > Pseudomonadaceae > Aquipseudomonas. Next base: position 4,317 of record JAGGNC010000098.1, on the reverse strand, counting down.
GCCATTTAGTGGCTGACCCACTGCCACCTCTACCTGGGCGCGAATTAGCGCAAGCAATGGCGTCCAGGGCAAGGGTTGATGGGTTAATCCAGAGTAGCGGTAGCTGGCCTCGGCATCGCCATACCAAGCCACCAGGCGCGGCACCGGCAGTTGCCGCCCATAAATCTGGATGTGCGGCTGCTGCCAGGGTGTTTTCGCGTTTAACTCGTTCAGCCAGTCATCGGCGATTGCAGAGTCCAACCACTGCGTATGAAGCTGCAGTTCGGCGCCAGGCAACTGCAGTGGGTTGTCGTCAAATAAATCCACGGATAAATCTCGCACGGGCTTAACGGTCAGTGTGCACGCCTCAGACCTCCACATCCACCCACAGCCCCTGCCGCGGTAACTCGCTGACTTCGGCTGCGTCGGCCTCGTCCACTGCGCCTTCGGCCAGCTCTTCGGGGCTATAGCCATGTCGGCGCTGTCGCCGGCGCTGCTCTTCTCGCAGTATCACCTGCGCCTCTTGCGGGTGCCGTTTATCCAGGCTCACGCCACTTTCCTTGGCGCTTTCGGCTGCGGCGGTAACCGGTGGAATTACCGGGCGCGGTTTGACCACGTCATTCTGGGCAGTCACGGGGGCCAGACTATGAGGGATAGTTGGCAGCATCTTTACGCACTCCTTTGATCATCCTGTCGGCCGTCCAGGCCGCGACTTGAGCTGTGTTTCGCTACACTTATGATCAACCTAAATGCACAAAGTGCCCGATGCGCTGCATTGCGCCTTGGGCCTTGGCCTAGGGTTCCGTTACCATAGTCGGCTTTTTCACGCGGGAGACAAGCATGGCGCAGTATGAACCGGGGCAACGCTGGATCAGTGACAGCGAAGCGGAGTTGGGGTTGGGCACCGTTCTGATGCTGGACGGCCGCATGCTCACCGTGCTCTACCCGGCCACTGGCGAAACCCGCCAGTACGCCCTGCGCAATGCACCGCTGACCCGCGTGCGCTTCTCCCCGGGCGATGAAATCACCCACTTCGAGGGCTGGAAGCTGACCGTGCAGGAAGTCGAGGATGTTGACGGCCTGCTGGTCTATCACGGCCTCAATGCGCAGCACGAAAGCGTCACGCTGCCAGAAACCCAGCTGTCGAACTTTATTCAGTTCCGCCTGGCCAGCGACCGCCTGTTCGCCGGCCAGATCGACCCACTGCCTTGGTTTGCGCTGCGCTACCACACCTTGGATTACACCAGCCGCCAGTTGCAGTCCAGCCTCTGGGGCCTGGGCGGCGTCCGCGCGCAACCGATTGCGCACCAGCTGCACATTGCCCGCGAAGTCGCTGACCGCATCGCCCCGCGCGTCCTCCTGGCGGACGAAGTAGGCCTGGGTAAAACCATCGAAGCCGGCCTGGTGATCCATCGCCAGCTGCTCTCCGGCCGCGCCAACCGCGTGTTGATCCTGGTGCCGGAGAACCTGCAGCACCAGTGGCTAGTAGAAATGCGCCGGCGCTTCAATTTAGATGTCGCCCTGTTTGATGAAGAGCGCTTTATCGAGAGTGATGCCAGCAATCCGTTCGAAGACTGCCAGCTGGCGCTAGTAGCGCTGGAATGGCTGTGTGAAGACGAGAAAGCTCAGGACGCACTGTTTGCTGCGGGCTGGGACCTGTTGGTGGTCGACGAAGCGCACCACTTGGTCTGGCACCCGGAGCACGCCAGCGACGAATACGCACTGGTCGAGCAGTTGGCCGGTGTCATTCCCGGCGTGCTGCTGCTTACCGCCACCCCTGAACAACTTGGTCAGGACAGCCACTTCGCCCGCCTGCGCCTGCTCGACCCTAATCGCTTCCATGACCTGGCCGCTTTTCGCGCCGAAAGCGCCAACTACAAGCCGATTGCTGAAGCCGTACAGGAACTGCTCGACAAAGGCCGCCTGTCCGACGCCGCGCACCAGACCATCCACAACTTCCTCGGTAACGACGGCGAGGCCCTGCTGGGCGCCGTTAGCGACGGCGACATCCAAGCCTCGGCGCGCCTGGTGCGCGAGCTGCTCGACCGCCACGGCACCGGTCGTCTGCTGTTTCGCAATACCCGCGCGGCCGTGCAAGGTTTCCCCGATCGTGAGCTGCACCCCTACCCACTGGCCAGCCCCGACGAATACATGGAGCTGCCCATCGGCGAGCATGCCGACCTGTACCCGGAGGTCAGCTATCAGGCGCAGCCGGATGTTGATGAGGAACAACGCTGGTGGAAGTTCGACCCGCGCGTCGAGTGGCTGATCGACACCCTGAAGATGCTCAAGAAGTTCAAGGTGCTGGTGATCTGTGCCCATGCCGAAACCGCCATGGACCTGGAAGACGCTTTGCGCGTGCGCAAAGGCATCCCGGCCAGTGTGTTCCACGAAGGCATGAGCATCCTCGAACGTGACCGCGCGGCGGCCTACTTCGCCGATGAAGAATTCGGCGCCCAGGTGCTGATCTGTTCGGAAATCGGCTCCGAGGGTCGCAACTTCCAGTTCGCCCACCACCTGGTGCTGTTCGACCTGCCTGCGCACCCTGACCTGCTCGAACAGCGCATCGGTCGCCTCGACCGCATAGGCCAGAAGCACCGCATCCAGCTGCATGTGCCGTACTTGGAAAACAGCCCGCAAGAGCGCCTATTCCAGTGGTATCACCAGGCACTGAACGCCTTCCTCGCTACTTGCCCCACCGGCAATGCCTTGCAGCATCAGTTCGGCAGCCGCCTGCTGCCTCTGCTGGAAAGCGGCGATGAGGGCGAATGGCGAGCACTGGTAGATGAAGCCACCCCGAGCGCCTGCGCCTTGAGGGCGAGCTGCACGCGGGCCGCGACCGCCTGCTGGAACTCAACTCCGGCGGTGCTGGAGAAGGCGAAGCGCTGGTAGAAGCCATTCTCGAACAGGACGATCAGTTCGCCCTACCGATCTATATGGAGCAGCTATTCGACGCCTTCGGTATCGACAGTGAAGATCACTCCGATAATGCCCTGATCCTGCGCCCTGGCGAAAAAATGCTGGATGCCAGCTTCCCCCTGGGTGACGACGAAGGCGTGACCATCACCTATGACCGCGGCATGGCCCTGACCCGCGAAGACATGCAGTTTCTCACCTGGGAACACCCCATGGTGCAAGGCGGCATGGACCTGGTGCGTTCCGGTTCCATGGGCAATACCGGCGTCGCGCTGATCAAGAACAAAGCGCTGAAAGCCGGCACCGTGCTGCTGGAAATGCTCTATGTCAGTGAAGTAGTGGCCCCTCGCGCCCTGCAACTGGGCCGTTACCTGCCACCAATCGCTCTGCGCTGTCTGCTCGATGCCAGCGGCAACGACCTGGCTGCCAAGGTCTCGTTCGAGAAGCTTAATGAGCAACTGGAAAGCGTGCCGCGCGCCAGCGCTAATAAATTCGTCCAGGCCCAACGCGACAGCCTCAACCCACTGATCAATGCCGGTGAGGAAACAATCGCACCCCGCCACATCACTCGCGTCAAGGAAGCTAAGCGGCGCCTGGCCGCCGAAACCGATGAAGAACTAGCGCGCCTGACAGCCTTGCAAGCGGTCAACCCAAGCGTGCGTGACAGCGAACTCGATGCGCTGCGCAAGTTGCGCGAGCAAGGCCTGGCCATGCTCGACAAAGCGGCGCTGCGCTTAGAGGCAATACGCGTGCTGGTGGCTGGCTAAAAAGTCAAAGGTTATACCCACACAACAAGAGGCCCGCCGTTGCGGGCCTCTTGTTGTGTGGCCGCTGGGCTCAGACAGGCATGTCATCCGTCATGCCCCGTTGCATCTGCGCGGCATCAGGCACAAAGCAACGCGAGGCCGGCAACAGCGCTAGCATAGTCAGCAATAAGGCTGCGGGAATCGGATACATGGCATTGTGCAGACCGACCGCCTTAAAGGGTTCATTCATTTCACTGGCCCCTGCTGCGAGCAGCGCCGCAGGGGCGTAGTGATCCGATAGCATGCCCACCGCCACTGGGCCCAACCCGCCACCGAGCAGGGACAGGCCGGCGAAAAACAGCGCCATGGCGGTGGCGCGCAGGCGTGGTTTGATCACATCCTGAATCGCGGTATAGACGCAGGTGGCGAAGTTGTAAGCGAACAACCAGCCGATGCTGAACAACGCCACAAACACAGCACTTTCAATGCGTACGGCGAGCAAGGCATAACCCGTCGCAAGCGCGGCGATCAGCATGCTCCGCGCAGCAAACATTAAACGGCCGGTCTGCCAGCGCTGATGGATCTTGTCCGCCAGCCAGCTGCACAGGGTCAAACCGAGCAAACCCGCCAAGCCGACTATCATCATCCCGGCGGCCATCGCCGCCGGCTCCAGTGG
>JAGGNC010000305.1 GCA_017886405.1 Pseudomonas sp. | reverse complement strand
ACATCGCCGATCGCAACGTTCAGGAAACGATAGCAACGGACCTAGCCTTGCCCCTTGCCGCCATCCACCGGCAGATCGACAGTGGCGCTGCCCATGCGGCGCTGTGCGCGGACTTCGATGCCAAAGACCGGCAGCTGGTCGAAGGCAGCCCCACCTTCGTGCTCAACCAGGGGCGGCAGAAGCTCTATGGCAATGTCGGCTACCGGATCATCGAGGCCAGCATCAATGAGTTGCTAGCCGACCCCAGCGACCGGGCCAGCTGGTGTTGATCGACAGCACCCGTGCCGCAGGCACGCGCCATTCGTGTAAAGCACCCAGGTTGCGTCTTGAGGAGCTAACCAATGAGCGAACATGAGCACGCCGCCGGTGTCGACCAAGCGGCCCATTCTGCGCGCAAGGGTGCGCACGGGCGTCACTAGGGATTACGGCCAGTCAACTCGAATGCAAATGAGTGGCAATGCCATAAATTACGCAATAAGCATTGTGCGTAACGCAACGCACCTGATGCAGAGCACCGCTCAATTGACCACGCTGTTGGTGCTATCAAACCTGTGGAGGGCTCGGTAACAGCTGGTGGGTAGGGGCGAGTTGCGCACATAACATGGGAAAAGGGGCTAAAAAGCCTGAAAAGGCGCTGCGCACGGGGCATTTCGCAGCAAAAAAGCGCCGAACGCCACCAGGGATTTTCAACTTTCTACGCGGTTGCGGAAAGTTGATCGGAGCTTCCCTCGTCAATATTTTGGAATGGCGCAGCAATGCGCTGGATCCGATGATCTCTGAGGTGTATTGCCGGGCGCTGGGTGTCACTATTTATATTGACGGGTAAGAAAAATAAAATCATCACTTGGCATCAGTAATATGTATTCCGCGTGACGTCCTAAACCATAAGAAAGCTTCCCATGTCTCGTTGTTGACTGCCCCCTCGGTTCGTTCCTAACCTGGCTATGAATCTGATTATTGAACAGACTTGCTCACTCGTCCCCATCCGACCTGATCAGCCAATGCACCGGATTTGGCCGGCGCGGTTCGTGCCAATGGGCGACAGAAAGCGCGACTTTGCTGACGACGAAGGCAACGCAGGTGCCCGGCCCAGTGAGCAGTTGACGGCGAGAAGCATTGTGCGTCAGCTGCGAACATTGCGCAGAGCACGTGTTGCCGCGGTGAAGCGCACCTCGACGGCGAGCACATCGTCCGCTTCCGGCACAGCTTCTCGCGCGCCTTTGACGATCATGCCGGCTTGGCGCTGGAGGCATGTCGCCTGCTGCAGGCAGTTCACATGGCCAGCGATCTGGGCGACGGCATCGAGCATGCGGATTGCCACGGCTGGGTTCGATCGAGCGCTTTGCCTGATCTGGTTGAAGGCGGTATCAACGATGCCGGCAAAAGTGGCCCCCGGTGCTACCAGCCGCAGCTGCCCGTGACCGTCGAATCGATAGGGGGATGGCATGTCGCGTCGGGCCAGGCGGCACAGGGCCGATTCCAGCCGATCCACGCAGGCGACCGCCGTGAACGGGTCGTTGATACCCGATGACAACGCTCGCAAGGCGATCTCAACCAACTGCTGGAGGGAGAACTCGACATCCTGGGCGGCACTGCGCTGGTTCCCCAAGACGAAGGCGGCGTTCAATTTGCCCGCAAGGGTTTCAGTGAGACGATCCCCGGGCCAGACCATCAGCATCGCCCTACCCTTGGCGAGGTAGTGCCCAGGCCGGCGCTCCAGCCGCAGCAGCAGATCTTCCTCGCATGCCAGATCCATCAGGGCGTCAGCATCAATCAGCTGGATATAGCCGTCTTCAAGGGCACCCACAGCACATGCCTCGCGTGCGAACTCGGCTGGCAGGTTGGCTTCGCTTGGCGCTCTTGAGGCTTCGGATCGAGGGTTTTCAAGGTCAGCGGGAAACAACCTGTCGATACCTTCATCGAGCTCTCGGCCGACCCGAGCCACGACCTGATCCGCCTGGATCGAGACCGAGATGTGGTGAATGAAGTAGATCAGCACCCCAACGCTGACAATGGCCAGCAACACGCCGATGCTGACGGAGAGATGAGGCACGAATACCCCCTCGTCGTCGCGCCGGATGGTGCGCAGCACGAGCAGGCAATACACGAACGTGGCCACGAAGGTGCCCAGTACAACCTGGTTGACGGTGTCGCGCATGAAGTTGCGCAGCAGGCGCGGGCCCAACTGGGACGAGGCGAGCGACAGCGCCACCAGTGTCATCGAGAACACGGTCCCGGCGATGGCGATCATCGACCCGGCCACGGTGCCCAGCAGCAAGCTGGCACCCTCGGCACCACCCGAATAACTCCAGCCCAATAGCTGCAGCCAGTCGTCAGTAACGGTCTTATCGAGACCGACGGCGCACAAGGCCAGTGCCACGGCCAGGCACGCCATGGTCGCTGGCACGAACCATAAACTTGATCGCAGTCGATACCAGTACTTCAGCAGCAAAGTTTTCACGACGCCTCACCTCAACTCATCAGCCTCGAACTAAGCACCCAAACAGGCGCTGAACAAGCCCTCTCCACACTGTAAGTTTTCGAACCGAAACTAGCTGTTCGTCCTGCTACATCGGTCCAAGCCTTGCTTTCAGGGGGCGGCATCTGACGCACCGACCGCGCGCAACATCGCCGCGAACGCGTGAAGCGTCTCGCTAGCGCTTGCCTCGGCTGTCTTCAGCCAAGCCTGCAATTTGGCCACACGTTGTGCGCCGGACGCGTCCGAGGGTGTCCACAGCGGTCGCAGTTGTGCGCGCATCGTGACCAGCTCGCTAAGTGTCTGGCTTTGTTGAGTCGCGCTCGACGTCTGCCGCTGCTGGCTGGTCGGGATATGGCGCGCTTCACGGTGCAGCCAGCGGCTGGCGCTGCGCAGGTCCGTAAGCTTGAGCGAGTACCCTTGCGCGCGTAAGCGCAACCATTCGACAAGGGTCGCGCGGTGCAAACGCTTTGCATAATTGGCCATGAGCTCGTAGCGGTTGGCGATGATCGCGTTCAGCATGGTCGCATCCACCACCGGCCGCGCGGAGCCGAGCCGCAACTGCGGCCAGACCCGGAGCACAGTGGCCAGCCCGAGCATTTCGAGGCCGCGGATGTAGGCCCAACCGAGGTCGAACTCATAGCGCCGTACCGACAGCTTCGCCGACGTCGGATAGGTGTGATGGTTGTTGTGCAACTCCTCGCCGCCGATCAGGATGCCCCAAGGCACGATATTGCGGCTTGCGTCGGCGAGCTCGAAATTGCGATAGCCCCACCAGTGGCCTATGCCGTTGACAATGCCTGCGGCGGTGATCGGGATCCAGAGCATCTGCACCGCCCAGACGGTTGTACCGATCGCCCCAAATGCAAGCAGGTCGATCACCAGCATCAACCCGACGCCGTATAAACTGTGCGGCGTATAGAGTTTTCGCTCGAGCCAGTCGTTGGGCGTGCCAGCTCCGTACTGTTCGAGCATCTGGCGGTCCTTCGCGGCGGCCGCATACAGCTCGCTGCCGCGCAGCAGCACCACTGCGATGCCGCGGGTCTGAGGGCTGTGCGGGTCCTCGGGTGTCTCGCAGGCGACGTGGTGCTTGCGGTGTACCGCAACCCATTCGCGAGTCACGATACCGGTGCTTAACCAAAGCCAGCAGCGAAAAAAATGAGCAGGCAGCGCATGCAGTTCCACCGAGCGATGCGCCTGGCTGCGGTGCAGAAAGATCGTCACCGCAGCGATCGTTATGTGCGTTGTCACGAGCGTGTAGACGACGATCTGCCAACCGCTGAAACCGCTAAGACCATGCGCAAGCCAGTCGAATAACACGTCTTGCAGTGTGGTCAGCAGTTCGCTCATGTGCATTGGGAAGTCTCCATGAATAGCGTGTGGTCTGCAGGCGCCGTGCTACTGAGTCGAGCGGACCGCCATTTCCACCTCGCTGAGCGTGGCCTCGTTCGGTGCGCCCTCGACGCGCGCGATGACCTGGCCCTGCGCGTCGAGCACGAACACGAATGCCCTGGCACTGTCGCGCGGGATGTTCAAAGCGCTTTCGAGGATCGACTCGTTCAAGATCCAGGTCTGGTCCTGGTAGCGCGCCGGGATTTTTTCCTTGGCCCGGCCGATCGCGTCTTCCTCGCTCATGAAGAACGGCAGGTCAATCGCGAGCACGTCGCGGATGCGCACCGCGCTCTGATCGACGTTCTTGCGCAGCGCTGCAGCCCACAGGCGCGTGTCCTTTGCGGCATCCGTGCTCGGCGTGACGATCAGGATCGTCGGCTGGCCGATCAATTGGGCGGCGCTGACTTTTTCCCCCGTCAGCGCAGTTGCCGTGAAATCGGGGATCGGGCTGTTCGAGAGCTGTGCCCAGGCGTTGACAGGCGACAGCAGCGCAAGCGCAAGCGCAAGCGTTATGGATGTTCTCATAGAGATTTTCCTTTTTACGCCGGCCGCAGAGCGCAGCCCCGATCAAACCGCAGCCTAAGCGGGACGGGTGTGGGTTCTCGGTGCGGCAACGCACACAGCGGCTACGGAACAATTGATCATTGAGGCCCGCCCCGGGACCATGTCAACTCAGCAAGGCATCACTGTGAAAGCAGTAGTAGCTGGATTACGAGGTGATGCTTGAAAAGCCAATCGTTATTGAGCAAAGACTTACAGCAAGCTGCCGCAGGTGACTGCCGTAGCATAAGACGACGAGTATTCTTGGATCGTCAGGCGTTCGACGCTGAGACGGCGAGGGTGTGCAGGATTTTGTGTAAACGGAATTCTGCTTAGCGCTGAGGAAGTCGCGCCTCAGCCTTGGCCAATCTAACCAACCCCGAAGCTACGGCACACCAGTGTACTCAGGAGCAGAATGCTCTGGTGCTGAAGTGATGGGCCGCTGTAAGGGCGCAGTGGTGGCAAGCGGCACATCACATGAAAGATGCTATGGGTCGTTGATAAATGGCCGCATTAATTTCATAGCGATATCTCAGTGTCTGCTTCTGGCCGCTTTCTGCTGGTGTTAACCGGCAGCTTTGGGTCGGTTTCGGCCGGTCGTCTGTGTGTCGTCCAGTGGCCAATGCCATTGCAATCTGTGATCAACGTAGAGGCAAATAGCTGCTCAGATAGCTGCAATTGCCCAGCAGGATAGGGCAAGCGCAGCGATACCCATCACTCAAGCGTCCTGCTTGCCCCAGTTGAGAATCACCAGGGTCAGCAACCCCGCAATAATCCCCCAGAAGGCCGAACCCACCGAGAACAAGGTCATGCCCGAGGCCGTTACCAGAAAGGTGATCAGCGCCGCTTCGCGCTCTTTTGGTTCGCTCATGGCTTGGGTCAGGCCGCCGATGATTGAGGCGAACAGGGCCAGCGCCGCGATGGACAGGATCAGCGCTTTCGGCAGGGCGGTAAACAGTGCGGCGAGGGTGGCAGCAAAAATCCCGGCGATGCCGTAGAACACTCCGCACCAGATGGCGGCGGTGTAACGTTTGCGCGGATCTTCATGGGCTTCCGGGCCGGCGCAGATCGCGGCGCTGATGGCCGCCATATGGATGCCATGACTGCCGAATGGCGCGAGCAGGATTGAAGTCAGTCCGGTGGTGGTCAGCAGCGGGCTGGCCGGCACGTCATAGCCATTGGCACGCAACACAGCCATACCCGGCAGGTTCTGCGAGGCCATGGCGACGATAAACAGCGGAATGCCAATGCTGATCACGGCGGCCAAGGAGAAGCTTGGCGTGGTCCACTCCGGCACGGCCAGTTGCAGCTCGAACTGCTCGAAATTCAGCAGGCCGAACAACCCAGCCAGTAAGCTGCCGACAATCAACGCCGCGAGTACTGCGTAGCGTGGCAGCAGGCGTTTACCCAGCAAGTAGGCGAGCAGCATGGCCACTACCAGCAGCGGTTGCTGTTCAGCGGCCACGCAGATTTCCAGGCCAATTTTGAACAGCACCCCGGCTAGCAGGGCGGCGGCTAGCGAACCGGGAATACGGCGCATAAGGCGGTCGAAGCTGCCAGTCAGGCCGATCAATACAATCAAGCCTGAAGCGACCATATAAGCGCCAATCGCTTCGCTATACGCTACGCCCGGCAAACTGGTGATCAGCAATGCAGCGCCCGGTGTGGACCAGGCAATCATGATCGGCGCGCGGTAGCGCAGCGACAGACCGATGCAGCAGATCGCCATGCCAATCGACAGCGCCCAGATCCACGAAGAAATCTGCCCATTGCTCAGTCCGGCGGCCTGGCCGGCCTGAAACATCAACACCAAGGAGCTGGTGTAGCCGGTGAGCATGGCGATAAAGCCGGCGACCACCGCCGAGGTCGAGGTATCGGCCAGTGGCCGCAGGCGCGGTTGCGGCAAATCGTGCATCAGAACAATCCCGTGTCCGCGATGATGGGATACAGCGAGGCCACCAGTAGCAATGCCATGCCGATATTAAAGATGCGTAACCGCCGCGCATCCTCTAGCCAGTTGCGCAACAGGCTGCCGAGCACGGTCCAGACGCTCATGGTCGGGCAATTGACCACGGCAAACAGTGCCGAGATCAGCAGCACGTTGACCGCGAAATTTTCCTGCGGGGTGTAGGTGGTGATGGCGCCAATGGCCATGATCCAGGCCTTGGGGTTGACCCACTGGAAGGCGGCGGCTTGCAGAAAACTAAACGGCTTACCGGTGGCCGAAGCTTGGCTGTTCGGTGCGCCGGCATTGGCGATCTTCCAGGCCAGGTAGAGCAGATACGCCGCGCCCACATAGCGCAGCACGCTGTAGAGCAGCGGCACCTGTTCGAATAACTGGCCGAGGCCCAGGCCGACCGATAACACCAACAGCATCAAGCCCAGGCTAATGCCAAGCATATGCGGCAGGGTGCGGCGCAGGCCGAAATTCGCCCCAGAGGCCAGCAGCATGGTGTTGTTGGGCCCAGGCGTCACCGAGGTGACAAAGGCAAACGCGACAAAGGCGATCAGCAGTTCGAGGGTCATGGTGCAGCACTCATAAACAGTGCTGATTAGCCTAGGTGCAGACGGGCCGTGCGTCGCGATACAGCGGTGCGGGCAATCATCGGTACAGTTCAGGACTGCTTGGTAGCGGCGTCGGTACAGTTTGCCTATGGCCGAATGCAGGCAGCCTCTCAGCCCCCGCTCGGTGCATTGTGCCGGCTGTGGCCGAGGGCTTGGTTAACGTGCAGCCAGCCACTTACGGCAGTCTCTCCAGCTTCACTGAAGGCGCGCTGCAGTAGCTTGGCCTGTTCGCGGCGCAGGGATTTTTCTAATTTCTCACCTTCAGCGGTTAGGCCAAGCAAGCGTTTACGCTTGTCAGCCTCGGCCGTGAGGCTTTCCACCATATTCATTTCCAGCAACTGACGTAGCGGGGTGTTCAGTGCCTGCTTGCTTACGCCCAAATAAGCCAGCAGTTCTTTCATGCTCAGGCCCGGGTACTTGGCGATAAAGAACAGAATGCGGTGGTGCACCCGCGACAAGCCTCGGCGTGCGAGTATTTCATCGGCTTTGGCGGTGAATGCCTGGTAGCCAAAGAAGAACGCTTCCATGGCGATCTGTTGCGTGGCTGTGCTCTTGAGGTCACTCATTAAGGTCAAGCCTATTGACGTATATGCGGTGGTCGTCGTAGTTTCAGTCAAACAGAATTTCGGTCAAACAGTTTGACCTATTTTTATTTGCCTTTGCTACCGGTGTATCCATGGCCTTCTCCGAACGCGTTGCCCGCCTGAAAAGCTCTTTGATCCGTGAAATCCTGGCCGCGGCGCAGCGTCCGGAAGTGATGTCGTTTGCCGGTGGGCTGCCGGCCGAGCCGATGCTGCCGAAGGTCGAGTGGGACGCGATGCCGGCCAGCATGGGCCAGTACGGCATGAGCGAAGGCGAGCCAGCGCTGCGTGAGGCGATTGCCGCCGAGGCGCGCGCCTTGGGTGTGCCCTGCGATGCCAACCAAGTGTTGATCGTCAGCGGCTCGCAGCAAACCCTGGATTTGGCCAGCAAGCTGTTTATCGATCCGGGCACCGAAGTACTGGTTGAGGCGCCGACCTACCTGGCTGCGTTGCAAGCCTTCCAGCTGTTCGGGGCCGACTGCATTGCCGTGCCGCAGGAGGCCGATGGCCCGCAGCTTGATGCCATGCGCCAGCGCTTGGAAAATCACAAGCCGGCTTTCGCCTATCTAATCCCAACCTTCCAGAACCCCTCGGCGGTGCGCTACAGCGAAGCCAAGCGCGATGCCGTGGCCGCCTTGCTGGACGAGTTTGGCGTGACCCTGATTGAAGATGAACCCTACCGCGAACTGGTGTTCGATGACGGCAACGCGATCCCAATCGTCAGCCGCCTGCAAAAGGCCAGCTGGATTTACACCGGCACCGTGTCGAAAACCTTATTACCGGGCCTACGCGTCGGTTATCTGATCGCCACGCCGGATCTGTATCCCTACTTGCTACGTCTTAAACAATCGGCGGATCTGCACACCAATCGTATTGGCCAGTGGCAGGCGTTGCAGTGGCTGGGCAGTGAGAAATACCGTGGCCATTTGGCTGAGCTGCGCGACTTTTACCGCCTCCGCCGAGATGCCATGCAGGCCGTATTGGCGGAGCATTTCAGCGATCTGGCCGACTGGCAAATTCCCCAGGGCGGCTTGTTCTTCTGGCTAACCCTGAAGAAGCCGCTGGATACCCGCACGCTGCTGGCGCCTGCACTGGCGCAGAATGTGGCGTTTATGCCGGGCGAACCCTTTTTTATCGACCCGGACGCTCACCCAGGGCATCTACGACTTAACTTCAGCCACGTTGCGCCGGAGCGTTTGAACGAAGGCCTCAAGCGCCTGGCCGAAGTGATCCGCCAGGCGCAAGCCAGTTAGTTAACAGGGTTAGGACGACTCAGGAGGAGGTATATGGTCAAGGTGTATGGCGATTACCGTTCGGGCAACTGCTACAAAATCAAGCTGATGCTGCAGCTGTTGGATCAGCCCTATGAGTGGATAGCGGTCGATATCCTCAAGGGCGAAACCCAGAGCGAGGCATTTCTGGCCAAGAATCCCAACGGCAAAATCCCGGTATTGGAGCTGGACGACGGCACCTGCCTGTGGGAATCCAACGCCATCCTCAACTTGCTCGCCGATGGCAGCTCGTTTCTACCGACTGAGCCGCGACTGCGCACTCAGGTGCTGCAGTGGCAGTTCTTCGAGCAGTACAGCCACGAACCCTACGTCGCCGTTGCGCGCTTTATTCAGCTGTACCAGGGCCTGCCTGAAACACGTCGCAGTGAGTATGAGGCGTGTCATGCGCTCGGGCACAAGGCACTCAAGGTGATGGAGAAGCAGCTGCAACGCACCTCCTATCTGGTCGGTGAGAACTTTTCGATTGCCGATATCGCCCTGTATGCCTATACCCATGTGGCGGATGAAGGTGGCTTCGACCTGGCGCTGTACCCGGCTATTCGCAGCTGGCTGGCACGGGTAGCCAGCCACCCGCGTTATATCGGCATGCTCGATTGAAAATTGCTACTGGTGTAACTCAGCAAAAGCTTCTCAAGCAAACAGGCAATAGGGCTTATGCACTGTGCTGCTAGTGGCCTAGACTGTAAAAAAAGCCTTAGGCAGCCCCCGTGCCATCACCCTCGTTGCTCTTCATAGCCCTGCTGTGCTTACTTAGCTTGCCTTTACAGGCCAAGCCGCTGCTGCGCGTACTGACATGGCCCGGCTATGCCGATGCGGACATAGTTGCAGCCTTTGCTGAACGCCATGACGCCGACGTTGAAGTGACTTTCGTCGGCAACGATGACGAATTACGGCTCAAACTGAGCAGGGACGGCGGCAGCCATTACGACGTAGTAGCTGCCAACACCTCAGAAATCAGCTACTTCGTCCAGCAGCAATTGCTGCAACCTTTGCGCCTAGAAAATTTGAGCCAGCGCGTCCGCCAGATCCGCCAGTTTCGTCAGCTCAGCGACATCCCCGGCCTAATGCACAGTGGGCAGGCCTATGCCATTCCCTATGTCTATGGCGAAATGGGGCTGATCTATAACCGTAAGATGATGAGTCGCCCACCGACCTCGATTAACAGCCTTTGGGACCCTCAATGGCAGGGCCAAGTGCTGGCCTATGACGGTAGCAGTCACAACTTTTCCCTGGCCCGCCAAGCCCTTGCGCAACCGCCCTTTGCCATACCCCGCGAAGATATGCCGGCCGCTGTAGCCAAACTGATTGAGTTGCGGCGCAACGTGTTGAGCTTTTATAGCTTGCCGGAAGAGTCGGTCAGCTTGTTTACGCAAAACTCCATCGCCTTGATGTATGCCAACTACGGCCGTCAGCAACTCAAGCTGTTACAGGATGCAGGTGCCGATGTGGGTTACGTCATTCCCCAGGAAGGTGCGTTCGCCTGGCTGGACTGTTGGGCAATTACTAACAATACGCCGAACCGTGACCTGGCTGAGCACTGGATCAACTACAGCCTAGAACCGCAAGTAAGTGGCGCCTTGACCGAGCGCCAAGGCTTGGAAAACACCCTGGGCACCCTGCAAACCGCAAACGCCCCCTTGCGCTTGATTTGGCTTGAGCCCGTTGAGAAAGGCGAACAGCGTGCCAAGCTCTGGCAATCCATACTCGCCGGGGAGCGCCCGGAAAGCTTGGTGCAGCCTTGAAATTCAGCCTCGGCAACAAACTCACGCTGCTGCTCTGCCTGTTTGGCTTGCTGCTCAGCGGCTTTGCCAGTTATTACGCCCTAAGTAGCAGCAAGCAGATCTTGATTGATGCGGCCAAGCGCGACCTGCTGGTGGCCAATCAAGTATTGGGGCGGAACTTGCAGATCCGTCTGGAGAATTTCGCCAAAGACCTCAAGGTACTTAGTGCCCAGTCGCAACCGGTTGATGTCCTTGAAGACACACCAAGAAGCAGCAGGGAGGCCTTGGAGCTAACCCGGCTATTTACCTCCATGCTCGACGCACACCCCGAGTACCAACGCATTCGCCTGATCGAGGCGAAAAATCATGGCTTGGAGCGCATCAGCGTTAATCACCACGGCGCCGCCGCCAGCAGCGCATTAAAAGAAAAGGGCCACTTCCCTTATGTGTTCAAAACGCTAAAGTTATTGCCTGGCCAGCAGTTTTTTTCAGAGATGGCGCCTTCGCGCATTGACCCTGACAATGCTCTAACGCTGCACCTAGCCAGCCCAGTATGGACAAGCGACCAGCAAGTGCTTGGTGTGCTAGTGCTGAGCATCAATATCAATAAGCTGTTCAGCCGCCTACAGCGTGAGCTACCCGACTATTACCAGTTTTTCCTAGCCAACAGTCAGGGCGAACTGCTGCTCAACCCTGGACGCGAGACGTTCCAAGCCAGAGACCAAGGCCCCAGAGTCATGATCCAAACGCAGCTGCCCCAAATCCTTGCGCTACTGGGCGGGAAAAGCAGCAGCATGCTCAGTATTCTGCCAGCTAAACGTGAACAGCCGACCCGACTAGTGGCCTTCAGCACCGTCAGCATTGCAGCTGAGAGCAATCATTTATTACTGGGCCTAGCAGTGCCTGAGAAGCATATTCTGCAAGCATCTCAGGAGCTCGATCAGCGCCTGATACACATCATCGCCGTCCTCAGTCTGATCACCTTGATGCTCTCCCTGTGGCTTGCGCGCAGAATGATTCGGCCGTTGAATCAAATAGGCTTGGCGATAGCCCACTTCAGCAAAAACCTCAGCCTGCAGCCACTGCCAACCGAGCGCGGTGACGAACTCGGCAAGTTGGCCCGTGATATCCGCGCCATGCAGGAAAAAATCCTCACGCAGATAGTCGAGCTCAACACTAACCAGCAAGAGTTGCAGCGCATGGCGCACAATGACCCGTTGACCGGCCTACCCAATCGCCGCCTGTTTTTCGATAGCCTAAACCACGCCATTAGCAACGCTGAGCGCCGCGGCAAGTTAGTAGGCCTGCTCTATGTTGACATCGATCACTTCAAGGAAATCAACGATAGCCACGGCCATGCTGCCGGTGACGAAGTACTGGTTAACGTGGCTCACTTGCTCGGCTCGGTGATCCGCAGTGGCGACACCGTGGCCCGCTTAGGCGGCGACGAGTTCGTCATACTCATCGATGAGGTGGAGAGCAGTGCCACCCTGATGGGTATTGCTCAGAAGTTATTGGTCTTACTGCAAAATCGTCTGTTGATCGATGGCAAAAGTCTGCAGGTACGCGCCAGCCTCGGTATTAGTCTTTACCCACAAGACGGCAGCGATGCTGAAACGCTGCTGCATAACGCCGACCGCGCCATGTACAGGTCTAAGCGCAGTGGTCGAAATACAATCACCAGCGCCTAAGTAACTGTCCTCGGTCACAGCGTTAGCGTGGCATGGCATGGCCGTCGACTTATTCGCTTACTGCTGCCTGCCGCGAGCATCTACTTCAACCATTCCGACTTCCCCTTACGCAGCGCCTCACATATCCTGAAACAGATCGTGGGCGTTGAGTAGGCTGTAGGCAATGTCTGGGCGTTTTTCTAGGGCGCGGCGAATGGCAGTGGGGATGGCCTGGCGAGTTTTGCGGCAGAGCCCGGGTAGCCTGTCGATCTGGATGCCGATACCACGCATGCTGCGCACTTCTTTAACACCTGGGGCGACGGCGATGCGCACGCCCAGCTGCGCATAGATGCGGTGCTGCATCTTCTCCAGATCCGCCAGGCTTTCAAGGCTTTCCAGCCGCTCTAGCAGACGCTTTTCCTCGGCGCGGGTGAGCAGCAGGATGCGCAGGTCACTGCCCGTGTTCTCCAACAACTGCTCGCGCCCGCAATCGCAGGCGCCGGGAGGGCAGGGTTGGCGTAAGGGTGGCGGTTTGGTCATGGGGTTCGATCATAGCCATCTCGGCTGGCTTTTGACCATGGGTTTGGCGCACCGTGACACATTGCATGGCTCGCATAGTTGCGAGCGGTTCGGCTAATGGCCTCTAAGGCTATCCTCAGCGGTGCCCAGCTCCTTGAAAAGGATATGAAGTAACCGGGAATCGGGGACTGGTTAGCCTCGGCTGAGGGTGGCAGATGTAACTCAGTGAGCCGCGCCTGTGTGCTGTTTCAGCAGGTTTAGGCGTTTGCGGTGGACGATATGAACGCATTTCACTATTTCGCGCTCATAGGTTGGGCCATCCGCACTTCATCGTTATGCTCTGCGCCACAAACAAGCCATAGGTGAACAATGTTCCAGTCTTTACGCGCCTTAAGACTTCTGCCGTTTGCCGTGTTGTGCCTGCTCAGTGCCTGTGCAAGTGGGCCGCAGTTGCTGCCGGAAACGGCGCGCCTCCCTGAACGGGTCGAGTTGGCCGATGTGCCGTTCTTTCAGCTCAGTGACGCCCAAGGCGGCCCTTCGGCTTTAGCCGCGTTACTCAATCATCATGGCGTTATTGCCAGTCCTGGGTTGGTGGATGAGCGTATTCAGCAATTGGCCAAGGGGCAGAGCCCACAAGCCGGGATTGAGGCAGTGGCGCGGTCTTATGAGCTGCTGGTCTACCCATTGCCTGGCAACCTGGATGCGTTGATGCAGCAAGTGTCTGCTGGGCATCCCGTGTTGGTTATGCAAGATCGTCTGTTTGGCGGGCCTGGTTCGCAGTTTGCTGTGTTGGTCGGTTACGACCAGCGCGAGCGAACACTGGTTCTGCGCTCAGGTAATACCCGGCGCTGGTACACCAGTTTTGCCAGCTTTGATAATGCCTGGGGCGAGGCGGGGCGTTGGGCGGTGCTGATTCAGCCCACCAATCAATTGCCGGCTAAGCCGGTTGAGCACGTCTGGCTGCAGGCTGCTCGTGATCTGCAGCAGCAAGGTCACGGGCAAGCTGCCCAGCGTGCGTTGCGCGCAGCTCGTCAGGTTTGGTCGGGTGCGGCGCTGTAAAGGCATGTCGTGATGTGGCTGAGCTAAAACGCAAAACGGCACCCAAAGGGTGCCGTTTCGGTTTGCGCTGGTTGGACTTAGATGCCCAGCTTGTCACGCAGGGTGTAGTACCAAGCGCCCAGAGCGCTGAAGGGTATCTGGAATAGGCGGCCACCCGGGAAGGGGTAGTGTGGCAAATCGGCAAAGGCATCGAAACGCTCGGCCTGCCCGCGCAAGGCTTCGGCCAGAACTTTGCCGGCCAGGTGGGTATAGGTCACGCCATGTCCGCTGCAACCTTGCGAATAATAGATGTTGTCGCCCAGGCGACCGACTTGTGGCAGGCGCGACAAGGTCAGCAGGAAATTGCCGGTCCAGGCGTAGTCGATCTTCACATCTTTCAACTGCGGGAAGGCCTTGAGCATGTTCGGACGAATGATCGCTTCGATATTCGCCGGGTCGCGGGCGCCATAGACCACGCCGCCACCGAAGATCAGGCGGTTGTCACCGCTGAGGCGGTAGTAATCGAGCAGGTAGTTACAGTCTTCAACGCAGTAGTTTTGCGGCAGCAGGCTCTTTGCCAACTCATCGGAGAGCGGCTCGGTGGTGATCACTTGGGTGCCGCATGGCATCGACTTGGCCGATAGCTCGGGGATCAAGTTGCCCAGGTAGGCGTTGCCGGCAACAACTACAAACTTGGCTTTGATCCGGCCGTTGGGGGTGTGCACAACGGGATTGGCGCCGCGTTCGATACGAATGGCCGGCGATTGTTCGTATATCACGCCACCCAGTGACTCGACTGCTGCCGCTTCGCCCAGTGCTAAATTTAGCGGGTGGATATGGCCGCCGCTCATGTCAAGCATACCGCCTGCATAGATATCGGTGCCCACTACCTCTTGGATGCGCTTGGCGTCCATCAGCTCGAGTTGGCTGTGGCCGTAGCGCTCCCAGAGCTTTTTCTGCGATTCCAAGTGCTTCATGTGTTTTGGGGTATTGGCGGCGAATACGCCACCGTCCGTGAGGTCGCACTGAATGTTGTAGGTGGCAATGCGTTCACGAATGATGCGGGCGCCTTCAAAGGCCATGTCGCCCAACAGTTTTGCCTGCTTAGGACCCACGGTACGCTCGATTACGTCGATGTCGCGGCTGTAGCTGTTGACGATCTGTCCACCATTACGGCCTGATGCGCCGAAGCCGACTTTGGCCGCTTCGACGATGCTGACCTTAAAGCCGTTTTCCAGCAGGGCGATGGCTGTCGACAAACCTGTGTAGCCAGCGCCAATGATGCACACGTCAGTCTCCACTTCGCCATTGAGCTCTGGGCGGGCCGGAACCGGGTTGGCGGAGGCTGCGTAATAAGATTGTGGGTAAGCTGTGTGCGCCATTTTGCAACCTCTGTTCTTTATTTTTTACGAATGAATGGATGCTACCTGAGTTAAAAATGCCCGGCTAGTGGCCTGTGCGAAATATAAAACGCGCAACTAAACAGTAAAAAATTCAGTTATTCAGGCAGTTAGCGGAAAAATATATTGACACTTTTGTGCGCGGCATTAAAATGCGCACCCATTGTAGGCACGTAGCTCAGTTGGTTAGAGCACCACCTTGACATGGTGGGGGTCACTGGTTCGAGTCCAGCCGTGCCTACCAGATTTGGTAGAAAAAGGGTCGCTTAGGCGGCCCTTTTTTATGTGGTCGCCATTTGTGGTGGGCACCGTCCGGCTCGTCGCAGTGCGACGCTAAAAATCGATCCGGCAATTTTTATTGGGTTCTTGTTAGCAAGCCAGGCTTTCTGCAAGTATCCGTGCGGTTAAATGTTGTTTAAACCTCCAGTGACTGCGGTTCGGTTTTGGTTTGGCTCACACGCTCCTGCTTTTGTATGGCAGGTATACCGACGAATCGCTTACTGGCTCATCCCAACCCACGTGGCCTTTGGTAGAGGTCACCACTAGGAGAGGAGGCGCCATGCCCACCATTACTCTTCCCGATGGCAGTCAGCGTTCGTTCGATCACCCGGTATCCGTACTTGAGGTGGCGCAATCTATTGGCGCGGGCCTGGCCAAGGCCACGGTGGCCGGTAAGGTCAACGGCACGTTGGTCGATGCGTGCGACTTGATTGATCGCGACGCAACTCTGCAGATCATTACGCCAAAAGACCAAGAGGGGCTCGAAATCATTCGCCACTCCTGTGCGCATTTGATTGGCCATGCGGTCAAGCAGCTGTTTCCGACTGCCAAGATGGTGATTGGCCCGATCATTGATGACGGGTTCTACTACGACATCGCCTCAGAGCGCCCCTTTACTCTGGATGATGTGGCAGCAATCGAGCAGCGCATGCAGCAGCTGATCGAGAAGGACTACGACGTCATCAAGAAAGTGACGCCGCGCGCCGCGGTTATTGATGTGTTCACGGCCCGTGGTGAGGACTACAAGCTGCGTCTGGTTGAAGGCATGCCGGACGAGCAGGCAATGGGCCTCTACTACCACGAAGAATACGTCGACATGTGCCGTGGCCCGCACGTGCCGAACACGCGTTTTCTCAAAGCGTTCAAGCTGACCAAGCTGTCCGGCGCCTACTGGCGCGGCGATGCCAATAATGAGCAGCTGCAACGTGTGTACGGCACTGCCTGGGCAGACAAGAAGCAGTTGGCGGCTTATATCCAGCGCATCGAAGAAGCCGAGAAGCGTGATCATCGAAAGATCGGCAAGCGCCTTGACCTGTTCCATACCCAAGAAGAAGCGCCGGGCATGGTGTTCTGGCATCCAAATGGTTGGACCATCTACCAAGTGCTTGAGCAGTACATGCGCGGCGTGCAGCGCGAGAACGGCTACCAAGAAATCAAGACTCCGCAAATTGTTGACCGTGTGCTGTGGGAGAAATCCGGGCACTGGGGCAACTACGCGGACAATATGTTCACCACTCAGTCTGAAAGTCGTGAGTACGCCATCAAACCGATGAACTGCCCGTGCCATGTGCAGGTGTTCAATCAGGGGCTCAAAAGCTACCGCGAGTTACCGCTGCGTCTGGCGGAATTTGGTTCCTGTCACCGTAATGAGGCGTCGGGTGCCCTGCACGGCATCATGCGTGTGCGTGGGTTTACACAGGACGATGCGCACATCTTCTGCACTGAAGAGCAGGTCAAGAAAGAGGCGGCGGATTTCATCAAGCTGACCTTGCAGGTCTACGCCGACTTCGGCTTCAGTGATGTCAAAATGAAGCTCTCTACCCGGCCAGCTAAGCGCGTGGGTGACGATGCATTCTGGGACCGCGCCGAAGAGGCGCTGGCCAATGCACTGAATGAGGCGGGCCTGCCTTGGGAGTATCTGCCAGGGGAGGGTGCATTCTACGGCCCGAAGATCGAATTTACCCTGCTCGACTGCCTCGGTCGTGCCTGGCAGTGTGGTACCTTGCAGTACGACCCGAACATGCCGCAGCGTCTGGATGCGAGCTACGTTTCTGAAGACAACAGCCGCAAAGTACCGGTCATGTTGCACCGGGCGATTCTCGGTTCGTTCGAGCGTTTCATCGGTATTTTGATCGAGCACTACGAAGGTGCGTTTCCGGCTTGGCTGGCGCCGACCCAGGCCGTGGTGATGAATATCACCGATAAACAGGCCGATTTTGCTCTCGAAGTTGAAAAAACGCTCAATCAAAGCGGCTTTCGTGCCAAGTCTGACTTGAGGAACGAGAAGATAGGCTTTAAAATCCGTGAGCATACTTTGCTCAAGGTTCCTTATCTCTTGGTTATCGGAGATCGGGAGGTTGAGACGAAAACTGTCGCCGTGCGTACCCGTGAAGGTGTTGATCTGGGCTCCATGCCCGTCCCTCAATTCGCTGAACTTCTTGCGCAGGCGGTTTCCCGGCGTGGTCGCCAAGATTTGGAGTAATTATTATTAAGCGTGAAATGAGACAAGACAAACGAGCTGCACCGAAGGCCCCGATCAACGAGAATATCTCGGCACGTGAGGTTCGGTTAATTGGAGCTGAGGGTGAGCAGCTTGGGATTGTGTCAATCGAAGACGCGCTTCTTAAGGCCGAAGAGGCCAAGCTGGATCTGGTAGAAATTTCTGCAGATGCAGTACCACCTGTTTGTAAGCTGATGGACTACGGCAAATCGATCTTCGAAAAGAAGAAACAGGTTGCTGCTGCAAAGAAAAACCAGAAGCAGATTCAGGTTAAAGAAATCAAGTTTCGACCAGGGACGGAAGAAGGGGATTACCAGGTAAAACTTCGCAACCTGGTACGTTTCCTAAGTGATGGGGACAGGGCCAAGGTATCGCTTCGATTCCGCGGCCGTGAGATGGCGCATCAGGAGCTGGGCATGGAGTTGTTGAAGCGGGTTGAAGGTGACCTGCTTGAATACGGCACCGTTGAACAGCATCCAAAGATGGAAGGACGCCAGCTGATAATGGTCATCGCCCCCAAAAAGAAGAAGTAACCACCAGGGCACGGCAGGCCTTGCGGTTATGTTTATCAACTGAATGCGGAGTATCCGAACATGCCAAAGATGAAAACTAAGAGTGGTGCAGCCAAGCGTTTTCTCAAAACCGCTAACGGCTTCAAGCACAAGCACGCTTTCAAGAGCCACATCCTGACCAAGATGTCCACTAAGCGTAAGCGTCAACTGCGGGGCAGCTCCATGGTGCACCCGTCTGACGTAGCAAAAGTGGCGCGCATGCTGCGCGTTCGTTAATCGGTCAAGATAGAGGAAGTTACTCATGGCTCGTGTTAAGCGCGGCGTTATCGCTCGCAAGCGTCACAAAAAAATTCTGAAACTCGCTAAAGGCTACTATGGCGCACGCTCACGCGTGTTCCGCGTTGCCAAGCAAGCTGTGATCAAGGCAGGCCAATACGCCTACCGTGACCGCCGTCAGAAAAAACGTCAGTTCCGCGCTCTGTGGATCGCTCGTATCAATGCTGGTGCTCGTGTTAACGGTCTGTCCTACAGCCGTTTCATTGCCGGCCTGAAAAAAGCGTCTATCGAGATCGATCGTAAGGTGCTGGCTGATCTGGCAGTGAACGAAAAAGCGGCGTTTGCTGCGATTGTCGAGAAAGCGAAAGCCTTACTGGCTTAAGTCCCCGACAATCACCGGGCTCGCCCGGTGCTAAACGTCACCAATAGGGGAAGAGCCTTCAAGCTCTTCCCCTATTTCGTATCTGGAGTCTGTAAATGGAAAATCTGGATGTGCTGGTCTCGCAAGCGCTTGAGGCCGTTAGCCACACCGACGATGTGAATGCCCTCGAGCAGCTACGGGTTCACTATCTGGGCAAGAAGGGCGAACTGACTCAGGTGATGAAGACCCTGGGCAGTCTGTCGGCAGAAGAGCGCCCGCAAGCCGGTGCGTTGATCAATGCCGCCAAGGATCAGGTTCAGGATGCCCTAAACAGCCGTAAGGAAACTCTGGAGCAGGTCGCGCTAAGCGCCAAGCTCGCCGCCGAAAAGATTGACGTGACCCTGTCCGGGCGAGGCCAGACATCTGGTGGCCTGCACCCGGTTACCCGCACTCTAGAGCGCGTTGAGCAGTTTTTCACCCGTATTGGCTACGGCATTGCCGAAGGCCCGGAAGTGGAGAACGACTACCACAACTTCGAAGCGCTCAATATTCCCGGCCACCATCCGGCTCGGGCGATGCATGACACCTTTTATTTCAATGCGAACATGTTGCTGCGTACCCACACCTCGCCGGTACAGGTGCGCACCATGGAATCCCAGCAGCCGCCGATCCGCATTGTGTGCCCGGGTCGCGTTTACCGCTGCGATTCAGATATCACCCACTCGCCGATGTTCCACCAAGTCGAAGGGTTGCTGGTCGACGAAGGTGTTAGCTTTGCCGACCTCAAAGGCACCATTGAGGAATTCCTGCGGGTGTTCTTCGAAAAGCCGCTGGGTGTGCGATTCCGTCCCTCGTTCTTCCCCTTCACCGAGCCGTCGGCTGAAGTCGATATGCAATGCGTGATGTGCAGCGGCAAGGGCTGCCGCGTCTGTAAGCAGACCGGCTGGCTAGAGGTTATGGGCTGCGGCATGGTGCATCCGGATGTGTTGCGCATGTCTGGCATCGACCCGGAAAAATACTCCGGTTTCGCCTTTGGCATGGGTGTTGAGCGTCTGGCCATGCTGCGCTACGGCGTCAACGATTTACGACTGTTCTTCGATAACGACCTGCGGTTCTTAGCGCAATTTCGCTAGCGCCCTCGCATTCCGTAATCGAATTGGTTCAGGAGAACAGACAGTATGAAATTCAGTGAACAATGGTTGCGCACTTGGGTCGGCCCGCAGGTTTCTCGCGATGATCTAGTTGCCCGCCTTTCTATGGCAGGTCTTGAGGTCGACAGCGTATCGCTGGCCGCCGGTGTATTCAGCGGTGTAGTGGTGGGCGAGGTGCTGAGCACCGAGCAGCATCCGGATGCCGACAAGTTGCGTGTGTGCCAGGTCAGCAGTGGCGAGGAAACCTTTCAGGTGGTGTGCGGCGCGCCCAATGTGCGGCCCGGCCTAAAAATTCCCTTTGCCATGATCGGTGCCGAACTGCCTGGCGATTTCAAAATCAAGAAAGCCAAGCTGCGTGGTGTCGAGTCTAACGGCATGCTCTGCTCAGCCTCCGAGTTGCAGATCAGCGAAGATAACGAAGGCCTGATGGAGCTGCCGGCTGACGCGCCTGTAGGTCAGGATATTCGCGTCTATCTGGATCTGGACGATGCCAGCATTGAAGTGGATTTGACCCCAAATCGGGGCGATTGCTTGTCTTTGGCGGGTTTGGCGCGTGAGGTCGGTGCTCTCTATGCCGTACCGGTAACGCGGCCTGTGATTGCCGCAGTAGCGCCGAGCCATGATGAAGTGCGCTCGGTTGAGATTCTGGCTAAACAAGCGTGTCCGCGCTACCTCGGTCGCGTAGTACGCAATGTCGATCTGTCCAAGCCGACGCCATTGTGGATGGTCGAGCGCCTACGTCGCGCCGATGTGCGCAGCATCGATGCAGCTGTCGACATTACCAATTACGTGATGCTTGAGCTGGGTCAGCCGATGCACGCTTTTGATCTCGCCGAGATAAATGGCGGCATCCGTGTGCGTATGGCCGAGGAGGGGGAGAAGCTTGTTCTGCTTGATGGTCAGGAGGTCAGTTTACGTAGCGATACGCTGGTGATCGCTGACCACGGCCGTGCTTTGGCCATTGCCGGTGTGATGGGTGGCGAGCACAGTGGTGTCAACGCCAAGACCTGCGACTTATTTCTCGAAAGCGCCTTCTTCGACACCATTGCGATTGCTGGCAAGGCTCGTTCCTATGGCTTACACACCGACTCATCGCATCGCTTTGAGCGTGGTGTGGATTGGCAATTGGCGCGTGAAGCGATGGAGCGGGCGACAGGGCTGTTGCTGGAAATTGTCGGCGGCGAAGCCGGGCCGATTATCGAAGCCGTTAGCCAAGAACAGTTGCCGAGCGTTGCGCCGATCACGTTGCGTGCTGAGCGTATCGAGCAGATGCTCGGGCTGAAGATGGATGATGCGGAAATTATCCGTTTGCTGGCTGCCCTGGGCTTGGGTATTCATGCTGATGGCGAAGGTCAGTGGCAGGTCAGCGTGCCGAGTCATCGCTTCGACATCAGCCTGGAAGTCGACCTGATCGAAGAGCTTGCTCGGTTGTATGGCTATAACCGTTTGCCTGTGCGCTATCCGCAAGCGCGTTTGGCTCCGCAGGCCAAGGCTGAGGCCGCTGTCGAGTTGCCTGCGCTGCGTCGTTTGCTGGTTGCGCGCGGCTATCAGGAAGCAATCACCTACAGTTTTATCGATCCAAAATTGTACGAGCTGTTCAATCCAGGTGTTGCGCCGCTATTGCTGGCCAATCCGATCTCCGCAGATATGGCGGCGATGCGCTCTTCCTTGTGGCCAGGCCTGATCAAGGCGCTAGAGCACAACTTGAATCGTCAGCAATCTCGCGTGCGGCTGTTCGAAAGTGGTTTGCGTTTTGTGGGTCAGCTCGAAGGGTTGAAGCAAGAACCGATGCTGGCAGGTGTGATTTGTGGCGGTCGCTTACCTGAGGGGTGGGCGCACGGTCGTGATGATGTCGACTTCTA
Organism: Pseudomonas sp.; assembly: GCA_017886405.1. Taxonomy (GTDB): domain Bacteria; phylum Pseudomonadota; class Gammaproteobacteria; order Pseudomonadales; family Pseudomonadaceae; genus Aquipseudomonas. Next base: position 3,448 of record JAGGNC010000305.1, on the reverse strand, counting down.
TGATGTGAAAGCCGATGTTGAGGCTCTACTGGCTAGCGCTGGTGCGAGCGATAGCTTTGCATTTGTGCCGGGCGAACATGCCGCATTGCACCCTGGGCAAACGGCGCGCATTGAGCGTGAAGGGCGCGTTGTAGGTTTCCTTGGTGCTATTCATCCTGAGCTCTCGAAAACGCTGGGCCTTGATCAGGCTGTCTTTATGTTTGAGCTGGTACTGGGCGAAATCACCCAGGGTGTTATGCCTAAATTCCAGGAGCTGTCTAAGTTCCCTGAAGTGCGACGCGACCTGGCTGTATTGGTTGATCGTGATGTGCCAGCGCAGGATTTGCTCGGCGCGATTGGTGAGGCTGCAGGCGAGTGGCTGACTGACCTCAAGCTATTTGACGTGTATCACGGTAAAGGTATTGATCCTCATAGAAAAAGCCTTGCCGTTGGCTTGACCTGGCAGCATCCATCGCGCACTCTTAATGACGACGAGGTGAGTGCCACAATGCAAAATATTCTCACCTCCCTGGAACAAAGGTTCAACGCCACGTTAAGGAAGTAGCGTATGGGGGCTCTGACGAAAGCTGAGATGGCGGAACGTCTGTATGAAGAGCTGGGCCTGAATAAACGGGAGGCCAAGGAGTTGGTGGAGCTGTTCTTTGAGGAGATCCGCCAAGCGCTGGAGCTCAACGAACAGGTCAAGCTCTCGGGGTTCGGTAATTTTGATCTGCGCGACAAGCGTCAGCGCCCTGGTCGCAATCCAAAAACAGGAGAGGAAATTCCGATTACGGCCCGCCGTGTCGTAACTTTCCGTCCAGGCCAGAAACTTAAAGCCAGGGTCGAGGCGTATGCTGGAACCAAGTCATAACGACGAACTACCCGTTATCCCAGGCAAGCGCTACTTCACCATTGGTGAAGTTAGCGAGCTGTGTGCCGTAAAGCCACATGTGCTGCGTTATTGGGAGCAGGAGTTCCCGCAGCTAAATCCGGTCAAACGACGTGGTAATCGACGCTATTATCAGCGACAGGATGTGTTGATGATTCGGCAGATTCGCGCGCTTTTGTACGATCAGGGTTTCACCATTGGCGGAGCGCGTCAGCGTCTTTCTGGCGATGAGGCCAAAGACGATAGCACTCAATATAAGCAGCTCATCAAGCAGATGATTACTGAGCTTGAAGATGTACTCTTGGTACTGCGCAAATAAGCGTGTGGAAGCAAAAAAAACTTCCACAATTCAGCAGCTTATTGTAAAGTTGGTGTCGCTTCTGGTGACGCTGAAGCACAGTCGGGGCGTAGCGCAGCCCGGTAGCGCACTTGCATGGGGTGCAAGGGGTCGAGTGTTCGAATCACTCCGTCCCGACCATATACTCCAATGACTTAGGTCGATCAGCAATGATCGGCCTTTTTCATTTTCATCTCAGAGGTAAACGTTGGGGTAAACACAAGCGGAAGCGGACTCAGTAAGCATACCCCTTTGCAGAGTAGGTTATTTATAGCAAGTGATCCGCACTAGGCTGACTGCAATGAAATCTTTCAGTATGGACGCTTAAGCTTGGCCCCCCGCTTCAACAAGTACAAAAGCAAAACGCCCCGAATCAATCGGGGCGTTTGCTTTTTACCGGCACTCTCAGCTCGTTTCAGGTGGTCTGAGTGAGTGGGCTTTTCACTTTTTCAGAGCTAGCGACGTGAAGGTAATGCGGCGATTACGTCTTCGGCCTGTAGGCCCTTGTCGCGCTGCATTACAGCGAACTCCACACGTTGCCCCTCAACCAGGACGCGATGACCTTCGCCACGGATGGCGCGGAAGTGCACAAAGATATCGTCGCCTGAATCACGGGAGATAAAGCCGAAGCCCTTTGAGGTATTGAACCATTTGACTGTGCCTGTTTCTCGGTCGCCTAGGTCTTGCGCGCTTGAGGTGTTACGTAATTTCAGGCGCAGATTAACGACTAAATGCACGGCTACTGCAGCTGCGATGATGATCAGGCTAAACAGGCTGGCCGGTTGGTCGGCAATCACCGGTAAAGGTGCGAGCAGAATCAGTGCTTGCAGCAGTGTGCCGAGTAACAGCAGGGCAGAAACCAGAGTTTGTGCTTGGTGGCGCATGCCTGCATGCCATATAGGCAGTTGAGGGGCGAGGAGTAGATGCATAAAGCCAAACAGTGCAAGACACAGTGCGTCGGGTTGCTGTAGCAGTGGTTCCGGAGCGCCGCGAAGGGAGGGGGTAAAAGAAAGCAACAGGGCTATAGCGCCCGTCAGAAGGTGGACAATTTTCAACATATTCAATGAACTCACTTAATTTGCTTAATAATTAGGGAGAGCTGGTTGCGCGTAATTGTTGTTGCGGGGAAGTAATAGAGCGCACCAGCCTATGCGCTGCGTCATGAATCTGACTCGGCGACACGGGGCGTATTTAACAGTAAAGAGATGGGGTTCTCAATCAGGCACTGACTGCTGTTTCGCCTGGAGTCGGATTTACCTGGTTGCGTCCATCGCGCTTGGCCTGATAAAGCGCGTCATCGGCGCGAGTGATCAGGGTTTCTAGGGTGTCTCCTTGCTGTGCAAGGGCAAAGCCGAAAGAGGCGATGATGCTGTTCAGTATTTCATCTGTGCGACGCACTTTGATGCGCAGTGACTCGAACTTAAGGCGCCGTTGCTCGGCAAAAGCGTGAGCGGTTGTGCTGTCATGACAGTCGCGCAGAATGATGCAGAACCCTTCGTCGCCATATCGGGCGGCAACAGCGCGGGCGGGCAGTGCTTCGCGCAGTAACTGACCCACATGCTGCAGTACTCGATCCCCTTCTTGTACAAGCGGCTATTGAGTTCTGCTACCAAACCTTTGCTGTAGGTGTACCAGAGGGACTAATGCACTAGGTTTGGAGGGATATCGTGGCGCATCAGCAACGGCACCGCTTATTTCAGGAGCGCCGCAGCGTCGCGGGTTTCCTCAGGGCACAGTTGCAGTTTGCTGGGGGCTTTGGCGGGTTTGTTCATGCACGTCACTGTGGCAAGGTTCTAATTGGGCAAAGCACAAAACAGCTAATGTCCAACCGCCTAGTAAAAGGCCCGCAGAGTCGGGCCTTTTAAATGATTTGCCTAAGTCGCAAGCAGGCTGCGCAGCATCCATGCAGTTTTTTCATGAACCTGCATGCGCTGAGTGAGCAAGTCCGCGGTAGGTTCGTCGCTTACCTTGTCCAGTAGCGGGAAAATTCCACGCGCGGTGCGCACGACTGCTTCCTGGCCTTGAACCAGTTGTTTGATCATCTCTTGTGCGCTCGGAACGCCTTCTTCCTCATTAATCGAGGAAAGGCGGGCATAGGCCGCATAGGTCCCGGGTGCCGGGAACCCCAAGGTGCGGATGCGTTCTGCGATATCGTCCACGGCCAGCGCCAGTTCGCTGTACTGGCCTTCAAACATCAGGTGCAGGCTGTTGAACATCGGGCCGGTGACGTTCCAATGAAAGTT
>JAGGNC010000136.1 GCA_017886405.1 Pseudomonas sp. | reverse complement strand
GGCTTTAATCGGCACGGCCCAGGCCGCCATTGATACCTACGAGTTTGCCAACGAGACCGAGCGTGAGCGTTATCGCACCTTGGTTGAAGAGCTGCGCTGCCCCAAGTGTCAGAACCAGAACATTGCCGATTCGGATGCGCCGATAGCCATGGACCTGCGTGAGCAGATCTTCCGTATGTTGGAGGAGGGGCAGAGTGACCCGCAGATCATCGATTTTCTGGTCAGTCGCTATGGCGATTTTGTGCTCTATAAGCCGCCGGTAAATGCGCGCACGCTGCTGCTTTGGTACGGCCCGGCCGGTTTGCTGGCCGGTGGTTTTGTCCTGGTTGGGGTCATTCTGGTTCGTCGTCGACGTAAGCCCGGCGCCACCGCCAACGGCTTGTCTGCCGACGAACAGCAGCGTTTGGCGGCTCTGCTGAGCAAGCCGTCCACCTATCAACCGCCTGTGGATAAGAGAGACTGATGATTGAATTCTGGTTGTGCGCAGGCCTGCTGTTACTCACAGCCCTGGCCTTTTTGCTGATTCCGGTAGTCCGTGGGCGCAAGCTCCAGGCTGAAGAGGACCGTACCGCCCTTAACGTCACGCTGTATCAGGAGCACTTGCAAGATTTGCAGGCGCAGCACGCCTCTGGCGCGCTCAATACCGAGCAGCTTGCCAGTGGTCGCGATGAGGCGGCTCGTGAGCTCTTGGCTGACACCGAAGGTGCTCAGGCATTGCCGAAACAGCGTTCCCTGGGTGGCAAAATCCCGCTGATTGCGGCCTTGTTAATGCCGTTGTTAGGCATTGGTTTGTATCTGCATTGGGGCGCCATTGACGACATCGAGCGGGCGCGTATCTTTGCCGAGCAGCCGAAGACCATCGAGGAAATGACTGCACGTTTAGAAGCAGCGGTGGAAAACGATCCAAAATCGGCTGAAAGCTGGTACTTCCTCGGCCGCACCTATATGTCTCAAGAGCGCGCCGGCGACGCCGCCACGGCCTTTGAGCGCGCCATTGATATCGCCGGGCGCGAGCCTGAGCTGCTTGGGCAGTGGGCGCAAGCGCTGTATTTTGCCGGTGATAAGCAATGGACGCCGCAGTTGCAGGCTCTCACTGATGAGGCCCTCAACGCTGACCCGGCCGAAGTGACCAGCCTCGGTCTATTAGGTATCGCCGCTTATGAAAGTGGGGCGTTCCAACAGGCGATTGGCCATTGGCAGAAACTGGTGGAGGTATTGCCGGCTGATGATCCATCGAGCCAGGCCATTCAGAGTGGTATTGACCGTGCCCGTGAGCAACTCGGTATGCCCGCTGCAGACGCTGCTGGTTCAACCAATGCGGCTGATGCAGCTAACGCTTCCAGCCCCGGTATAACGGTGCGCGTCGCGCTGGCCGCTGAGTTGCAGGCCAAGGTGCAACCGGGTGATTCAGTATTTATCTTTGCCCGCGCTGTTTCTGGGCCGCCGATGCCGCTCGCGGTCAAGCGCCTCACCGTGGCTGATCTGCCGGCTGACGTCAGCCTGTCTGACAGCGATGCGATGATGCCGCAACTGAAAATCTCCGGTTTCGAGCAGGTACAACTGGTGGCGCGGATCTCCCGTAGTGGCAACGCCACGGCGGGTGAGTGGATCGGCAGCAGCCAGCCGCTAGCCAGTAAGACGATAGAGCCACAACAGCTGCTGATTGACCGCGCAGATATTAAAGCGCCATGAGTCTGTTACTGCGTGGCTTTTTGCTGGCCAGCCTGCTGGGGCTCAGTGCCTGCGTGCAAATACCGCTCAGTTCGCCCCAGGTGACTAGCCCGAGTGGCAGCACTAACCATCCTCGATTTGCCCCGCCGCCTGGTGTGGGCAGCCAGTGGGATGCAGGCTTAGGCGTGTATGTGGTCGGCGGGACTCCTCACCTTTATTACCGTGAGCGCACCTACTACCGCTGGAATGCTGGCTGGAGCTGGGCCACCAATCCGCAGGGGCCTTGGTTACCGACCGACAGCAGCGGCGTGCCGCCAGGTTTGCATCGCCGTTACGCGCAGTAGTCTATTTATCAGGCAGCGTTGCGCAAGCCATCACTCAAGTAATGTAGCCGTAGCGGTCAGTTGTACTGAGTCCTGGCTTGCAGCAGAAGGCCGCGCCGGTTCTCACCGGGGCGGCCTTCTGCTTTTGTGCAGCGGCGTTATTCGGCGATCTGCAGCTTGCGCGCCTCATGGTAGAAGAAGCGAATCTTCTCGTACTCGAAAGGTGAGTTGAGCTGGCCATAACGGAAGTTCACGGTGGAACGATTGTCGATCACTTCTAGTAAGGTGATTTCAGGATACGCACGGCTGGCTTCGGCAACGTTGAGCAGGTTGGCCTGACCGTCCACGTTGAAATCCACCACCAAGCCGCTGACGTCGCGCAGGTTGGAGGGGCCGAGTAACGGCAGCATCAGGTAAGGTCCAGCCGGAGTGCCGTAGAACCCAAGGGTCTGGCCGAAGTCTTCGCTTTGCTTGGGCAGGCCCATTTTCGTCGCCGGGTCCCACAGGCCGGCGATACCCAGGGTGGTGTTGAGAAGCAAGCGACCACTGGTTTGCAGCGAGCGCTTGCCTTTGAATTGCAGCAGGCTATTGAACAGGTTGGGCACATCACCCAGGTTGCTGAAGAAATTAGTCACGCCTTTCTGCAGTAGGGTCGGGGTGACATAGCGGTAACCATCAACAATCGGTAGGAACACCCACTCATCGAAGCGGTAGTTGAAGTGATACACGCGGCGGTTCCACGACTCCAGTGGATCATAGACATTCAGCGCGCTGAGGGTTGAGCGTTCGAACTCACGTTGATCCAGCCCTGGATTGAATTGCAGGTGCTGCATTGGCTGTTTGAAGCCGTCGTCATCGACGGCGTGCTCTGCGTGTGCCAGGTTGCCGCCCAGCAGCAGGGTGAAAAAGATAGCAAGGGGGATAGGCTTAGCCACGGAAGAACTCCAGCATGGCGTCGCTATTGACGCGGTAGTTGAGATTGCCGCAATGGCCACCCAGCGGATAAACAGTCAAACGATCACCCATGGTGCGGCGCAGAAAGCCCAAATCGCCAGGACCAAGAATCACGTCATCGGCGTTGTGCATGACGGCGATCTTGCTGCTGTTTTTCAGGTAATCGGCCAGCGCATACAGGCTGACTTGGTCGATCAGCTGCGCCACGCTGCCGCCGTCAGTGCGTGCGCGCCACATGGGGATCAGTTGTTCGGTCAGGTAGCAATCAAAGTCGCATTGCAGGGCGCGCCTGAAGAACGGCGTGAGGCTGGTGCCTTCGCTGATCGGGTAGTTGATCGGGGTGATCAGGCCGCGGCGGTTGATCAGGTCCGAGGTAAAGGCGATATCAGCCGAAGAGAAGCGGAACGCCGCGCCGATCAGCATGGCCATCTGCTCGTCGCTGAGTTGTTCGTCTGAATTCTGAAAGTCATAAAGCAGGGCGTCGTTGATGTCGACGTAGCCCTTGTTCTGGAAGTAACGGGTCAGCTTACCCAGCACCAGTTCGTAAAAGGTGGTGCTGTTGTCGATGCCTTCGACCTTGGTTTGCACCATGCGGTCTAGGTTAGTGATCGAGGTGTAGAGGTTGACTGGCGGATTGAGCAGCAGTACGCGCTTGAAGTTGAAGCTGCGTCGGGTTTCATCCAGTTCGCTGACAAAGGCCGCCTGCAGCGCGCCCAGGCTGTAACCGGTGAGGTGGTATTCGCTGACGTTCAGGTGCGGGTGCTGCGCCCGCACGGCCTGCATGGCGCGGTACAAGTCGTCGGCGTCATCGCGGGTAATGCCCGGCGTGGCAAAGCGTGAGGCCGAGGCCATAAAGTCATAGCTGGTGGGCGACGACAGTTGCACCACGTGATAACCGGCGCCGTAGAACAGTTTCTTCAGGTATTCGGGGGTGCTGCTGGCGTAATGTGCACCGGTGCCGGCGATGATAAAGATCAGCGGTGCTTCACCGGGTTGCTCGGCCATCCGGTAGCGCATTTTGGTGACCGGCCAGAAGTTTTCTGGCAGTTCGAACTCGCGCTCCGGGCGCAGCTTGATCTGGTAGTCGCTCTGGTTAATGTCGGCATCGGCCGGTAACTCAGGACGCAGCGCTGGTGGCGTGGTGGCCAGCGTGGCTTCGAATGGGTTGCTAATCGGATAACCATAGCTGCTGGCGTCAATATCGGCAGCGCTGGCGGTGCTGATCAGTGTCAGGCAGCTGATAAGTGCAAGCAGGCGAGGGAAATGCGGCATGGCTTAATCTCTTGATAGCCTAAGGTCTGGTGCGACGGCTTGATCTGACCACATAAGTGATCTTAAGTGTCTTTTTGTTGCAGACGCCTAGCTGCAGGTAGGTAGTTGCAAGCAGGGAGTTACAGGCGAGCGAATTTTAACTATGCGTGCCAGCGCAACGCCGCCTATCAAGGCAACAGAACCAGCTCCTCGACCCAGATCAGTTCGCACGCACCGTCGCCGGTGTCTTCACGGCTCAGCGAGCTGACCCAGCGATAACCATCATCGCCGTCAACGCTCACCAATTGCCCGCTGAGGCGAATCTGCTGGCCCTCTTTGAGCTGCGCCAAGGTGCTGGCCACCTGAGGGTTGGCAGGTATGAAGTGCATATTGGCGCTGTGCAGTTCAATCTGCCGGCGTTCAATGGGTAACTGTTCGGCACGCCAGATGTACCAGCGATTGCGCTGGCTGATGCTGATGTGACGCAGCACCTCGGGGTCAGCCATCGGCCCCCAGCCGAGCGCCAGATCAGTCGGTGACAGCTTGGCTCCGCGGTCAAAGTAATAGTCTTCGCGAGCGAGGATGCGTGCTTCCAGCTGAAAAGGTTGTAATGCGCTGACAGTATTTTCCGCCACACGCCAACTGCCGCTGGCCAGTGGTGCACTCGGCGGCAGGTTATTGGACGTGGGCAGCACGATGACCCACACCATCCAGAGGCCGAGTAGGCTGGCAGCGATGAGTATTAAGCGACGTATAAGCATGATCGGATTCAGTTACAGCGGCTGTGAGTGGGTAGCTCGGGGATGTTATCTGCGATGGGGCAGCTTATCCTACTCAGCCTTTTTATCTGCTTGAGTTGCCTATGTCCCGTTATCTGCCCCTGACTGCTGTGCTGATCGCTGCAGCCCTGTGTCTGGCTCTGAGCTTTGCGCTGCGTTACCAGCTGATGGAAGGCGCGCAGTGGGTTGGCCTGTGCGTCGACGCCCCGCAGCAGTTGGCTTGCCAGGTGCGCGCGAGCCTGGGTTGGTTGATCCACTTCCGGGTCTTGGCCTGGGCTTCGCTGATTTGTGCAGTGTTGGCATTTGTGCTGCCGGGCGCCTTGGGCAAGCGCCTGGCGGTGCCGGCATTGCTGCTTGGCCTGCCGGCGCTGGTGTTGTACAGCGCCAGCCTGGGCGTATTTGCCGTGGTGCTGGCGCTGCTGCGCTGGGTGCGCGCCCCGCAAACCGCCTGATTTCAGGCGGTTTTCATTTTAACCCGTAGGCTGCGCCACAGCGCTGCGACCAATAATGTGCTGGTCAGCGCCCAACCCAGGGCCTGCCAGTTGCTCAGAGTTTCCTGATACAGCTGCGGTGCAATGCAGGCGCCGATCAGCAGGGCGAGCAGGGCGATTTCACGGCGGTAGCCGCCCACCGGACGGCACAGGTAAACCAACGCCGGCAGCACGAGCGCGGCGCTGGGGAAGCTGCGATAGCGAGCATCCACCACCAACGCGAGCATCATCACCGCCCCGGCAAAGCCGCTCAATGCCAGCCACAGCGCGGCCTTGTTGTGCAGCCAGTTGAATAGCCGTGCGCGCCCGCCCGTCTGCTGACTGAGCAGCAGGGCGGCGTGGGCCAGCACCAGTAGGTTCAGCACAATCAGTGCGCCGGCCCAGAGCCATTCGCCGAGGTGGCGGCTGGTGACCAGTGTCAACTCTGCAAACAGACCGATACAGCCGGCGCCCAGCGCCGCCAGCAGCGGCAACAACAGCGCGGCGCGGGGCGAGTGCGGACGGCCGGCCAGCAGCAGCGTGGCGGCGCACAGGCCCAGGCTCAACGCCAGCCAGGTCGGCCAGTGGGGCAGGTTGGATACGGAGCCGGCGAGGATCGATTTGTCCTCGCGATCAGCGTCATACAAGCCCCAATAACCACCCACGGCGCCTTCACTGGCGCGCTTCCACGGCTGGTCGAACGCTTCGATCAGGTTATAGCGCCAGCCGTTTTGCTCAGCCAAGGCGACAAAGCCGCGGATAAACTTGGCCTGATTGACCAGGCTTGGCACGGCGGTTTCGCGCTGGCGGCCTTCGCTCGGCCAGCCGGTTTCACCGATCAGAATATCTTTCGGTGCATAGGCACTGCCAAATGTGCGGCGCACCTCGGCTACTTCATGCAGCGCGGTTTCGATCCCGGCGGGGTTGTCTTCCCAGTAAGGCAGCAAGTGAATGGTGATGAAGTCCACGGCCGGGGCAATTTCCGGATGCTTGAGCCAGAACTCCCAGACATCGGCATAGGTCACCGGCTGCTCGATCTGCGCCTTGACCTGTTCGATCAGTACCACCAGTTGCTGCGGGGTGACTTCCTTTCGCAGCAGTGCCTCGTTACCGACGATCACCGCCTGGACTACATCCGGATGCGCGTTGGCGATTTTCACCAGGCCGGCGATTTCAATGGCGGTGTCGGCGGGATTGCGGCTGACCCAGGCGCCGACGATCAGTTTTAGGCCATGTTTGCGCGCGATGTTCGGTAGCTCTTCCAGGCCGGTCACCGAATAGGTGCGCAGGCACCCGAAGCGCTCGGCCAGCAACGCCAGATCCGCTTCCATACGCTCTGGGCGCAATTTGATCGGTTGATCGAAGGGCGACTGATCCTTATCGAACGGCGTGTACGACGCGCACTGCAGCTTGTGCGTTGGTGTGGCGGCATCGGCCAGTTCAACCGGTTGACCGATGCCAAACCACAAGCCAAACAGCGCCATGAGGCCGAGCAGGCAAGCAAACAAATAAGGCGCTACAGGGAAGCGAGAAGTGGCTGGCATGATCGGGCGCGTATGGTGGCTGAGCCGCGCATAGTAGCGGATTGCTCCAGCACTGCGCTGGCTGTTTTTACCCCCTATTTAGCGGGTCAGCAGGTGCAATACGCCTTATGCCTGATGGTGTAACCAAGCATGTGTGGCGCGTTCCTCGGCCGGTGCTGAGCGACCCTCGATGCGCTGCCAGATTTTTTCGTGGTAGTAAAAGCCCACCGAATTGCACAACGGTTCAATAGCGGCCACCAGGCCGCTGGCGGCGATGCTGCCAGTCAAGGCATAGGTGACGCCGAAGGCGATACAAAAGTGCATCAGGGTAAACGTCACTGTCTTAAGCATGATGCGCCTCGATTAAGAATGATTCTTTGTTGAGGTGCAGCCTAGTCGCTTAAATTCGATTGTAGAAATCTTTCATATAAATTCAGTTAATAGTTTTTGATAATATATGTGGCGGGTTGCCCATGCAGCAGTTCGTGGGTAAATCGCCAATAAAAAACCCGCACTAGGCGGGTTTTTACTTTCAAGCGGGCTTGAAAGGGTGGGCGGTGTTGCATTGAGCGTACGAGCAATCGGTTAAAACCAACGGCTCTACACGCTCAACTGTCGACCCAAAAATGGTCGGGGTAGGGGGATTCGAACTCCCGACATCCTGCTCCCAA
>JAGGNC010000231.1 GCA_017886405.1 Pseudomonas sp. | reverse complement strand
TTCGCATCGCCCATGTCATGGGCGTCGGCACGCGGTGCCAAGTGCATGCCCACGGGGCCAGTCCCCCACACTGCAATGACGGCGTCGGTCACGTCCAGCATCAGGCGCGCACGATTTTCCAGGCTGCCGCCATTACGGTCCGTGCGCTGGTTGGTGCTGCTCTGCAGGAATTGGTCGAGCAAGTAGCCGTTGGCACCGTGAATCTCCACGCCATCGAAACCAGCCGCCTTGGCGTTTTCTGCGCCCTGATGATAGGCGTCGACGATGTCAGCGATTTCCTCGATTTCCTCGGTTTCCAGCGCGCCGCAAGGTCGCCAAGTGCGCGGACACGGTTGATTGCGAGAGCCCGGCACGCGGGGCGATCTTGCCGGCGCAGACGCGGTTTTCCAGGGCGTGCGGCTGGTCGGCGAAATAGGCCTTGGGGTCTTTCAGCCAGTGCAGAGTGTCGCGTCGCAATGGGTGAGCCAGGGTCTTGAGCACGTCATCAATGTCGACTTGCATGGGGGCATTGCCTCTGTGCTGTACCGCCCTATCGCGATGAAACGAACGCTATATCGGTCGCTGACGCTATACAGATCGTTCATCACGATAGTCATCATTGGCGGCGCTGATGTGTAAGCTGTGGGTATGAATTACCTCGCACATTTACACCTGGGTGGTGATGCTCCGGCGCAGTTGCTGGGCAGTCTGTACGGCGATTTCGTCAAAGGGCCGCTGACAGGACAGTGGCCGGCGGATATCGAGGCTGCCATCCGCCTGCATCGACGTATCGATGTCTTTACTGACAGCCACCCGCTGCAAGTTCAGGCGCGGGCGCGCTTTCCTGCGGAACGGCGGCGTTATGCCGGGATTCTCTTGGATGTATTTTTCGACCACTGCCTGGCGCGCAATTGGGCCGACTACGCCGCCGAGCCACTGCCGCAGTTTACCGGTCGGGTGTATCAGGTGCTGAAAGCTGAGCCACGGTTGCCCGAACGTTTGGCATTAATTGTGCCGCGCATGGCGGCGCAGGACTGGTTGGGCAGTTACCGCGAGTTTGCCGTGCTGGAGCAGGTGGTGGCGGGCATCGACCGGCGTCTTTCGCGGCCGGGCTTGCTGGCAGGCGGTATGGCTGAGCTGGAGCGGCTGTATCAGCCGCTGTTGGAAGACTTTCGCCAGTTCTACCCCGAGCTGCAGGGCTTCGTTGCCCGCGAACAAGGGTTAGCTGATTAGGCGGCCTGGCTGTGCGGTTGGGGCATGGCGGCTGCGCCAAATAGCGCCTGACGGATTGAATGCTGCGCTGCCCGGGCCAGGGCATTGCGGCTTAAATCTGCACTGGCAATCGGCGTAAGCAGCTGAATCTGTACCTCGCTCAGGTCACTGCCGAGCAGGCGCAGCAGGTGCGAGAGCATGTCGTCATCACCGATAAAGGGTGCCACGCTGCAGGGCTGACCGTTACGCAGGTAACGGATGGCCACCGGCTGCACCGATACGCCGCTGTCGATGGCGCTGCTCAGCAGGCGACCATGAAACGTGCGCAGGTCGAGGCCGTCGGTGGTGGTGCCTTCGGGGAAAATCAGCAGGTTACGACCCTGCTGTAAATGGCGGCCGAGTTGCTGGTTAAGCAGGCCACTGTCCCCCGAGCCACGGCGGATAAACAGCGTACCGGCCTTATGCGCCAGCCAACCGGCCACCGGCCAGGTACGCACCTCTGCCTTGGACAGAAAAGACAGCGGGGTGAGCATGCCCAGCAGCGGAATATCAGTCCAGGACACATGGTTGCTGACCCACAGCATCGGCTGGCTTGGCAGTTCACCGTGCACCTGCAGGCGAAAGGGTAACGCCGCCGTCAGGCGGGCGAGAAACCAGCAGGTCATGCGCTGGCGGGTAGGCATCAGGTCATGCCGGAACAGGCGTTCCAGCGGCGTGATAGCGGCGGCCAGCAGCGTGCCCAGGCTGATCACGGCCAGCAGGCGCAACAGGCGCAGGTACAAACGCAACTTTTTCATCGGCCACTCCAGCCTGCAAAAACATAAACGCCGGCACTGTCTACAGCGTGCCGGCGGCGTGTGCAACTGTCCTTTGAGCGGGTTAAACCGCGGCCTTGAAGTGGCGTGCATAGCGCGGGCACAACTCGTCACGCTTGAGCAGGATAAACACGTCAGCGACTTGGAAATCCTGGTCCCAACACGGCTCGCCGCAGATTTTTGCGCCCAGGCGCATATAGGCCTTGAGCAGCGGCGGCATTGCGGCGATCACGTTGCTGGGTACATCCAGGACCGGTAGCGGGGTTTTCGGTTCGGCGCGCAGGTGTTCGGTGCACAGGTAGCGTTCGCGCAGGCGCTGCATGATCGCTTGGGCCTGGATGCCGCCATCCTGCATGGAGATGCTGGCGCAGCCCATCAGGTAGCGGTAATCACCTTCATTAAGCACTTCGGCCAGCTCGCCCCAGAGTACCGCGATGGTTGCGCCATTGCGGTAGGCAGCGTCGACGCAGGTGCGGCCTATTTCCAATAGCGGACCTTCGAGATGGGCCAGGCCGTGCAGGCTGAATTCCTCTTCACTGTAAAAGCGTCCTAGGCTTGCTGCCGCCTGATGGTCGAGTAAACGGGTGGTGGCCACCAGCTCACCGCTGCTAAGGTCACGCACCCCGATGTGCTGGCAGTGAATGTCATAGTCATCCATGTCCAAGCCCAACTCGGCCCCCTTAAGCGTGGCATCGAACTCGGCGCTGAATACGCGAAAGCGTAAGGCCTGGGCTTCACGCAAGGCGGCTGCGCCCTGTAAACGTTCAGCGTGCAGGCGGCGTGCGGGGGTGCTGCGGTCGCGGGTGATTGCCATCTGGGTCATGCCGTCATCTCCGTTTAGGCGGTGTGAAAACTACTGCGCTCGGATTCACGTGGCCTGTTGAACCGGCTTTTTGCCTTGCAGCCGGTCGATCTTGTTGGGCAAGCTCAGGCTAGGCAGCGGTGGTGTCACCCCCATGAAACTTTGGTGATGCTTGTGTGACGGTGACTTCAATAACGACGACAAGGAGCAATCTATGCCCTGGCAACAGCTGTTGAACCCGCAGAATCGCCTACCAGTAGCGGATCTGGAGGGGTGGTATGCCAGTCTGCTCGAGCGCATCGGCCCTCCGGCGCCTTTTCAGCTGGCCTTGCTCGGCGGACGACTGGCGGCGACGCCGGGGCTGGCGTTTCTCGCCGGGTATCAGGGCGCACTGCGTGCACTCTGGCCGGCCGCGCCCTGGACGCTGGGTGCCTTGTGCGTGACCGAGAACCGCAGCACTCGTCCGGCCGACATGGGCACGCGGATCAGCGCGCTGATCCTCGATGGCCGCAAGGATTTCGTCACTGCTGCCGAGGCCGCTGACTGGCTACTGGTGGCCGCCCGCGAAGAGGCCGGCGGAGATCCGGTTCAGCTGGCCCTAGGGATCGTGCGCAATGGCGCGCCGGGCGTACGCATCGAGGTGTTACCTGCGTTGCCGCTGATGCCGGATATCAGCCATGGCCGCCTGCATTTAAATGGCGCGCACTGCGAACGCCTCCCCGGCGATGGCTGGGAGGCCTACGTGAAGCCTTTTCGTACCCTGGAAGACACCCATGTGCTGGCGGCGCTGACGGCCTGGCTGTTTGGTGTGGGCCAGGACTCGGCCTGGCCGCAGGCCCTGCAACTGCGTCTACTCGGCGTGCTGGCCGGTTGCGCGGAAGTGGCGCGCCAACCCCCAGGCGCAGCTAGCAGCCACCTGCTGCTGGCCGGTCTGTTTGCTCAATTTGATAGCCTGCGCGCCGAGCTGGACGGCGCCTTTGCTGCAGGCGATGCGCATTGGGCGCAGCTGTGGCAGCGCGACAAGGGCTTGCTGTCGATGGCCGGCAGTGCCCGCAGCAAGCGTCTGCAGAAGGCCCAGGCCTTGATGGGCATAACGCTTTAATGACGGCATGCCGTGGCGGCGTGATCCCGTCACTAAGGCCAGCTCGCGAGGCTTTAAACGGATTCTCGGTGCGCTGACGTTTCGCGTCTTACCGTCGCGTCAACAGCCGAGTTTGGCGCTTTTTGTCGTCATCGGCCCCGTGCTAGGGTGCCGCCTTCGATTCCAGCAGAGGCGGCGCCATGTCCTTCACTTTTTTTCCCGCACGGCGGCTGATGCTGGCGTGCATCGTTGGCCTGGGTTGTGCGGCTGCGCACGCCGAGAACTGGCCGGGCGAAGACTGGGACCGCCAGCTGGCAGCGCCCAGTGCAGCGCTCAGTGAGTTGGAACACTACGCCTTTCCAACCCGTGATGATGTCACCCGCAAGGGTGTACGTACCGATGCCCTGTTGGTGATCCGCGATGGTCAAGTGGTGTACGAGCGCTATGCCGCGCCCACCACGGCGGCCACGCCTCACCTGACCTGGTCGATGGCCAAAAGCCTGCTGGCGACCGTCATGGGTGTGGCCTATGGCGAAGGGCGTTTCCGCCTGGATGCGCCGGTGGCCGAGTACTACCCGCCATTCGCTGCGCATCCACAGGTCAAGGTTGGGCATCTGCTCAACTGGGCGTCGGGCCTGGGCTGGCAGGAAGACTATGAAGATGCGCCGCTGAAATCCTCGGTGGTGGCCATGCTTTACACCCATGGCCGCAGCGATATGGCGGCCTTCACGGCTGCCCATAGCGCCGACGCCGAGCCCGGGGCGCGCTTTCGTTATTCCAGTGGTGACAGCAACGTACTGGCGGCGGCGCTGAAGAATATGGTCGGCGCCGAGGCCTACGCTGATTACCCCTGGACGGCGCTGTTTGACCCGCTTGGTATCACTACGGCGGTTTGGGAGCGTGATGCGGCGGGCACCTTTATCGGCTCTTCGTATGCCTACATGAGCGCCCGTGACTTGGCCCGCGTGGGCCTGCTGATGCAACGCGATGGCCGCTGGGGCGAGCAGCAACTGCTACCCAAGGCCTGGGTCGAGTTCAACCGCACACCGTTTGCCAATTTCCAGCCGCAGGCCGACCAGCCTAATAAGCTCGTCCCAGGGGGGCAGTGGTGGCTCAATGCCGCGGTAGCTGGGGCGCGCAAGCCATGGCCGGACGCACCGCTAAACATGTTGGTAGCCTCGGGGCATTGGGGGCAGGGCGTGTACGTGTTGCCTGACGAGAAGTTGGTGATCGTGCGCTACGCTGATGATCGCGACGGCAGTTTTGATCGCAATCATTTTCTCAAGCAGGTTATCGCCGCGTTGGCCCACGAGGTGCAACCATGATCCGCCGGCGTCCCATCAGTAGCGTGTTGTTGCTGATTGTGTTTTCACTCACCGTCCTGGCCTGGCTCAACCGCACGCATTTGCAGGCTTTCCCCGGCATCATTGGGGCTTACTCGGCTAAGGAATACTGCTCGTGTCGCTATGTGGCGAATAATCCAGCTGATTATTGCGTGGCCTTTGTGGCTCAGTATGTTCCGCTCTCCGGCTTCTTTGACGACGAGGCCAATAGGCGCGTAACAGCGCGCGGTCTGGGCAGCACGCAGAGTGCCCAGTGGCTGGGGTCGCGTCAGGGTTGTCAGTTGTTGCCAGAGCCTGCTGCATTACCGCAGTTCTGACGCGTATGCCAGGGTGCTATGGTGGCGACTTGGTTTTTGTCCGTGAAGTGTCATGCCTGAAACCCTTTGCTGCGTGAGTACCCATGGCCTATAGCGTATTCCCTTGGCGACGCGGCAATGCGGTGAGCTTGCTGGTCGACGGGCCGTGTTTTTTTGTGCAGATGCTCAAGCGCATTGATGCGGCTCAGCGCCATGTTGAGCTGGAACTGTATTTGCTGGAAAGTAGTGCCTGTGCCACGGCGTTGCTGGATGCCTTATGCGCCGCGGCTGAGCGCGGAGTTGCGGTGCGTTGCCTGTTCGATGGCTATGGCGCGCAAGGCTTACTGCTGCTCGATCGCCAGCGTTTAGACGCAGCGGGTATCCAGGTGAAGTGGTACAACCCTGTGCGTTGGCGCTATGGCGTACGTAACTTTCATCGTGATCACCGCAAAGTGTTGGTGGTCGATGAGCAGTTCGCCTTCGTCGGCGGTACCGGCGCCACCGATGCCTTCTGGCAACCCGGTGAAGCCGAGAGCCGCTGGCATGAGGTGATGGTGGAAATCAGCGGTCCCTTGGTGGTCGACTGGTTGCAGCTGTTTGAGCGGCAGTGGAAGGTCGATCAAAGCTGGATTGTCTGGCGACCGCGCTTGCCACTGCGCATCAAAACCCTGTTGGCAATTCCTGCTGTAGGTGATGGTTTAGGCCGTGTCGCGTTTGCCGATGCAGTGCAACACCGTGACATTCTCTATTCCTTGGTGCGTATGTTGCGCAGCTCAAAACGGCGCATCTGGCTAGCCACACCTTATTTCTTGCCGACGTGGCGGGTGCGTCGAGTGCTGCGTCAAGCGGCTGCGCGTGGTGTGGATGTGCGCCTGTTGTTGGCCGGCAACAATACCGACCACCCGCCCATACGGTTTGCCGGGCAACGCTATTACGCCAGTTTGCTGAAAGCGGGGGTGAAGATTTTCGAATACCAGCCGCGCTTTCTGCACCTGAAGATGGTGTTGGCGGATGACTGGGTCAGCGTTGGGTCCTGTAATTTTGATCACTGGAACCTGCGATTTAATCTGGACGCTAACCTTGAGGCGCTCGACCCCGCGTTTACCGCCAGCGTGGCCGCCTGCTTTGAGCGTGACTTCGCCGACAGTCAATTGATAGATGCCAAGGCCTGGCTAGCCAGGCCTTGGCACATACGTGCGCAGCAGAAAATCTGGGGCGTTTTAGATCAGCTGATGTTCAAGCTGCTCAATCGCCGCCGCTGAGTCTGGCGGCGCGCCGCTGGGGTTGAGTCAGGCTTGTCGGCCTTAGACCAGTTCGACCGCCACGGCCGTGGCCTCACCGCCACCGATACACAGCGAGGCGATGCCACGCTTGCCGCCGGTATTTTTCAGGGCGTTGATCAGGGTCAGGATAATCCGCGAGCCGGTTGAGCCCAGCGGATGGCCCTGAGCACAGGCGCCGCCGTAGATGTTCACCTTCGCGTGATCCAGGCCGTGTTCGCGTATGGCCAGCATGGTCACCATGGCGAAGGCTTCGTTGATCTCGAACAGGTCAACGTCTGCTTTATCCCAGCCAGTTTTCTTCAGCAGGTTGCTGATCGAGCCAATCGGCGCGAGGGTGAACTCACTGGGGTCCTGGCTTTGCGTGGCGTGCGCGACGATCTTTGCCAGTGGCTTGAGGCCGCGCTTTGCGGCTTCTTTAGCCGTCATCAGCAGCAGCGCTGAGGCGCCGTCGGAGATCGAGCTGGCGTTGGCGGCGGTGATCGTGCCGTCCTTGCGGAACGCCGGTTTCAGGCGCGGAATCTTCGCCAGATTAGCGTTCAAGGGCTGTTCGTCATCCTTGACCACTTCATCGCCTTTGCGGCCGCTGACGGTGATCGGCACGATTTCCGCGTCCAGCGCGCCGCTGGCGATGGCGGCCTGGGCGCGTTTCAGCGATTCGATGGCGTAGGCGTCCATTTCTTCGCGGGTGATGCCGTACTGGTCGGCGGTTTCCTGGGCAAAAGAGCCCATCAGGCGGCCCGTGCGCGCATCTTCCAGGCCATCGAGAAACATATGGTCCTTGATTTCGCCGTGGCCCATGCGCAAGCCCGCGCGGGCTTTGCTGATGAGGTAAGGCGCGTTGGACATGCTTTCCATGCCGCCGGCGATCATCACGGTAT
>JAGGNC010000189.1 GCA_017886405.1 Pseudomonas sp. | reverse complement strand
GCGCAGCCTGCAAGAGCGTGGCCTTGATATGCAAACACTGAACCTGGAGGTGGAGGTACTGGAAGACTCGGCCCTGACTGCGCTAATCGACTATTACGATCAGGTGATCACCCTCTAATGGCTACTCTGCATGTGCTTTCCCATTCGCCATTTACTGACAGCCGTTTGAGCAGTTGCTTGCGCCTGCTCGGCCCCAGCGACGCCCTGCTGCTGTGTGGTGACGCCGCCTATGCCCTACAAAGCGGTACGGCGCAGCGCCAAGCCCTGGAGTTGATGCCCGCCAGCATTGGCCTATTCGCCCTAGAAGAAGACCTGCAGGCCCGCGCCATCGAACCCACAAACCGAACGCAAACGGTGGATTACCCAGCTTTCGTCGCACTCAGCTGCCGCTTCGACAAGGTCAACAGTTGGCTATGAACAGGTTGACTGTCGAAGGACGGCTTATAGCGTTGGACAAGGACGGCTACCTGACACGCTTGACGGATTGGTCGCAGCCGGTGGCCGAAGCACTCGCGCGCCAAGAGCAACTAGTCCTGAGTGCCGAGCATTGGGAAGTGCTCCTGTTATTGCGCGACTTCTATACCGAATTCCAGCTTTCACCTGCCAACCGTCCATTGATCAAATATGCCTCGATGAAGCTCGGCCCGGAAAAAGGCAACAGCCTGCACCTCAATCACTTATTTAAAGGCACCCCCGCCAAACTTGCCGCCAAGCTGGCGGGCCTGCCCAAACCGACGAATTGCCTATGAACCTTGTAACCCCCGCAGAACACCCCTTCGCTCAATTCGTGCGCATGCTAGGCAAGGGAAAACGCGGCGCGCGCAACCTGACCCGCGAAGAAGCTCGTGAAGCGATGGGCATGCTGCTCGACGGCCAGGCCGAAGAAAGCCAGCTGGGCGCTTTTTTGATGTTGTTGCGGCACAAGGAAGAAAGCGCCGAGGAAATGGCCGGGTTTGCCGATGCGGTGCGCGAACGTCTGCAGACGCCGGCCATCCAGCTAGATTTGGACTGGCCCAGTTATGCTGGCAAGAAGCGCCACCTGCCCTGGTTTCTGTTGGCCGCGAAAGCCCTGGCCAATAGTGGCATCAGGATTCTGCTGCATGGCGGCGGCGCCCACACGGCCGGGCGTATGTACAGCGAACAGCTACTCGAAACCCTACACATTCCACTGTGCCGCAGTTGGAACAGCGTTGAGCAGGCCCTGGATCAGCAACAGTTGGCGTTTATTCCCCTAGGTGACTGGATGCCACAACTGCAACGGATGATTGACCTGCGCAATATCCTTGGCTTGCGCTCACCGATCCATTCACTGACCCGCATCCTCAACCCGCTGGGGGCGCGCTGTGGGTTGCAGAGCATCTTTCATCCGGGTTACCAAGCGGTGCACCGCGAAGCCAGCCAATTACTGGGTGATACGGCCGTGGTGATCAAGGGTGAAGGAGGCGAAATAGAGATCAATCCGGACGCTACCAGCCATTTTTACGGCACAGCCAATGGCGTCAACTGGGATGAGGACTGGCCAGCGCTTTCCGCGCAGCGCCACGTCAAACCCGCTTCGCTGCAGCCGGAACATTTAGCCGCGTTCTGGCGCGGCGAAGTGACAGATGCCTATGGCCAACTTGCGGTCATCAGCACCATGGCCTTGGCGCTGCGTGGCCTGGGGCGTAGCCGTGACGCCGCCTTCGAGGAGGCGGAACGCGGCTGGGAGGCACGCAACCTATCGAGCTGATCGATAGGTACATGCGTTTATTTGCACTTTTCTATCCTGCGCTGGTCGTTAGACTGATCCCTCAATCTATGACGGAGCCAGTTTTATGGGCCTGCTAAAAGACGGACAGTGGCAAGACCAGTGGTATGACAACGATGACACCGGTAGCTTCCAGCGTGAAGCTGCCCAGCGCCGTCACTGGATCACCACCAATGGGGCCCCGGGCTCCAGCGGGGCTGGCGGCTTTACTGCCGAACCCGGACGCTATCACCTGTATGTCTCACTCGCCTGCCCCTGGGCGCACCGCACGCTAATCCTGCGCGAACTCAAAGGTCTACAGCCACTGATCGACGTTTCGGTGGTCAGTTGGCTGATGCGCGAGCATGGCTGGACCTTCGACACCGAGCATGGTGCCGGCGGTGATGCCCTTGATGATCTGACTTACCTGCATCAGCGCTATACGGCCGACGATCCGAACTACACCGGACGGGTAACAGTGCCTCTGCTGTGGGACAAACAGCGCAAGTGCATCGTCAACAACGAATCGGCCGAAATCATCCGTATGTTCAATGACGCCTTCGATACGCTGACCGGTAATCGCCTCGATTTGTACCCCGAGCATTTACGCGGGCAAATCGACGACCTCAATGGGCGTATCTACCCCGCCATAAATAATGGCGTTTACCGTGCCGGCTTCGCCACGAGCCAGGATGCCTATGAAGAAGCGTTCGATGAGTTGTTCGAGACCTTGGATGCCTTAGAGATCAACCTTGCCAGCCGTCGCTACCTGGCCGGCGAATACCTGACCGAAGCGGATATACGCCTGTTCACCACATTGATTCGTTTCGATGCGGTTTACCACGGCCACTTCAAGTGCAACCTGCGTCGGCTGGAGGACTACCCTAACCTGTCCAACTGGCTACGCGAGTTGTACCAATGGCCAGGTATTGCCGAGACCGTGGACTTTACCCACATCAAAAGTCACTACTACGCCAGCCACGCAACCATTAACCCGACCGGGCTGATTCCCAAGGGACCGCAGTTGCTTCTGGAGAGGCCCCATGACCGTGAGCGCCTGCACGGCAAGGGCATTTACCAAGGCTGAGCCTGTGCAGCCCCTGCAGAAGGCGCCAACAGCTGGTGTCACTCAATCCCGGTGAGCGGCGTCTTCGAACCAGGCCAGTTTTTCGCGTAGCTGCACCACCTCGCCGACGATCACCAGGGTCGGCGCATGCACTTCATGCTCCGCCACCAGTTCAGCCAGGTTGGCTAAGGTGCCGGTAAACACCCGTTGATTTTGCGTAGTGCCCTGCTGGATCAATGCCGCAGGCGTTGTCGCGGCGCGGCCATGGGCGATCAGCTGCTCGCAGATCACTGGCAGCCCGACCAAGCCCATATAGAACACCAAGGTCTGGCTAGGTGTCGTCAGCTCACTCCAGGGCAAATTGCTGCTGCCGTCTTTCAGATGCCCGGTGACAAAGCGCACAGATTGAGCATGATCACGGTGGGTCAGCGGAATCCCAGCGTAGGCAGCGCAGCCCGAGGCGGCCGTGATGCCAGGCACCACTTGAAAGGGAATGCCGTGAGCGGCCAGTTCTTCGATTTCTTCACCGCCACGACCAAAGATAAACGGATCGCCGCCCTTCAAACGAAGCACGCGCTTACCTTCTTTGGCCAGGGTGACCAGCCGCTGGTTGATCTGCTCCTGCGGCACGGCATGTTCAGCCCGTTGCTTGCCCACATAGATGCGCTCAGCATCGCGGCGGCACAACTCGATAATGGCGGGTGCCACCAGGCGGTCGTAAAGCACCACATCGGCTTGCTGCATCAAGCGTAAAGCGCGGAAAGTCAGCAGATCAGGATCACCTGGGCCGGCGCCAACTAGGTACACCTCGCCCAGCGTGCGTGGCGCAATACCGGCAATCTTTTCTTCAAGCAGGCGCTCGCCTTCCTGAGGCTTGCCGGCGAACACGCTTTCGGCGATCTGGCCTTGGAACACGTCTTCCCAAAACACCCGGCGCTGCTGTACATCGGGGAACAAACCTTTGACTTGGGCGCGAAAGCGCTTCGCCAAACCTGCTAATTGGCCATAGGTAGAGGGAATCCAGGTTTCGATTTTGGCGCGGATCAGGCGTGCCAGCACCGGCGCATCACCGCCGCTGGTAATCGCCACGATCAAGGGTGAGCGGTCGACAATGGCCGGGAAAATCACGCTGCACAGTTTGGGGGAATCCACCACATTGACTGGAATGAACAAGGCCTGGGCTTCAACCGAGATTTGTGCGTTCAACGGCTCATCATCGGTGGCAGCAATAATCAATACCACGCCATTGAGGTCGGCCGACTGGTAATCACGCAGCCACACCTCGCCATTGCTGGCTAAGGCCATTTCGCGCAACTCATCACGGATATCAGGCGCCACAACCCTTAATTTCGCGCCCGCATCACTCAGCAAGCGTGACTTGCGCACGGCAACTTCACCGCCACCGACCACCAATACAAGGCGATCCTGCAGTTTGTGGAACAGGGGCAGAAAATCCATGACACACACTCTTTATCGGGTAAACAAAACAGGGCGGCATTGGCCGCCCCGTTGCAGGTAACTGAAATCTGGCTTAACCGATGATTTCAATACCGCCCATATAGGGTTTGAGTACCGCTGGCACGCGAATGCTGCCATCGGCTTGCTGGTAGTTTTCCAATACGGCCACCAGGGTGCGGCCCACCGCAAGGCCGGAGCCATTGAGGGTGTGCAGCAGTTCGGGCTTGCCGGTTTCCGGGTTACGGTAGCGCGCTTGCATGCGTCGCGCCTGGAAGTCACCACAGTTGGAGCAGGAAGAGATTTCGCGGTATTTATCCTGGCTCGGCACCCAGACTTCCAGGTCGTAGGTCTTCACAGCGCTAAAGCCCATATCACCGGTACACAGCGCCAGTTTGCGGTATGGCAGCTCAAGCAGTTGCAACACGCGCTCGGCGTTAGCGGTTAGGCCTTCCAATGCTTCAAAGGAATGGCTCGGCTCGACAATCTGCACCATCTCGACCTTATCGAATTGGTGCTGACGGATCATGCCGCGGGTATCGCGACCGGATGCGCCGGCTTCACTGCGAAAGCACGGCGTATGGGCAACGAGTTTCAGCGGCAGTTGTTTAGGATCAAGAATTTCACCCGCAACGATATTGGTCAGCGACACTTCGGCAGTTGGGATCAGGTAAAGATCCGCTTCGCCTTCACGGCTGATCTTGAACAGGTCTTCTTCGAACTTCGGCAGCTGGCCGGTGCCTTGTAGCGCCGGCGCCTGCACCAAGTAAGGCGTGTAGGCCTCTTCGTAACCATGTTCGCTGGTGTGCAGGTTAATCATAAATTGCGCCAGGGCCCGGTGCAGGCGCGCGATGGGGCCGCGCAACAAGGCAAAGCGTGCGCCTGACAACTTCGCGGCGGTTTCGAAATCCAGCCAGCCGTGCTGCTCGCCCAGGGCGACGTGATCCTGAACCGGGAAGTCGAAGCTGCGTGGTGTGCCCCAACGCGATACTTCAACGTTACCGTCTTCGTCTGCGCCAACCGGTACCGAAGCATCCGGCAAGTTAGGCACATTCAGCAGCAGGGTGTCGAGTTCACGCTGAATGCCATCAAGCTCATGCTTGCCCTGCTCCAGATCGCTGCCCATCTGATCCACTTCCGCCAGCAGCGGAGCAATATCTTCGCCGCGCTGCTTGGCTTGGCCAATGGATTTGGAGCGACTGTTGCGCTCGGCCTGCAGCTGCTCGGTGCGGGTCTGCACGGTTTTGCGCTGGGCTTCCAGTGCTTCGAAGCGTGCGACATCGAGAACAAAGCCACGGGTGGCGAGGCGCTCGGCCACTTCATGGAGCTGGGTACGAACGAGTTTGGAATCAAGCATGTTCTGGTCTCAACACATCACAGGGGTTTGCATGGCCGTGGCCATGGCGCGCTATGCCGCGCAGTTTAAGGCTTTAGCGGGGGGAAGTGCCAATCGACAACGGCGTTACTGAAACAGGCGCGCCAAGCTAAGGCCCGCCCAGGTGGCAAACAGACTACCCGACACGCTCACTGCCGCATAAACCAGGGCCAGCGGTAGCTGACCACTTTCCAGCAGGCGCACGGTGTCGAGCGAAAAGGATGAAAAGGTGGTCAGTCCGCCGAGAAAACCAACGATTAGCCCCGCGCGCAACTCCAGCGGCAGCTCTGGGCGCAGCAGGAATAAGCCGTACAGGTAACCGATCAGCAGGCAACCTAGAATATTCACCGCCAAGGTCGCACCGAAGAACTGCTGCGGCCAATTCGCATTGACCCAATTGGCGGTGGCGAAGCGCAACAAGGTGCCGAGCATGCCGCCCAGCGCTACCGCCACCACTACACCGATCATGGTTTTCTCCGCTGTCTAAGGCTATTACGGTCTTGGCTCTTCAAATGTTGCAGTTTGTCGCGAATCTTCAGTTCCAGGCCACGGGGCACCGGTTGGTAGTACTCGCGCGGCGCGAAGGTTTCGGGAAAGTAATCCTCCCCCGCCGCATAGGCATCGGGCTCATCGTGGGCATAGCGGTATTCGTCGCCATAACCCAGCGCTTTCATAAGCTTGGTTGGGGCGTTGCGCAGGTGCAGCGGGACTTCCTGCGAGCCATGCTCGGCGGCGTCGCGCATGGCGGCTTTGAAGGCGTTATAGACGGCGTTGCTCTTCGGCGCGCAGGCCAGATAGACAATCGCTTGGGCGACGGCCAGCTCACCTTCGGGGCTGCCCAGTCGCTCCTGCACATCCCAGGCATTCAGGCACAAGGTTAAGGCGCGTGGGTCGGCGTTGCCGATGTCCTCACTGGCCATGCGCACCACGCGCCGGGCGATATACAGCGGATCACAGCCACCGTCGAGCATGCGCGCAAACCAATACAGCGCGCCGTCCGGGCTGGAGCCACGCACGGATTTGTGCAGCGCCGATATCTGGTCATAAAAGGCTTCGCCGCCCTTATCGAAACGCCGACGGGTATCACCGAGCAGGTTGAGCAGCAACTCGCTGTCGATCTCGCTGCCGTCTTCAGCCAAGTCGGCTGCGTTTTCGAGAAAATTCAGTAAGCGACGACCGTCACCATCGGCAGCGGCCTGGAGGATCTTGAAGCTTTCCTCAGGCAGGCTCAGCTTGCGCTCGCCCAGGCCTTTCGAGTCACTGAGGGCGCGCTCGACTAACTTGCGCAGCGCGGTTTCGTCGAGGCTTTTCAGCACATACACACGGGCGCGTGAGAGCAAGGCATTGTTCAGTTCAAAGGAGGGATTTTCCGTGGTGGCGCCGATAAAAATCAGTGTGCCGTCTTCCACGTAAGGCAGGAAGGCATCCTGCTGAGACTTGTTAAAGCGGTGCACTTCATCGACAAACAAAATGGTCTGACGGCCAGATTGCGCGGCATGTTGCTGCGCCACTTCTACCGCTTGGCGAATTTCCTTAACCCCGGACAACACGGCAGAAATCGTTTCAAAATGCGCGTCGGAAACTTGGGCCAAGAGCCGCGCCAGGGTGGTCTTACCGACACCCGGCGGGCCCCAGAATATCATCGAGTGCAGCGCGCCCTGCTCCAGTGCTTCACGCAAGGGTTTGCCACGGGCCAACAAATGCTCCTGACCGACGTACTCATCCAGGCTGGCTGCACGCAGTCGGGCAGCCAGGGGTTGAGCGACGGGAGCCTTGCGAAACAGATCCATGACTGCGCTTTAACGCCTCTTGCTCTTGAACTTTCTACTCTTGAATCACGTCCGTGCCGGCCGGGATCTCAAAGGTGAACTGCGCGTCGTCCTGCGGCTCATTCATTTTCACGTTGAGAAAAAGAATGTTGGTGCGTTGGCCGATGCTGTCGATCAGTTGCATGTCGTTGAGTACCTTGTTGCGAAACGACAAACGCAGGCTGTCGAACAGGGTGTCATTGGATTTTGGCTTGAGGATGAAATCGACCACATTGCCGCCTTCGTTGTGGCTGATCTCGAAGTTCTCACGAATTTTCGACACATCTCCGGAGAGCAGCAG
>JAGGNC010000260.1 GCA_017886405.1 Pseudomonas sp. | reverse complement strand
CTGCAGGCGCCCAAGGTCGAATTGGCGGCGGCTAATGGGCAGATCATCACCGACAAGATCAACGAGAAACTGCGCGAAACCGAACGCCTCACCGGCCTGGATTTCGAACGGTTCACCAAGTCCATGCTGCTGGCCCAGGGCGGCTTTGCCGCGTTTCTTGAGGCCAACGCCAACCAGCGCGCCGAACTGCTGGAAGAACTGACCGGCACCGATATCTACGGGCAGATTTCCCAGCGCGTGTTTGAGCAGACCCGCGAGGTCAAGGTCGCGCTTGATCAGTTGCGCGCCCGCGCCGACGGGGTTGAGCTGCTGAGCGAGGACCAGCGCCAGCAGTTGCAGGGTGAAACAGCGCAATTGAGCGAGCAGGAACGCCTCCTCAGCAACCAACAGCAGGACTACCAGCAACAGCGCCAACATGCGCTCGATCTGGATAAAGCCCATCAGCAGCACCAGCAGGCCGAGGGGCAGGCGCAACAGGCGCAACTCGCCTGGCAAGATGCCCAAGGGCAGTTACAGGCCCTCGCCGACAGCGCCCCGGCGCTCAAGCTGCAGCCGCTGCATCAGGCGTGGCAGCGCAGCCAGCAGCAGGCTGAACAGCGTCAGGCCGAACTGCTGCGCATTACCAGCGACCTGCAGCAGGCCGGCCAGCAGGTGGCGCAACAGCGGTGGCATGCCTGTCAGTTCAGTCAGCACATCGTCATGGGCAGGCAAGCCACTGTTGTCCAGCTCAGCGCTCAGCAGCAGGCCGTGCAGGCGCAACTGGATCAACACCCTCAGCGCAGTCAACTGGGCGCGCAACTGGGCGTCTGGCGCGAGCAGTTGGCCGCGCGAAACCAGCTGGTCGTGGCGGTCACTGAGCAACTGGCTAAGCAGCAGCAACAGCAGGCCGCCGGCGTGCAGTTGGCGCAGCAGCTTCAGCAGCTGCAAGGGCAGATGATTGCGGCCGATGCGGCTCTGGTCGCTGCGCACACCCTGCAAGGTGAACAGCAAACCCTGCTTGAGCAACTGCTGGCCGGCGAAACCGAGAGTGCCATGCGCGAGCATGGACAGCGCCTGGTGGCGCAAGGGCATGTGCTGCAGCGCCTGGAGCAGATTGCCCAGCGCAGGGAGGAGTTGGCCAAACAAGCGGAACACTTGAGCAGCGCCTTATTGGCGCAGGAGCAACAGAAAATCGCACAGCAGCAGGCTCTTATCAGCCTGCGCGAGCAGTACCGTGATGTGCAGCAGCAGGTCCGCGACAAGGAAACCCTGCTGCTGCAGGAACAGCGCATTCAGGCCCTGGAGCAGTACCGCGAGCAACTGCAGCCTGAGCAGGCTTGCCCGCTCTGTGGCTCGCTGGAACATCCGGCCATTGCGGCTTATCAGGCGCTGGACAGTTCGGCCACGGCGGCCACTTTGGAGGTCAAGCGCGAGCAGCTAAACGCCCTGGGTGAGCAGGGTGAAAGCCTGCGCAGTGATGGTGCCACGTTGAGCGAGCGCATCGACCAGCAGCGCCGGCAAGCCCAGCAGGTGGAGCAGGGGCGTCAGCAGCAGGCCGCGCTATGGCAGCAACAATGCGAGTTGCTGGGTCAGCCTTTGGCGGATGCCGCCGCGCTCAAGACGTGTATGCACGAACATGCTCAGCACCTGCTGCAGGTGCAGGGGTGCCTGGCGCAACTTGAGCAACGCAAGGTCGCCTCGGACGACGCGCGCGCCGCTACTCAGCAGGCGCAAAACAGCCAGCAGCAGCAACGCGCCGAACAGACCTTACTGCTCAGCAAACAGGACAATCAGCAGCGCGTGCAAGGTGACATCGACACGCAGCTGCAACGCCTGCAGCAGCAACAGTGCCAGCAGCAAGAGCAGTTGGCGGCGGCCCTGGCGCAGTTCGGCTACAGCCTGCCGGAGCAGGGCGATGATTGGCTGCAGCAGCGTGAGCAGGAGTGGATGCAGTGGCAGCAGCAGCAGCAGCAGGTTCGCGAACTGCTGGAGCGCCTGCGCGATGAACAGCATGGCCTGAATGCCAGTCAGGACGTTGCCACGCGTTGGCAGCAGCGTCTGCAACAGCAGGCGCTGCCCGCGTTGCCCGCTCTGCCGGTAGCGGCTGATGCCCGCGAACGTCTGGCTGCTGCCGAGCAGGGTTATGAGCTTACGGTGCAGGCTGTGAGTGCCTTGCAGGGTAAACAGCAGACCCTCAGCGAGCAGCTCAGCCAGGCGCACAGCGCGTTGCAACAGCAGCAACAGGCCTGGATCGAGGCATTGCACCTGAGCGCCTTTGCCAATGAAGCAGCCTACCTGGCGGCGCTGCTCAGTGATGAGCAACAGGCGCAGTTGAGTGCCCTCAAGGTGCGTCTGGAAAAAGCCCTGACCGAGGCCCGGGCGTTGTTGCTGTCCAGCGCGCAACAGCTGGCGCAGTTGCAGGCGTTACCGCAACACGCGCTGGGCCTTGAACAAGTGGATGAGCAGTTGCAGGCCGTGGTCGCGCAGCTACGCGCCTTGACTCAACGCCAAGGTGAAATCCGCGCCCAGGTGCAAGGCGATGACGCACGCAGACTCGGCCAGCAAAGCCTGTTCGCCTCAATCAGCGCCAAGCAGGGCGAGTACGACCTGTGGCAGCAGCTCAACAGCCTGATCGGCTCGGCCGATGGCGCCAAGTACCGCAAGTTCGCCCAAGGCCTGACCCTGGATCATCTGGTCTATCTGGCCAACCAGCAGCTCGAACGCCTGCATGGCCGCTACCAATTGGCGCGGCGCAGCGGTGGCGAGCTTGAACTGGAAGTCATCGACACCTGGCAGGCCGATGCAGCGCGCGACACCAAAACCCTGTCCGGCGGTGAGAGCTTTCTGGTCAGCCTGGCGTTGGCCTTGGCGCTGTCTGATTTAGTCAGCCACAAGACCAGCATCGACTCGCTGTTTCTCGACGAAGGCTTCGGCACCCTCGACGGCGAAACCCTGGAAGTGGCCCTAGATGCCCTGGATAACCTCAACGCCAGCGGCAAGATGATCGGTGTGATCAGCCATGTGGAGGCACTGAAGGAGCGCATCCCGGTGCAGTTGAAAGTACACAAGAGCGTGGGCATGGGCTACAGCGCCTTGGACAAGCGCTTTGCGGTCAGCGCGCGGGGCAATTAATTTGCGCCAGCGTTGCGTTCGCCGTGCCTACAGGTACTTATGACGGTGCCTTTGCCTCCAGTTTTAAAACCGAGCGGTTGCGCATGGGCCGTTACCCGCAGGATGCCGATGGGCGTCTGGATGAAAGCAAACGCCTGCATGCCTCGCGCTATGTTCTCTCCCTGCGCAAAGGCAGTTCGGTCAGGTGGAATGACCAGCAATTTCGCCAGTTAGATGGGCGTATCGGTTCATTAAGTGGCTTCTCGATTGTCGACTTTCTCCGTACTAAGGGTGTCGAGGCGGATGAAACCAGTCGCGACCCCTTGGCGCTGCTGCAGATGCGTCGTCATAAACCTATCAGCGCGGTTGCGCTGCAGAGCCTGCGCGGCGACTTCGTCATGCAGGTTAATCCTGAGCTGGCGGCGCAGTTGGAAAGGTCAACCTGCATGTGGAGGAAAAGGCCTACTACCTGATACTGTCCAATCCCTATATAGCGGCTAACCCAGAACCAGCGGCGCGCATTTGGGATGAAATCGAGGGTCAGCGTGAGTCTGCGAGCTATCAGCAGCGGGTGCGGGATTTTCTGGAGCATGCTCAGTTCTGAACCGGTTAATGCTTGGTGCCCGCCAGGCTCTGGGGCATGATCATGCTTCGTCCTTATGAGTATGACGGCATGGCCAAGCCACCCGCTGCACCCCCTTCTGCCTCCGCACTCGGGCGCTTTCTGACCTTAGCGGGCACTGCTACGCGCATCGGCGGCAGTGTATTGGGCCAGCGCCTTCGCCCAGGGCGCAGCGGCATAGACTGGCAGCCGGTGGGGGATCTGCTCACCGATGTGCTGGGTGAGATGAAAGGCCCGGTACTCAAGCTGGGGCAGATGGCGTCGCAATGGCAAGGTGTACTGCCCGAACCGGTGGCTCATGCCCTGACCTCGCTGCAGAACCGTGTGCCAGCTTTGCCTTTCAGCGCCCTGCGTGGGCATCTGCAGCAGGTGTATGGCGAGGATCTTGGGCAGTTTTTCCAGCATATTGATGAGCAGCCCTTTGCTGCCGCCTCCCTCGGCCAGGTGCATCGCGCCGTGGCGCTGGATGGCCGGGCGCTGGTGCTTAAGGTGCAATACCCGGGTATCGCCGAAATCTGCCAGGCAGATATGCGTCAATTACGCCGCCTGTTGCCGCTGGGGCGACTGTTTCGGGCACCTGCCGCGCAACTTGAGGGCATCTATCAAGAGCTGGCTGCAGTGATTGAGGCTGAGCTGGATTACCCTGCTGAGATGCGCCGCTTGCAGCTTTTTCGTGCGCACTTTGCCGACTGGCCGGGCTTGCGCCTGCCGCAACCGCAGGAAGACCTGTGTCGCCCCGGTGTTTTGGCGCTGACTGAGGAGCCAGGTTTACCCTTTGCCGATGTTGCCCAAGCCAGTGCCGAGGTGCGTGAGCGTTTGGCCCTGACCCTGGTGCGTTGGCTGAGTGCTCAAGCCTTCGAGCTGGGCCTGCTGCATGCTGATCCCCACCCCGGCAATTTTGCCTACACCGCTTCCGGGGAGTTGGTGGTGTATGATTTTGGCTGTGTGCGAGCACTGCCGGGGCCCTTATTAGCGGCCTACGTGCAAACCTTCAAAGCCCTGCAAGCGCGGGATGGCGAGCAGTTGGAGCAGGGCTTTCAGGCGCTCGGCACGCGTCAGCCCAAGTCGACTATCCCTTATGGTTTTTATCGCCAGCTGCACGGCTTGCTCGGGCCACTGTTGCAGCCCGGGGTGAACTGGGACTTTGCCGCCACGCCACTGCATGAACAGGTGCAACAGCTATTGCCTGATGTGCTCGGCGCGCTGGGCAGCTTGCAGCCAGCAGCGGCCACCTTGCTGATCAACCGCACGCTGGAGGGGCACTACTGGAACCTCAGCCGACTCGGTGTTGCGCTGCCCGTAGCGGACCTGCTGCAAAAGCAATTGGTAGTTCGCTAAGGGTTCATACGCGCTGCATCGGGTTATTCTCGGCGCCCTAACAGCAGCCAGTTGGTTGAGGCTTTAGTGATTACTTACGGGTAATGCCGATGGTTCGGCTTGGTACTTGCCTTGCTGTAGATCGTCGAAATAACGCTGGTAGCGTCCGCTATCACGATACTGCTGCAGGCGTTTGTTGAAGCGTTCGAGCAGCGCCGGGCTGCCTTCCAGGCCTTTCGGCAGCATCAAGTAGCTGAGGTTGACCAGCAGTGGTTTCGGGTGATGGGTGATCTTGGCCTGCTCTTCCGCGCTGAAGTGCCTGCGCAGTGAGGCATAGCCCACGTTCATCTCCTGCGGGTAGAGCACCACACGTTCCTTGAACAATTTTTCGAGGTTCTGCTGGTCGCTGGAGACGCGCTCAATCTTCACCTTACCCTCGGCAAGAAAGCCATCGAACAGAGGGCCGTAGCTGTATTCCAGGCCACCACCCAGCTTCATGCCCGTGAGGTCATCAAAGCTTTCCCAGTCGAAAGGCAGGCTTTTCAGGTGAAAGAACACGAACTGCTCGTCGAGCAGTGGCGCGCTGAATAGAAAATCTGCCTCACGCTCGGTCTTGTGCATCCACACGGCGGTGCCATCAAAGCGGCCTGCGGCAGCCGCCGAGTAGGCCCGTGGCCAGGGTAGAAACTGAAAACTGACGCGATAACCCTCATCGGCCAGCAGGTCGCTGATCAGGTGGGCGATCACGCCGTTGTGCTTTAGCTCGCTGGAGAGGTAAGGCGGCCAGTCACCGACACTGATCTTCAGTTGCGGCTTTTCGCTGGCGTGGGCGGCCAGCCCCAACAGCAAGCAGAAGGCGCCGAACAGGTTTTTGCATTTCATTGATGCCCTTAATAGCTAACGGGAATTGCGGCGTGCACTGGGGAATGACGCAGTCATACCCACAGGGTGGCGCAGATAAAACGCCATAAATACTTCATTAAACCGTCATCCTGTCCGTGAAAACTGCTTCGGGTCTGTTCAACCCATATCTTTGCATAAGGATAGTTGCTGTGCTGCGAATTCCTACACTGTGTGCGCTTTTTGCCCTGGCTCCATTGGCGTCGGCTCTTGAACTGAAGCCTTTGGCGTTATACCAAAGCGGCTTCGCCGCCGGCACCGAAATTGTCAGTGTGCAGGCATCCAGCATGCGCGTGATCGTTTCCAATAGCGTTGAAGGCCTGGTGGATATTCTGCAACTGGACCCAACCAAGGGCCTTGATCGCCTTGCCCGGTATAACCTGGTGGCCGAGGGCGCGGGAGAAATCACCTCGGTGGCTTTCCACCCTAGCGACGATATCTTCGCTGTGTGTATTCGCCACAGCGATGGCCTGAAAAACGGCCGCGTCGAGTTTCGTGCAGCAGCTGACGGTAAGTTGCTGAAGGCCCTGGAAGTCGGGATCTGGCCCGACAGTGTGGCCTTTTCGCCCAAGGGTGACGTTGTTGTAGTGGCCAATGAAGGTGAAGCTTATGTGCGCGACGACGCGGGCTTTCGCAGCGGCGCAGGCTCAATCAGCCTGATCGACCTGCGCGACGGAGTGGCTGCAGCCACGCACAGCTTGATCAAGCTGCCGGACCTGGCCGGTGTTGAAGGCGCGACTCAGGCCGAACATCAGCGCGTGCTGGAGCGGGAGATCGATGGTGAGGAATTGAAAGTGCCGTTCGGCACCAGTCCTGAGCATATCGAGCCGGAATACGTGGTGTTCAGCCCGGACGGTGCGCGTGCTTACGTCAGCCTGCAGGAGAACAACGCGATTGCCGTGATTGATGTTCTGCAGGGCAAACTGGACAAAGTGTTCGGCCTGGGCACGGTGCGCCATGCGGCGGATATCGTCGATGACGGCAAGTATGACCCGTCTGCCGAGCTGTTCGCCCTGCGCGAACCGGATGCCATTGCAGTGAGTGCCGATGGTCGCTACCTGATCAGCGCGGATGAAGGTGATAGCGATCCGAAGATTGCCAAAACCAAAGCCGGTCTGCCCAGTGGCGGCGGTCGTACGGTCAGTGTGTTCGACGCCATGAGCGGCAAGCTGCTCGGCGATACGGGCAGTCAGCTGGATGATATGGCCGCCCAGGCGGGCGTCTACCCGGATGCCCGCAGCCCCAGCAAGGGCAGTGAGCCTGAAGGTGTGGTGAGTTTCGATGCCTTTGGTAAGCGTCTGGCGGTCGCCACCCTGGAGCGCGCCGATTCCTTAGTCCTGATTGATCTCGCCAATCCGGCGCAGCCCAAGGTGCTACAAGTAATCGGTGCAGGCGAAGGCGCAGGCTCAGGCAATCTGGCGCCAGAAGGCTTGGCACATGTTGAGCAAAACGGCCGACATTTCCTGGTCACCGGCTTGGAAAAGAGCGGCAACGTCGCGCTGTTTGAGCTGCTTAAGTAGGAACCTGTTGTCGGCCAGGCGCAGCAATTGCGCGTGGCCGACTGCTACCCCACCCTAAGACCAGCGTGCTTTGCGCCAGCTCTTTTGTTGTTCGGGCGTCTGGAAGGTCCAGGCGACAAAGCGGCTCTGCTTCTGGCCTTGGGCCATTTCCACCGTCTTCACCTGCAGCGCGCCGACTTGTTTTAAAGCGGCGTATACCAGTGGCAAGTTGCTGGCCTTGGAAATCAGGCTGCTAAACCACAGCACCTGCTGGCTGACCTGCGTACTTTCCTTGATCAAGCGGCTGACAAAG
>JAGGNC010000245.1 GCA_017886405.1 Pseudomonas sp. | reverse complement strand
GAACCCTCCAGGGCCGCGCGCTTCAAAAATTACGCCACCCAGAACATCTTAAGAGCTCCCGAGCGGACTAGACGGGCAAAGCGTCGATGGCCAACGCACACAGATTTATCGCCAGTTGCGCGCTAAACACCGTGCCGGCTTTGGCTGGCTTGAACAATGCGCTGAGCCGGCACCCTCAATTGAGCCAGCAGGTACTCGGCAAACGCCGGTGTGTAACCCTGCAGCTCAACCGCCTGGGTCATGCAATACAGCCAGGCATCGCTGCCGGCTTGGTCGATCGGCCACTGGGCATGGAAGGCCGGAATCGAGATGGCGCCGTACTTCTCAGTAAATAGAGGCGGGCCGCCCAGCCAGCCGCTAAGGAAGCAGGCCAGTTTGTCCCGTGCAGCATCCAGGCTCTGCGGATGCATACGCCGCAACGCGGCTGCCTGCGGTAACTGATCCATCAAGCGATAGAAATCGTTGACCAGGCGACGCAGGCCATCGATACCCCCTGCGGCTTGGTATGAGGCGTCAGCGGCGCCAAAAGGTGGATTGTTCATGGCCAAGTACCTGGGTAAAAAGACAGTGTACAAGGCGACTGGATTTGGTTCGCATATCAGCGACCACCTGCGCGGCGAACAAATGGTTTCGTGCGCGACGAGCGCAACCGCCTGCAGTCATCACTCGGCTTTGCCTAGGGCAGTATCCATTCTTAGGCTACATTTCCTGTACGTCCTTGCTTTAAGGCAGCCCTCCATGCCAACGGCAAAAGTTGCCAGGTAAACCGCCTTCTTCACGGGAGTATTCATGCCAGTTGAGCGCTCTTTTTATCGATGGTTACGCTGTCATCCAGGGGTTACTTTTTTTCTGATGACGGCGAGCTTTTTGGCGTTTGGCTACCTCACTATCGACCTGGTGCACCTGCTCAGCAGTAATGCAGCCTTTATAGTTAGGCATGGCTGGGTAGCGCTGATAAGCGGCGGCTTACTGCAGCTTGGCGAGCTATCGCTGACTGCATTGATAGCTATGGTCAACTACCTACTCTTCAGGTTGTGTGAGAAAGCGTTATTGCAACGACTGTCGAGCGTCGCTCGGGCAATGGACAGCCAATAGCCTCGCTCACTCCACTGCAAAAATGCAGCGCCATCTTCCGCCAGCCCAAGGGTCGCCTGCAGCCACAATTAATAAGGCGTTTCAGTAGGTCAAGGCGCTATCGCCCGCAGCAGTCGCTGGCCACTCAGGGCGTTAGTGCATTCAACACCTGCTGTTGAGCGCGGCGACAACTAGCCTGACCCCCTGGGGTGCTGGATGTCTCCCCAGACAAACACCTGGAACAGAAAGTCGATGCGAACATCAAATCCGAACGGGGTAACGATCTTCTGGATAAGGATGTGCCCCATGAATAAGATCGCGCATTACTCCCGCCACCTGTTCGCCTGCCTGGTAGTGTCCGTGTAAGCATCGACGATTAGGATCAAATCCAGCAGGGTGATCATCTAGCCCCTATTTTTTAAGCACAATACGACCGGAGAACCCTGATGGGTTGCACAAAGCTCCTAGCGCTCTACACCGGCGGCACCATCGGCATGCAGATGAGTGCCGCTGGCCTGGTCCCAGCGTCTGGCTTCGAGGTGTGTCTGCGCCGCCAGCAAACCCTGGAAGCACAGCCGCTGCCTGAATGGATCTTCCGCGAGCTGCTGCCGCCCATCGACAGCGCCAATATGAACCAACACAACTGGCTGGCGATGGTCACGGCGATTCGTGCCGGCATCGAGCAGGACAGTTGCGACGGCGTATTGCTGCTGCACGGCACCGATACCCTGGCCTACAGCGCCGCGGCCCTAAGCTTTTTGCTGTTGGGGTTGCCCGTGCCGGTGATTCTCAGCGGTTCAATGCTGCCAGCGAACGCCGAGGGCAGCGATGCCTGGGCCAACCTGTTCGGCGCCATGCGCGCACTGCAGGCCGGCGTCACGCCGGGCGTGCACCTGTATTTCAATGGTGTGCTACTGCATGGCGCGCGGGTCAGCAAGCTGCGCAGCGATGCCTTCGATGCGTTCGATGTGCTGCCACGCCAGCGCCATAGTCCCCGCGCTGAGCGCATCCCGGCCAGCATCGATTACCGCCAGCCGCGTCGGCCGGTCAACCTGGCCGTGCTGGCGTTTTACCCAGGCATTCAGGCAAGTCATGTACGCGCTTTACTCGACAGCGGCGTACAGGGCCTACTGCTGGAATGTTACGGCAGCGGCACCGGCCCTGCGGACGACGCCGAACTGCTCGGCGTGCTCACGGCCGCGCATGAGCGCGGTGTGGTGCTGGCGGCAATCAGCCAATGCGCGCACGGCCATGTCGAGTTCGGCGTGTATGCCGCCGGCAGCCAACTGGCCAGCGCCGGCCTGATTTCCGCCGGCGGCATGACCCGCGAAGCAGCACTGGGCAAGCTATTCGCCCTGCTCGGCGCTGGCTTAAGCCAAGCTGAGGTGGAACACTGGTTTGCTCAGGATGTCTGTGGTGAACGCGCCGGTTGAAGGCTGTGCTCTTGCAGCTAGGCTGTAAGGGCTTTACTCCGTCAGAGAGGTTGCTCACATGTCGATTCGCATTGCCGTCGAAATTCGTCCGCTAACAGACGCCGATCATGCTGCCTGGCTGCCGCTGTGGCAGGGCTATCAGCGCTTCTATATGGCAGAGATTGCCGCCGCGACCAGCGAAATCACCTGGCAGCGCTTTCTCGACCCGGCCGAGCCGATGCACGCGGCGCTGGCCTGGCATGACGGTAAGGCTATTGGCCTGGTGCACTGGATCTACCACCGCTCGACCTGGACCCCTGGCGACTATTGCTACCTGCAGGACTTGTTTATCGCCAAGGATGTGCGCAGCAGCGGTGCCGGGCGCGCATTGATTGAGCACGTCTACCAGCAAGCCAAGATCCAGGGCTGTTCACGCGCCTACTGGCTGACCCATGAGAGCAATAGCCGCGCCATGCTGCTGTATGAACGCATTGCCGAGCGTTCGGGGTTTATCCAGTACCGCAAACTGTTCTGAGGGCTGATCTGCAGCTCAGCAGTCCCGTCCTGTGGCCTTGCACTGGGCAATTCACGGCACTATCGTCTGCGCCATGCCCGGCCTCTTGCGCCGGCCGCGCACCTGGATCAACAGACAGGGTAAATACTGAGCTGGCTAACCTGAACCCCACTTCAGAGGAGCCAACTCAATGGCTGCTACCCGCACTTGGATCAAAAACCCCCTCGCCATCTTTACCGCCAACAACCTCGACGCCGCCGGCGGCCTGGTGATTGCAAACGGCGTGATCGTTGAACTGCTCGCCGCCGGCCAACAGCCCGCACAACCTTGCGAACAAACCTTCGACGCCCGCGAACATGTAGTTTTGCCGGGCTTGATCAACACCCACCATCACTTCTATCAAACCCTGACCCGCGCCTGGGGCCCGGTGGTTAACCAGCCATTGTTCCCGTGGCTGAAAACCCTGTACCCGATATGGGCGCGTCTGACGCCTTCGAGCCTCGCCCTCGCCAGCAAGGTGGCCTTGGCCGAACTGCTGCTGTCCGGTTGCAGCACGGCGGCCGATCACCACTACCTGTTCCCCGGCGGCCTGGAAAACGCCATTGATGTGCAGGTCGAGGCTGTACGCGAATTGGGTATGCGCGCCATGCTCACCCGTGGCTCGATGAGCCTGGGCGAAGCCGACGGTGGCCTGCCACCACAGCAAACCGTGCAGCAGGGTGACGTGATCCTGGCCGACAGCCGACGCCTGATTAAGCAGTACCACCAACGCGGTGACGGCGCGCAGATCCAGATCGCCTTGGCACCCTGCTCGCCCTTCTCGGTGACTCAGGAAATCATGCGCCAGAGCGCTGCGTTAGCCGAGGAACTGGACGTGCGCCTGCACACTCACCTGGCGGAAACGCTAGATGAAGAAGACTTCTGCCTGCGGCGCTTCGGCCTGCGCACCGTGGATTATCTGGACAGCGTCGGCTGGCTCAGTTCACGCACTTGGCTGGCCCATGGTATCCACTTCAACCTGGATGAAATCAAACGTCTTGGCGCCGCCGGCACCGGCATCAGTCACTGTCCAAGCTCGAACATGCGCCTGGCCTGCGGCATCTGCCCGACCCTAGACCTGCAAGCCGCCGGCGCGCCCATCGGCATCGGCGTCGATGGTTCGGCGTCCAACGATGCCTCCAACAGGGTCCTCGAAGCGCGCCAGGCTTTGTATATCCAGCGCCTGCGCTATGGTGCTGAGAGGATCACCCCGGAACTGGTTCTGGGCTGGGCCAGCACAGGCTCGGCCAAGCTGCTGGGGCGCAGCGATATCGGTGAACTAGCGGTGGGCAAGCAGGCCGACTTGGCCTTCTTCAAGCTCGACGAGCTGCGTTTTTCCGGCAGCCACGAGCCGATTTCCGCGCTGCTGCTGTGCGGTGCCGACAAGGCCGACCGGATGATGATCGGCGGCCAATGGCGGGTGATCGACGGGCAGATCAAGGGCCTGGATGTGGCCCAATTGATCGCCGATCACCGCCAGGCGGCTAAGGCGCTGATCTCTGGGTGATGCTTATAGCAATGTATGGGGAGTAGGCGCCACGCAACCAACGAGGCGTCTGATCGAAGACTGACGTGCGGCGCTGATCACACCCAACGCCAATACCGGACTGCGCTGGTTCTTGTTCGGACGTCTTCTCGCCTCGCCCGGATAAGCCTTAGCGCAATCCGGGTGAACCGAGGGTGCGCTGACTGCCTAGAACTTCTCTGGGCGCAGCACTTCCACTTGAGCTAGATAACAGACCATGGCGAAGTTGGCGTAGTAGCGCGCCTGTAAATGCTCGGCAATACGTTCGGCCACATCCCGCGCGCAGATGATCTCCAGGCGGATATTGCCCTCGGTCTCCCAGCCGGCGCTGCGCACGCCACGACCTCCGCGACCACGGGCGTCGGAAATGGTCCAGCCGGGGGCACCGAGGGTTTGCAAATCAGCCACCAGTTTTTTCTCCAGCGCCGCCTCACAGATCACGGTGAGCAGGGTGCGCATGTGTGCGTTCATATCAGAGCCCCCAGGCAATGAGCTGTTCGGCCAGCATCAGGTACAGCGGGATGCCAAGCAGAATGTTGAAGGGAAAGGTGATGCCCAGCGAGGCCGTTAGCGACAGCGATGGATTGGCTTGTGGCAAGGCCAGACGCAGCGCCGCCGGCACGGCGATATACGAGGCCGATGCGGCGAGCGTCGCCAGCACTGCGGTACCACCCAGGCTTAGGCCCATAAAGCGCGCCAGCAACGCGCCAATCAAAGCACCCAGCAGGGGCATCAGCAAGGCAAAGCCGAGCAGGCGGAAACCAAACTGTTTTAGCGCGCCGAGTTGACCGGAGGCAATCAGGCCCATTTCCAGCAGAAAGAACGCCAGCACCGGCTTGAACATGCTGGTGTAGAGCGGCTCCAGTGGTTTGATCCCTTCTTTACCGGCAATCGCACCGATGATCAGGCCGCCGAGCAGGAGCATGATGCTTTTGCCAAGAAAGATTTCCCGGCTCAGCTCGCCCCAGTCAGTATCCCGCGCCATGCCCTTGGCCAGCAGGATGCCAACCAGAATGGCGGGGATTTCCAGAATGGCCACAAACAGCGGCATATAGCTCTCGAACTCGATGCCTTTGGCCAGCATATAGGCCACCACCACGGCAAAGGTACCGGCGCTGACCGAGCCATAATGCGCGGCCACGGCCGCCGCATTGACCCGGTCAAAGCCCAAACCGCGCAATACGGCAAAGGCTATCAGCGGCAGCAGCACGCCCAGCAACAGCACCAGCCCCGCCTGACCGAGCAATTGCCAACTGGCCTGCTCAGCCAGCTCCACGCCGCCGTGCAGACCAATGGCCAGCAGCAACATGATCGACAGCGTTTCATACAAGGCCGGCGGCAGTTTCAGCTCGCTTTTCAACAGCCCAGCAGTCAGCCCAAAGACAAAAAACAGCACAACCGGATCCAGGCTCACAATGCACACCTCTGTCGATTTATCTGGATAGACGCCAGCGGCGTCATGTCGCCGCTATAAATGCACATGCCCCTGCGCACGCTGTGCTGAGACTCGCCGCCACGCCTCCACCAGACTACAACGTCTTAGCGGGTGCAGCGGGGCATAACCGAAAAAAGGGAGCCATTAGGCTCCCTGGGGACTCAGGCACTAGGCCCAAAACCCTACCAGCCATAGAAATCGTGCTGGTTATGTAAAAAAGAAGCCCCAAATAAAAACGGAGGCTCTGAGGTTAACCTTCGACTTCCACCAGGACATCACGCGGATTGACCCGATCACCCTTAGCAACATGAACCGCTGTTACGGTACCGGCAATCGGCGCCTGTATTTCGGTTTCCATCTTCATCGCTTCGCTGATCAGCACCGCTTGACCGGCCTTGACCGTATCGCCAACCTTGACCAGCACCTCGACGATATTGCCCGGCATGGTGGTGCTGACATCGCCCGGCGCGCTGGCTTGTTTGCGTTTACCCGAACTGCCGGCGACAAAGTCATTCAGCGGCTCGAACACCACTTCTTCCGGCATGCCGTCGATGGACAAGTAAAAGTGACGCTTGCCGTCGCTCTTCACGCCGACGCCGGTGATGTCGACGCGGTAGCTCTCGCCATGCACGTCCACCACAAACTCGGTGGGCACGCCTTCACCGCCTACGGCAGCCACATCGCCGGCTTGCGGGATAGGCAACAACACTTCCGGCGTCAAGGTGCCCGCGGCGCGTTCTTCGAGGAACTTGCGCCCGATGTCCGGGAACATGGCGTAGGTCAGCACGTCTTCCTCGGACTTGGCCAGCGCGCCGATCTCGCCGCGCAGCTTGTTCATCTCGGGCTTGAGCAGGTCGGCCGGACGCACGTCAATCACCTCTTCGCTGCCGATCGCCTGCTTGCGCAGTTGCTCGTTGATCTTGCCCGGTGCCAAGCCATAACGGCCCTGCAGGTAGAGCTTCACTTCGTTGGTGATGGTTTTATAGCGCTCGCCGGCCAGTACGTTGAACACCGCCTGGGTGCCGACAATTTGCGAGGTCGGCGTGACCAGCGGCGGGAAGCCGAGGTCTTCACGCACGCGCGGGATTTCCGCAAACACTTCGTTGATACGGTTGAGTGCACCCTGCTCTTTGAGCTGATTGGCCAGGTTGGACATCATCCCACCCGGCACTTGATTGACCTGCACGCGGGTATCCACCGTGGTGAACTCGCTTTCGAACTGGTGATACTTCTTACGCACGGCGTGGAAGTACAGGCCGATTTCTTGGATCAACGCCAAGTCCAGGCCCGTGTCATACGGGCTGCCTTTAAGCGCAGCAACCATCGACTCGGTGCCCGGATGGCTGGTGCCCCAAGCGAAGCTGGAGATGGCGGTGTCAATATGATCAGCACCGGCCTCAATCGCCTTGAGCTGACACATCGAGCCCATGCCGGCGGTGTCGTGGCTGTGGATAAACACCGGCAGATCGACTTCCGCCTTCAACGCTTTGACCAGATCGAAGGCTGCATAGGGCGTCAGCAGGCCGGCCATGTCCTT
This sequence comes from Pseudomonas sp., assembly GCA_017886405.1. Lineage (GTDB taxonomy): Bacteria > Pseudomonadota > Gammaproteobacteria > Pseudomonadales > Pseudomonadaceae > Aquipseudomonas. The sequence continues at coordinate 233 of JAGGNC010000245.1, read as the reverse complement.
GATCGCCACCGAGTCAATGCCCATGGCCTGCATGGCCTTGGCCTGCTTCACAAACGCTTCGACCGTGTGCACCGGGCTGACGGTGAAGGCAATGGTGCCCTGGGCGTGCTTGCCGGCCGCTTTCACCGCCTCGATCGATACGCGCAGGTTACGCACATCGTTCATCGCGTCGAAGATACGGAACACGTCGATGCCATTCACCGCCGCCTTGGCCACGAAGGCTTTAACCACGT
>JAGGNC010000143.1 GCA_017886405.1 Pseudomonas sp. | reverse complement strand
TGGAGCGCGATTCGGAGGGCTTTTCAGCACCTCTGATTAGCGGGAGCGCGGCCATAATGCCTTTGCTTAAAGTGTTCGTCAATTATTTTGTAGTGCTTTTTTGGTGACTACTACATAAATCTGACGGCGACTTTTAAGTGCGCTCTTATGGCTCTAGCCTGGGGATTGCAGCGTTTGGCTGAGGGTTACAGTGCCGTCATTGATGGCCAATGCATGGCTGCCTGCGGTATCCGGCGATGAACGGTGGTTAGGCATGGGCCTAGAGCGGCCCAATGCCTTGGATAGGGGGCTGGCTTAATTCACCACGTCGACTTTGACGCGAATAGTCATGTCTTCGCGGCCCTGGGTCGAACGTTGTTGCAGAAAGTCAGATTGTTCTCCTTGGTTTTGCTCGTTAATCGCGCCAATGCTGATCCATTCCCCCACGCGCCCACTGACTCTGGTGTCGGTGCTTTGCACATCAATTGCGCCGGGCTGCGTTTGGCTAAGGCGGTCGCGATTGCTGCTGATATTGATATGCACCAGCTCGCCACTAAGACTGGCAGTCACGTAGAAGCCGCGAGTGACATCGCGGTATTGCGTATTGCTATAGGGTTGACCGTAGTAATCGCGACTTCGTGTGGTCAGTGGCACGCTCTGACCGACCTGGATCAGTGCCGGGTAACCCTCAGTGGCTTGCACCTGCTGGGTGCCGCCGCTGCGGCTGTCAGTGCTGCGGCGGATAATGCGCACCTGATCTCGGCCATTGATTTCACCCTGGCCAATCTGAATCTCGGCATTGCCGGCGCTGATGCTGCCGTCGGCACGGTAACCGCGATCAGTCTGGTAGCCGGACTCATTGGTGTCGACGCTGATCAGCAGGCGGCGTGGTTCGGTGTCCAGTTGCTGGAGTAAGGCGCGCACCTCGGCAATCTTCGCAGGCTCAGCATTGACGATCAGCTGGTTGCCATAGGCATTGACTTTGCCTTCATGGCCAAGCACCGATTGCACCACGCCGAGGACTTCATCGGCGGTGCGGAAATTCAGCGGGATAACCTCGGTGGCGGCGCTGAGCGACACGCTGCAGCCAAGCAATAGGGCGGCAAGTAGGGCACGAACGTTCATAGCAGAAAACTCCGTAAATCAGCGTCGGTGATACTGGTGTCCCAGGCTTGGTCAAACTGTGCGCGGCGCTGGCGAGTGCGACCGAGGTCTTGGTACAGGGCATAGCCGCTAGGCTGGCCAATTTCAGGCAACAGCAGCAGCCCGCGGTCATCGGCCAACAGAAACGCTAACGCCTCATTAGGGTAGTCCGGGTGCAGCCTGCGAATCTGCAGGTTGCTCGACAGCCGGCGCGAAAGACTGAGCAGGCGGTGGCCTTCCTTGACCGCGCGGCTGGGGTCACGCAGCAAGATGCGCAGCTGATTGTTCGGGCTGGCCAGCAGAAAGCGCGTACAGGCGTCTTGTACGCTGCTGTGGTGATAGAGCCAGGGCTCTAAGTCATGGCTGTAAATGCACAGGCTGCGCTGGGCTTGCTGCAACAGGGCCAGTGCATGAGCGCGGGCCTGATCGGGCTGGCTGAAACGCTCCAGCGCCGTGTGTGCGCCGAGTATAAACGGCGCCGGTTCTGCGCGCGGGCTATCGGGGCTGAGGCTTGCCGGGTTGTGCACAGTAAAACGCCCCGGTGACTGGAACTCGATGGCAGGAAGCTCTATGGGCTCAGGGCACTCGGTTGCTTCACTCGGGGCGTTTTCGTCGTTCATGTCGGCCTCTAGGCGCTATGACGCACCATGTCCACGTGGGGGATGCCGGCGTCTAGGTATTCCCCGCTGACGATGGCAAACCCAAGCTTTTCATAGAAGGCGGTGGCCTGCACCTGAGCGCTGAGCATTTGCTGGGTCAGGTCGCGTTTTTCTGCTTCTTCGATCACGGCCTGGACCAGGGCGACACCCACATTTAAGCCGCGCCAGTCCTTGAGTACTGAGAGCCGGCCAATATGCCCGTCAGGTAACAGTCGCGCGGTACCGATTGGGTAGTCGCCTTCAAGGGCAAGAAAATGCACAGCATCGGCATCTTCTGCATCCCATTCGAGCTCCGGCGGTACCGCTTGTTCCGCGATAAACACGGTTTCACGAATGCGCCGAAGGTCAGCGTTGTCCTTCTGCCAGTCGGCCAGACGAACGTGTATCTCACTCATCAGCAAACTCCAGGCTACCTTGCTTGACCAGCTCAACCAACAGGTTACGCACTTCGTCATCGGCGAGCCATGGTCCGAGGTTGTCGATATGCAGAGCGTCGGCTGCGCACACCAGTTTCAGCAGGTCACGCAGGCTCGCCGAGAGCAGGCGGCTCTGGCCGCTGGCGAACAACACCAGGTCCTCGCCAACTTCTGACCAGGCCATGCGCGCGCTGGGGTTGCGGATCATGACTGCGCCATCTTCAAGGCTGGCGAGGAGCGCTTTTTCATCAATTTCGATGCCGGCGATCAGCTCTGGGTAGCGCGGCTCGGTCATAAACTGGCCGAACCAGGTCATCAGCAGGCGCTCGTCGCTCATGTGTTCGGTGAGCAGGGCTTTGAGGCGGTCCAGCGAGTCACGCTGAATCTGCGTCGGGTCATCGGTGGGTTGCGCGTCTGCGTCGCTGTAGCGCTCTTCATCGGGCAGGAACTGGCCGAGAAAATCAGTGAAATGGGTCAGTACTTCAGCAGCGCTTGGCGCACGGAAGCCTACGGAATACGTCATACAGTCATCCTCAGCGGTACCACAGTGGGCCAGAAGCGGCGGTAGATACAGCATGTCGCCGGGCTCCAGAACCCATTCTTCAGTTTTAACGAATTCAGCGAGGATCTTCAGGTCCGCATGTTGCAGTGTCGGGCTGTCGGAGTCGCACACCTGGCCAACCTGCCAGCGGCGGGTGCCGAAGCCTTGCAGAAGAAACACGTCGTAGTTGTCGAAATGCGGGCCAACGCCGCCGCCAGGTGCGGCGAAGCTGACCATCACATCGTCGATGCGCCACGTGGGCAGAAACTTGAACTGCTCCAGTAGCTCGGCCACTTCCGGGACGAATTGATCGACGGCCTGCACCAGCAGGGTCCAGTCGCGCTCGGGAAGTTGAGCAAAGGCGTCTTCGGCGAACGGACCACGGCGCAGCTCCCAAGGGCGCTCGCCATGCTCAATCACCAGGCGCGATTCAATTTCTTCTTCTAGGGCCAGGCCGGCCAGCTCATCCGGCGAGATCGGGCTCTCGAAGCTGGGAATAGCTTGGCGTACCAGCAAGGGTTTCTTCTGCCAGTAGTCACGCATGAACTCGCGGGCGGTGAGGCCACCCAGTAGTTGCAGCGGAGTATCAGGATTCATCGCTAAGCCCTTGAAATAAATAAAAGCCTGAAAAAGAAAACGCCCGGCATAGCCGGGCGTCAGGGGGCTATTGCCGTTTAGATACGGTTGGCCTGGGCGACCGCGTTGCCGATGTAGTTGGCTGGGGTCAATAACTTGAGCTCAGCTTTGGCTTCGGCAGGCATGTCCAGGCCATCAATAAACGTTTGCAGGGCTTCAGGGCTGATACCTTTGCCGCGGGTCAGCTCTTTGAGCTTCTCGTAGGGGTTTTCGATGGCGTAGCGGCGCATCACGGTCTGGATCGGCTCGGCAAGCACTTCCCAGCACGCATCCAAGTCATCAGCAATACGTTGAGCATTGAGCTCTAACTTACTGATTCCTTTAAGGCTTGCTTCGTAAGCAATCACGCTGTGGGCGAAACCCACACCGAGGTTACGCAGCACGGTGGAGTCGCTCAGGTCGCGCTGCCAGCGCGAGATCGGCAACTTGCTGGCCAGGTGCTGGAGCAGTGCGTTGGCGATGCCGAGGTTGCCCTCGGAGTTCTCGAAGTCGATCGGGTTGACCTTGTGCGGCATGGTTGAAGAACCGATTTCGCCGGCAATGGTGCGCTGTTTGAAATAGCCGAGAGAGATGTAGCCCCAGATGTCGCGGTCGAAGTCGATCAGAATGGTGTTAAAGCGCGCGATCGCATCGAACAGCTCGGCGATATAGTCATGCGGCTCAATCTGTGTGGTGTAGGGGTTGAACTGCAGGCCCAGGTCACCTTCGATAAACTGCTTGGCGTTGGCTTCCCAGTCGATCTGCGGGTAGGCCGAGAGGTGGGCGTTGTAGTTGCCCACAGCACCGTTGATCTTGCCCAGCAGTGGCACAGCCGCCACTTGAGCGATCTGCCGCTCCAGGCGATAGACCACGTTAGCCAATTCCTTGCCCAGGGTGGTCGGCGAAGCCGGCTGACCGTGGGTGCGCGAGAGCATCGGCACGTTGGCGAACTTCACCGCCAACGCACGGATCGCTTCGGCAGTCTGGCGCATCAGCGGCAGCAGCACGTCATCACGGCCGGCGCGCAGCATTAGTGCGTGGGACAGGTTGTTGATGTCTTCACTGGTGCAGGCGAAGTGAATGAACTCGCTGACCTGGTCCAGCTCAGGCAACTTGGCCGCTTGTTCTTTGAGCAGGTACTCCACGGCTTTGACGTCGTGGTTGGTGGTGCGCTCGATTTCTTTTACGCGCTCTGCGTGCTCGACGGCGAAGTTCTCGGCCAACTGATTGAGGATGGCCTGAGCGGCGGCGGAGAAGGGCGCGACTTCGCTAACACCTTCATGGGCGGCGAGGCGCTGGAGCCAGCGCACTTCAACCATCACGCGGAAACGGATCAGGCCGTATTCGCTGAAAATCGGGCGCAGGGCACTGGTTTTGCTAGCGTAGCGGCCATCAACAGGGGAAACCGCGGTGAGCGAGGAAAGCTGCATGAGCGAGGAAGGCTGCATAAGAGGGCGTTCTCGGACAGTCGGGCATTGAAAAGGGCGCGAATTATACATGAAATCGGCGGCTGAATCGTGCTTGGTTGCTACCGCTCAGCTGCGCTTGCTGCGGGCAATCGACAGCAGGCTGGCGCTGAAAATCAGCGCCGCGCCAATCAAAGAGGTCAAGTCCGGCGTTTCGCCCCAGCGCAGCCAGGCGATCAGCCCGGCAAACACAATCGCCAGGTAGGCAAAAGGACCAATCAAGCCGGGTGGGGCCAAGCCATACGCCTTGGACATGATGATCTGGCTAGCGGTGGCCAGCAGGCCGATCACCAGTAGCAAGCCCAGCTCATGCTGCGTCATGGGTTGCCAGGCCCATGTCAGCGGGATCGCCGAGATCAGCGCGCCAAACAGCGAAAAGTAGAAGACGATACGAAACGCCGGCTCGGTGTCGCTCATCTCGCGGATCGATACAAAGGCAAACGCAGCGAGCACGCTGGCCGAGAGACCAATCAATGCCTGACTGTCGAGCAGTGCAGCCGATGGCTTGGCCACGAGTAATACCCCGACTAGACCAATGCCCGTTGTCACCATCATGCGCTTTGTGAGTGGCTCCTTGAGCCACCACCGGGCAATCAGCGGGGTAAACAGCGGTGCCGAGTAGGTGAAGAGCATGGCATCGGCCAGCGGCAGGTGGGCGATGGCGTAGAAGAAGCAATACATGGCTGCCAGACCATAGGTGGTGCGCCACATATGCGATTTTAGGCGTGTGGTTTTAAGTGGATTGACACCCTTGAGCAGCACCAACGGCAAAAATAACAGCACGCCCACCAGGTTGCGGAAGAACACCACTGACTCGTTATTGACGCTGACCGAGACCTCGCGGATACCGACGCCCATCAGGGAAAACAGTAACGCAGACAACGCCAACAACGCAGCGCCTTGGCCAGGCTTGACCGAGCGGGTGAGCATGTTCACGACCGCAGCAGCGGGTAGAGTTCCTTGAGCAGCTTGCTGCGGCTGAACACCATCTGCCAGCGATGCCCGCCCAGCTGGCGCCACAGCCGTGCTGAGCGGATGCCTGCAAGCAGCAGTGCACGAATCTTCGCGGCGTTGTTGGCCTGCTGCAGGTGGCGCATGTCACCTTGTACTTGAATACGTTGGCGGAAGGTGCTGATGGTGTCCTGATACAGGCTGCCGCAGTTGGCAATCACATTTTCATGGGTCGGGCCGAAGTGTTCGACCTGCTGCTGCACCTGGTCGAGGCGGCTGCCCATCACTTGCAGCATGTCGCCGCGTTTGTTGAGCTGTCGTTCCAGCGAGGTCAAGGCCAATGCGTACCGTAACGGATCTCGCTGCAGGCTGGCCGGATCACGCTCCAGTGCGCCAACCAGTGCACGGTAGCCATCACGCAAGTTGAGATCATCGCCGCCATAGACGTCCAGCGTGTTCTTGGGGTCGCGTATAAGCAAGCTGTTGATCATGCAGGCCACTGCAGCCTCGCTGACTTGACCGGTGCGGGCGAGTTTGTCGACCAGCACCGCCGACTCAAACACTGCGCCTAGTGCGACGAGTTGCTCCTGAATCGGGCTCATGGGCGTTGATCTCGGTTGCGCCAAGGCTCGGCGGTTTCAATGACGCCGCCCCCCAGGCAAATTTCACCGTCGTAGAACACCACGGATTGCCCTGGAGTCACGGCGCGTTGCGGCTCAACGAAAAGCGCACGCAAGCCGTCAGCGGTCTTCTCCAGCGTGCAGGCCTGATCACTCTGGCGATAGCGCACCTTGGCCGTTAGGTCTCGCGGCATGCTCAGGTCAATCGGGTTGACCCAGTAAATAGCCGAGGCGAGCAGGGCGCGACTGAACAGCCAAGGATGTTCATTGCCTTGGCCAACCACCAGGACATTGCGGGTCAGGTCTTTGTGCAGCACGTACCAGGGCTCGTCGCCGGCGTCTTTCAAGCCACCAATGCCCAAGCCTTGTCGCTGCCCCATGGTGTGGTACATCAGCCCATGGTGATTGCCGATCACGGCGCCATCCGTGGTTTCGATGTTGCCGGGCTGAGCTGGCAGATACTGCTTTAGGAAGTCACTGAAGCGCCGTTCACCGATAAAACAGATGCCGGTGGAGTCTTTCTTTTTCGCCGTGGCCAGCTGGAATTTTTCGGCAATGGCGCGCACCGCTGGTTTTTCCAGCTCGCCAACTGGGAACAACGTTTTAGCAATCTGTTCACCACCTACTGCGTGCAGGAAGTAGCTTTGATCTTTGTTTGGGTCGAGTCCCTTGAGCAGCTCGGTGCGCCCATCTATATCGCGGCGACGCACGTAATGGCCGGTGGCAATCAGGTCGGCGCCGAGCATCAGGGCGTAGTCGAGGAAGGCTTTGAACTTGATCTCGCGGTTACACAGGATGTCTGGGTTGGGTGTGCGCCCAGCCTGGTATTCAGCAAGAAAATGCGCAAACACATTGTCCCAGTATTCGGCGGCAAAATTAGCGGTATGCAGTGTGATACCGATCTTGTCGCACACAGCTTGAGCATCGGCCAAGTCGTCCATGGCTGTGCAGTATTCAGTGCCGTCGTCTTCGTCCCAATTTTTCATAAACAGGCCTTCGACCTGATAGCCCTGCTCAAGCAGCAGCAAGGCGGAAACAGAGGAATCAACACCGCCGGACATGCCGACGATGACGCGCTGGGTAGTTGGATCTGGCATGGGAATACTGGACACGACTTGGGAAAAGAGGGCGATTCTAGCAGGCGCGGGGCGCTGGGTCGTTAATCGCGGATCAGCGACAGGGCAAAACAGTCCCCGCTGAGGTAATCATCGATACAGCGCAACACCAACTCGCTGCGCCAGCGCTCAGGCTGGGCCACCAGCTCATCACGCGTTAGCCAGCGCGGGCCGATGATGCCTTCATCCAGGGTGTACTCGGGGTGGTGACGTAGCGTTTTGGCGGAAAAGCATATTCGTTGGTAAGTCACGCCGTTGCTAGGTGCGGTGTACAGATAGATTCCAGTCACGCCAGTCAACTCAAC
>JAGGNC010000059.1 GCA_017886405.1 Pseudomonas sp. | reverse complement strand
TGGGCCGTTCTATTCCGATCGGATTATCGACCTGTCTTTCGCCGCCGCAAAAAAGCTCGGCTATGCCGAAAGTGGCACCGCACGGGTGAAAGTCGAAGGCATTGATCCCCACGAGTGGTGGGCTCAGCAGGGCCGTCCAGTGCCATTGGTATTGGCCTCGCCGCAGCAAGTGGCTCAGGTTAAAACCACGCCACAGCCGGTGTCCCAGCCATTTGAACAATATTCGCCGCCACCGCAACAGCATGCCGGTGCGGTGCTCCCCGTGCAGATCGACGCAAAAAAAAACGATTCAGTCGCAGCCTCTGGCCTGTATCTCCAGGTTGGAGCCTTCGCCAATCCGGACGCTGCGGAGCTACTCAAGGCCAGGCTGAGCGAAACCGTGGCTGTCCCGGTGTTCGTCAGTTCAGTGGTGCACAACCAGCAGATATTGCACCGCGTGCGGCTGGGCCCCTTGAGCAGTCGGAGCGAGGCTGAACAGCTGCAGAACAGCGTGCGTCTGGCCAATCTCGGCGAGCCAGCCGTAGTTAAGGCAGATTGACGCGGCACTTCTTGCTTTTCAGCGGGACTAAACAGCAACCCTGATCACTCAAACCCTGGTCAGAAGTATCACGGACTAGGCCTTTGTGGCCTGTACGACCATCAGCAACCTAGAGGGACGGATGAATATCACCAGCTTTGCGCAACGTTTTTTCCTGTTACTTTTTCTGCTCAGCTCTTCGGCTGCCTGGGCCGATCAGTCAATGGTTCCTTCACCGCCGCAGCTCGCCGCTAAATCCTACGTGCTGCTGGATGCCCTCAGCGGCAAGGTGCTGGTCGAGAGCAATGGCGATCAACGCCTGCCGCCAGCCAGCCTGACCAAGCTGATGACTGCCTATATCGCCACCCTAGAAATCCGCAAGGGCAAGATCGGCGAGCAAGACCTCGTGCCGGTCAGTGAGCATGCCTGGCGCACCGGTGGCGCGGCATCCGGCGGTTCGACCATGTTCCTGCCGCTGAACAGTCAGGCGAGCGTGGACGACCTGCTGCATGGCGTCATCATCCAGTCGGGTAACGACGCCAGTATTGCGCTGGCCGAGTACATCGCCGGCAGCGAAGATGCTTTCGCTGACATGATGAACGAAACCGCTACGAAGCTGGGTATGACCAACAGCCACTTTATGAATTCCACCGGTCTGCCGCATCCAGAGCATTATTCCAGCGCTCACGATATGGCGGTGTTGGCCCGCGCCATCATCAACGAAGACCAGGAACACTACGCCATCTATGCGCAGAAGGACTTTCTCTGGAACAACATCAAACAAGGCAACCGTAATCTGCTGCTGTGGCGTGACAAAACGGTTGATGGCCTGAAGACCGGACATACCGAAGAAGCGGGTTACTGTCTGGTAGCCTCAGCGGTACGCGATGGTGCACGGATGATCACCTCAGTGTTTGGCACCGTCAGCGAATCGGCCCGGGCCGCAGAAACCCAGAAGCTGCTGACTTATGGCTTCCGCTTTTTCGAAACCCGCACCTTCTACAAGGCAGGCCAAGAACTTGCCCAGGCGCAGGTGTGGAAAGGCACGGTGCGCCAGGTAAAGGCCGGTCTTGCCACTGATCTGAGCCTGACCTTGCCGAAGGGTCAGCTAGAAAAGCTGGAGGCGGGCATGGTCCTCAATTCTCAGCTTACGGCACCGATTGCTCAGGGTGAGGTGATTGGTAAGGTTGAGGTGAAGCTTGGTGAGGAAGTGGTGCATAGCGCCGACCTGGTTGCCCTGGAAGCCGTCGAGGAGGGGAGTTTCTTCCGTCGCCTGTGGGACAGCGTCAGCTTATTCTTCTTCGGACTTTTCAACTGATAGCGTGACCGGCACGCCCTTGCCGACAGGCAGGGGTGCTGTTGCCACGGCTTACGAGGCCGTTATTGCCATGAGTCAACCTGACGTCAAGTCACACAAGATCGAATTTCCCTGTATCAACTACCCCATCAAGGTGGTTGGCGACAGTGGTGCCACTTACAAGGACACGGTGATCGAAATCCTTAGCAAACATGCCAAGGTCGACCTTGCTACTTTGGCAGAACGCCAGAGCAGGAATGGCAAATACACCACTGTGCAGCTTCATATCTTGGCAACCGGCGAAGATCAATTGCGCGATATCAACAGCGCCTTGCGTGCGACCGGTATCGTACACATGGTGCTCTGATGGGCCTGCCGCTCGGCTTTCGTGAGCTGGGCCAGGTTGACTACGAGCCTGTCTGGCATGCAATGCAGCGTTTTACTGACACGCGCGCCGTGGATACGCCTGACGAGATCTGGCTACTCGAACATTGCCCCGTGTTTACCCAGGGTCAGGCTGGTAAAGCTGAGCATGTTCTGTTCCCGGGTGATATTCCGGTGGTGCAAGTCGACCGTGGCGGCCAGGTGACTTATCACGGCCCAGGCCAGTTGGTTGCGTACCTCCTCTTGGATGTACGCCGCAGCGGTATGGGCGTGCGTGAACTGGTTAGTCGCATCGAGCGCAGCCTGATCGATCTGCTGGCCAGCTATGGTGTCAGTGCCAATGCCAAGCCGGACGCCCCTGGGGTGTATGTTGATGGGGCGAAGATCGCTTCGCTGGGGCTGCGTGTCCGCAACGGTCGCTGCTTTCATGGCCTCGCGCTGAATGTGGACATGGACCTACAGCCCTTCCAGCGCATCAACCCGTGCGGTTATGCCGGCCTGGCCATGACTCAACTGGCCGATCAGATCGGCGGGGCACTCGATATTTCTGAGGTTAGTGCACGGCTGCGTGAGCAGCTGTTCAAGCATCTCGACTATGAGCAGCAGCAGAGCCTGGCAGGTGCAATAGTCTGCTAGAGCGGATACAAAAACGCCTGGCCCCAGGCAAAGCCAGAGCCAGGCGTTTTACCACCCGATCAATTCAGATTGAGAGTAGGGATCAGGCTATTGTCGAGTTGCTGGCCTGGCACCGGAACCGGGGCGGCTAGGCCCAGGTTGTTCTTCTCGAATACCTTGTCGGCGCGGTAGCTGGAGCGAACTAGCGGGCCGGCGGCGACTTCCATAAAGCCCTTGCCCAGGCCAATGTCGCGCAAACGATTGAACTCTTCCGGGCTGACCCAGCGCTTGACCTTCAGGTGGTTGCGGGTTGGCTGCAGGTACTGGCCCAGGGTAAGGATGTCCACGCGGATGGCGCGCAGGTCGTCCATGGTCTCGAGAATTTCTTCTTCGGTCTCGCCCAGGCCTAACATCAGGCTGGTTTTGGTCAGCACGTCCGGACGATGGTGCTTGGCGTGTTCCAGTGCGCGCAAGGTCTTCTCGTAACCGGCGCGGGGGTCGCGCACTTCATGGGTCAGACGCTTGACCGTTTCGACGTTCTGCGCAAAGACCTCAAGGCCAGAGTCCACCACAAGCTCAATAGCCAGTAGGTCGCCGTCGAAGTCAGGGGTGAGGGCCTCCACCACTACATGAGGGGTGCGCTCCTTGATCGCGCGCACACTGGCGGCGTAGTGCGCAGCACCGCCGTCGTCCAGATCGTCACGATCCACGGAGGTCAGCACGATATAGCGCAGAGCCATCAGCTCCACCGACTTGGCGGTGTTCTGCGGCTCTTCCGCATCCAACCAGCCATTAGGATTGCCGGTGTCCACGGCGCAGAAGTGGCAGGCGCGGGTGCACACCGAGCCCATCAGCATGATGGTGGCGGTGCCATTGGACCAGCATTCGCCGATGTTTGGGCAGTGAGATTCCTGGCAGACGGTACTTAGGCGGTGCTCGCTGACATTACGTTTGACCGCCTCAAAGCGACTGCCGCCGGGTGCCTTGACGCGCAGCCACTTGGGCTTGGGTTCGAACACTTGGGGTTCGCTTGCAGCACGGCGCTTCTGCCCGTCCTTGATCGCGGTGGTGCCTTGAGTGGTGCGAAATTTTTCGCCGCTGGCGACGGTTTTAGGCAGGGAGGTATCGGACATTGGCAATTTGGGCTCCGCTAGAGGCTCCGTGGACGAGGCGGCTTGTGGCCGCCGAGCAGTTTATCACAGCGCTTGACTGTGCAGTCTGACTGGCGCCGTGCGGTCTAGGCCGGCTAAGGGAGCAAGCACGCGCGCAGCGTCAGTGCTGCGCGGTCTGCTATCTGAGCTTCTGCAGCAGCTCATGGCTGGGGTAGCCATCGGCAGGCAAGCCTAAACTCTGCTGGAAGGTGCGAACGGCCTTGCGCGTGTTGGCGCCGATGATGCCATCCGCTGGGCCCGGCTCGAAGCCTTTGCTGGTCAGCAGTTCCTGCAGTTCGATGCGTTCACTGCGTCCCAGTTGGCGGTCGCTGCGCGGCCATGCGGCCTGCACGCCCGAGTTACCATCCAGGGCATCGCTGAGCAGGCCGATGGCCAGGGCATAAGCCGTGGAGTTGTTGTACTTGAGGATGCTGCGGAAGTTGTTCAGCAGCAGGAACGCTGGGCCACGGTGGCCGGCCGGCAGAAACAGCGTGGCCAGGCTTTGCTCATTGGCATCAATGGTTCTCACCGGGTCGATCCCGAGAATGCGCCACTGAGCAACGCTGCGGCGTACTTCTGGGTCGGCCAGGGCGTAATCGAAGCCCTGCGGCAGGCTTACTTCAAAGCCCCAGGGTTGGCCATTTTCCCAGCCCGATGCTTGCAAATAATGCGCGGCAGAAGCCAGAGCGTCGGGAGTAGAATTCCACAGGTCACGGCGACCATCGCCATCAAAATCCACGGCATGCTGATTGAACGTGGTCGGCATAAACTGCGTTTGCCCCATGGCTCCAGCCCATGAGCCGATCAGTCCCTGCGCTGGGCCGTCGCCGGCTTGCAGTATCTGCAGCGCGGCCAACAACTGGCTGCGCCAGAACACCTGGCGACGGACGTCATAGGCCAGTGTGGCCAGTGAGCGGATGACGTTATGGCTGCCGATATTGCTGCCGTAATTGCTTTCCATGCCCCAGATGGCAATCAGCACTTCATGGTCCACCGCGTAGGTGCTGCGAATGGCTTTCAGGGTGGGGCGGTGCTGGGCCTTTAGCAGGCGTCCCTGGGCTACACGCGAAACAGACACGGCGCCGTCGATGTATTCCCATACCGGACGCGTGAACTCTGGCTGGCTACTGTCAGAGGTGACGACTCTTGGATCTAGGGTGATGCCAGCGAATGTGCGGTCGAACAACTCGGCATCAATGCCTGCGGCGATGGCATCACTGCGCAGAAGGGTGCGCCATTCAGCGAAGCTGAGTAACGGGGTTGGTGTGCTGACAGCGCTTATCGTTGGGTTGGCGGGGGCTATGGCAGCCGTGACCGGCGCAGCGGCAAGCGGTTGCGCAGGCGCTGCGGCGCAAGCAGCCAAGAGCAACAGGATGCAGGCGGTGGCGCTGTGGGATAGGCCCCGAAGAAGTAGGAAAGACATGATTTTCTCGGCACATTTTGCAGGCCATAACCTTAGCATGATTGGGCTGATGTGCGGGCGTTGGTGGGCTGTGGCGGGCTTTTCAGGCAGCCAGAAAGTATGAAGCCTCCCAGTTTTGCTGGGAGGCTTCACGGCGGTAGCTGCCTTTGCCTTTATTGGGCGTTTCCTGACGACAGCGAAACAGCGGCTGGGCAATCAGGGATTTGGCCTTGTTCGGGCCGTGCTTGGCTTTCTTGGCCATGGCATTTCCTCGGGTAATGACCTGCACTGCGCAGGCGCAGGGAAGCATGATCCGCAACTCGCTGAATGTCTAGATGCTGGGTGCTAGGGGGTCAGCCCCAGGTGCTGGCCGCAGATGCTCAGGGTCAGCAGGCTCAAGCCGCTCCAAGGGTTGCCGGTCGCTTGCCCTTTGATCTGGGCGTCGATCTGTTGGGCATCTTGCAACAAAGCGGCCCAGCGTGCGGCGGGCAGGCGCTGCAAGGCCTTGCTGACCAAGGGTCGACGCTTGTCCCAGACGGGTGGGCGGGTTGAGCTAAAGGCTTTGTCCAGCGGTATGCCCTGGGCGAACTGCTGGGCAATGGTGGCCAGCAGGCGGATTTCCCGCGCCAGTGCCCACAGAATCACCGGCGGTTCTACCCCTTCACCGCGCAGACCTTCAAGCATGCGCAGGGCATGGGCGGCTTGGCCATTGAGGGCTGCATCGATCAAGCCGAACACATCAAATCGCGCACTGTCGGCGACCGAGGCCTGCACGGTGTCGACATCGATTTGGGTGCCCTCGACCAGCAGTTTGAGTTTTTCGATTTCCTGAGCGGCGGCGAGCAGGTTGCCTTCGACGCGCACCGCAATCATATCCACGGCTTCGGCGCTGGCACTGAGGCCTGATTGCGCCAGGCGCTGGCGAATCCATTGCGGCAGTTGGTGGGTATCAACCGGCCAGATCTGCACGAACTGAGTCTGCGCGCCTTCGATTAACGCTTTGCCCCACTTGCTCTTCTGCGCGCTGCCGTCGAGCTTGGGCAGGCTGATCAGCAGCACCGTGTCCTCAGCCGGGCGCGCCAGGTATTCGAGCAAGGCTGATCCTTTATCGCTGAGCTTGCCGGTGGGGATGCGCAGTTCCAGCAGGCGCTTGTCGGCAAACAGCGACAGGCTCGCGCTGGCTTGTAGCAGGTTGCCCCAGTCGAAGTGTGTGTCGGCGTTGAATACCTGTCGTTCGCTGAAACCCTGCTCGCGGGTTGCCGCGCGAATACTGTCGGCGGCTTCCTGACACAGCAGGTGCTCGTCGCCACTGACCACATACACCGGGCTCAGGGTGCCCTGCAGGTGTTTGCCGAGTTGTGCTGGGTTGAGTTTCATCGGAGTGCGCAGCGAGGCCGCTTGCGCGGCCAGGCGAGCTTACTGGGCGGGAATCGGCAGCTGGATTGGCGACTGCTGCGGTTGCGCGGCCTGTTGCTGGCGGGCTGCTTCCAGAGCATCGGCTTCAGCTTGCGCCTTGGCTTCTGCGCTTTGCTGTATCTGTTCAAGTTGTTGCGGGGTGACTTGCTGCAGGCGCAGAACCAGTTGCTGGATCAGTTCGCGGTTCATTTCCTGACGAGCCTGCGCGGCTTCCTGGTCTCCCCCAATCAGGTTGTTACTGTCTTGGGTGTAGAAGCTTTGCGCTTCCAGTTTGTCACTCAGCAGCAGCAGGTCTTTGCTACCGCGGATCTCGTACTCGAGAGTCTTGGTCAGCCCATATTCGGCGGTGCGGGCGGAGCTGGTGAAGCTGGCGGCGCGCCGGTCTTCCTGCTCGTTGCTCAATACCAGGCGATAAGGCGCGCCCGGGTAAACACGCACACCATTGTTCTGCAGCACGTCACGCACCTCCTTGACGGTTTCGCCATAGGCGTTGCGCGCGCTGACGTCGAGTTCCTTGAGGGCGAACTGCACGTCACCGGTGCCGCGCAGCTGAAAACCGCAAGCGCTGAGCAGGGTAGCCAGGCCAATTACCAACAGATTCCGTTTGATCATCTTTTTCCCCTTGGCGTGTCTTGCGGCGCGCTGCTATGCGGTCGCGCCGAGCTTCATCAGTTGGCTACGATATTAACCAGTTTGCCTGGTACCACGATGACCTTGCGAATGCTCAGGCCTTCGGTAAAACGCACAACGTTTTCGTTGCTACGGGCGCTAGCCTCGACATCCTCGCGGCTGGCGCTGGCCGGTACATCAATCTGCCCGCGCAGCTTACCGTTGACCTGAATCACTAAGGTCAGGGTGTCTTGCACCAGAGCAGACTCATCTACCCGCGGCCAGGGCGCATCTATTATCGCGGCGTCATGGCCCAGTTCCTGCCACAGCTGATGGCTGATGTGTGGTGTGATCGGGGCCAGCAGCAGCGCCACGGCTTCCAGGCCTTCGTGCAGCAGCGTGCGGTCTTGGCTGGTGGCTTGCGCTGCTTTCTCCAGCACGTTCA
>JAGGNC010000251.1 GCA_017886405.1 Pseudomonas sp. | reverse complement strand
GTGCATGAGCGGCATATACAGGTGTTCAAACGCCGCCACCGAACCGCCGCTGCGGTCGGCGGGCAAGCCGGTGACCGTGGCGCGTTCGAGCAGGAAGCTGAGGATTTCAGTCTTGCCGAAGATTCGCGTGACCAGCTCGCAGTCGCGCAGGTTGTAACGCGCCAAGGCGGGTTTGTCGTCGCGGAACATGCGGTCGATTTCGTCCATGCGCTGGTAGGGCGTGGCGATGTCCTTGCCTTCGCCGAGCAGGGTTTGCGCGACGTTTTCCAGGCTGAACGAGGGGAAGCTCCAGGTCGCCGAACGCAGTGACTCGATGCCGTCGATAATCAGCCGGCCCGCCGCGTCGGCGAAGAAGTGACCGTTAGCGCTGCCGTGTTCGCGCCACTGCATCTCACTGCCATCTCGGCCCAGGCGCAGGGGAATGGCCAGGCTGCGCGCGTGTTCGTGGAGCACGCGCAGGTCGAACTGCACCAGGTTCCAGCCGATGATTGCGTCGGGGTCATGCTGCGCCATCCACTGGTTGAGGCGTTCGAGCAACTGGCCACGGCTGGCGCAGTACTCCAGTTGGAAATCCACGTCCGGCGGCTGCTCGGGCGTGCGGCCGAGCATGTACACGTTGCGCTGGCCGCCGCCCTCGATGGCGATGGAGTACAGTTCGCCGAAGGCATTGGTTTCGATATCCAGCGAGGCCAGCTTGAGCGTTGGCCGGTAGTCGCTACAGGGTTTGATCTGCGCCTCCAGCAGCAGGGCTGGATTAGCCGCGTCGGGCGTGCCGGCGAACAGCACCGGTGCGGTGATAAAGCGCTCCATCAGGTAGCGCTCGGGAGGGCGCACATCGGCCTCGTACACCGTCACCCCGGCGCGACGCAGGCGCTTGTCGAGGTCGATCAGCTGGCGATGCTGTTGGCAATACAGACCGAGCACTGGGCGCAGATGAAAATCCTTGAGCCCCAGCGACCGGAGCTCAACGCCGCTTTCATTGGCCAGCTGCGCCTCGGTCCGCGCGCGCTGCTCGGCCGGAATAAACGCCACCGACGGTTGCAGCGGTAAACGGATATGCCGTGGGCCGTGGTCGGTGGCCAACCAGAACTCCACCTGCGTCCCGGCCGGCGTGTCACGCCAGTGGCGGGTTAGGATAAAGCCCTGTTGTAGATCCACCGTGTTGTTCTCAGGTCGTGTTGATCGGGCAATTCTACGTGGCCTTTTGCATGGATGCCCATACAGTATTTAAGTGGCTGCTCAGCGGGCACCGACAAATCAGCTATTCCGAGTAAAATGCCTGGCTTGATTGACTGCCCCGATGCCAACGCCATGTCCCTGCCCAAGCACCCCCTCGAACTGCTTAGCCCTGCGCGCGATATCAGTATTGCCAAGGAAGCCATCCTGCAGGGCGCCGACGCGGTGTATATCGGTGGCCTCGGCTTTGGTGCGCGACACAACGCCGGGCAGTGCGGCCAGCAATGCGGGCGCGGTGGGCTATATCACCCCGCAAGATTTGCTCAAGACCATTAAGCGCTAAGGCCGAGCGGCACTCGTTGGATGGGTCGAGCCGCGCAGGTGGAGCGCAGCGATACCCATCACTCGCTCTGCATCAGGGTCGTGTTGAGCGTGCGATTGCCCATGGGTATCGCGCTGCTCAACCCATCCTCCGGGCTAAAGCAACCTGCAACGCGTGAGGTCTGGCCGTGTAGGTCTGGCAGCACTGCGGACACCGCTGCATGGTGGGCTGTAACACGCCAGACAATTGGCTAAAGTTAAATTAGGCGTGGCACTTATTTTAAGGGCTGTTACTGCTCTTGGAGCCCGAATGGCTTCACGCTTGCCTCTTAATAAATACCATCCATGCCAACACCGGATAACTAAAATAATGCAGCCCAAAGATAAACAACCCCATGGGACCTGGTTCGTCTTTGAGCCACATCAGGCCAAGCAGGCCTAGGTAGAGCAGGGCGAGGATGCCGCCATATATGGCGATCAGACGGCGGCGTTCGCCAGGCAGGGGGCGGCGCTTATGTTGCAGGTAGAACCACAGCGCCATGCCGCTCGCCACCACAGCGGCCACCAGCAGGGTGCTGAGCACGCCGCCGAGCTTGCTGAAGGTGCGTACCAGTAAGTTGAGCACGATAACTGCGACTACGCCGCCGATGGCCAGGTGGGCAGTGGGCGCGTGATCGGGGCTGGCGTCGTGCATGAGGGCGACTCCTACAGACTGCGATTAAGACCGAAGCGTTTTTTCAGGATGGATTGCAGCAGGCGCTTGGGCACCAGTGCCGCCAGCAGCGGCAGGGCGCGGCTGCCGTTGCCCAGGCGCAGCAGATTCGGCGGGGATTTGCTCTGCACCGCCGCTAGCAGGTTACGGGCGAAGTGGCTGGCGGGGGTGGGGTTGTCCTGCGAGGCGTTGGCGCGGGCGCGGATGCCTTCGCGGATCGGCCACCAGGGTGAGGCTTCGTCAATCAGTTGTTCGGCCTGCTGGCTGGCGTTGGCACCGAAGCTGGAGGCAATCGCACCGGGTTGCACTTCCATTACCCCGATGGCGAAGGGCGCCAACTCCATACGCAGGACATCGCTTAAGGCATGCACGGCGGCCTTGGAGGCGCAGTAGGCGCCGGCGAAGGGTGTGACCAGTACGCCGGAAACGCTGCCGATATTCACCACCAAGCCTTTGTTCTGGCGCAGCAGCGGGAACAACGCGCGGGTAACGCCGATGAGCGAGAACACATTGGTTTCAAATTGCTTGCGCATGGCTTCGACGCCGCCGTCGAGCAATGGACCCATGGCGCCGTAACCGGCATTGTTGATCAGTACGTTGAGGCCGCCGATTTCGGCTTTCAAGCGCTCGGCCAATTGGCCAAGCCCGAGGCCATCGTTGACATCCAGTTTGATGGTGTTGAACCCGGCTTGGCTCAGTGTTGCCACATCTTCGTCTTTGCGCGCGGTGGCCCAGACCTGATAGCCGGCTTGCTGGAAGACCTCGGCCAAGGCGCGGCCAATGCCGCTGGAACATCCGGTGATCAGTACGCTGGGCGGGGGCATGCACATTTCCTTATTGTTATTAGTTAGCGACTGAAGCTGCCCTGCAGGCGCTCGGCCCGAAACTGTACGGTGCTGGCCCGGTAGCCGCTGCGCAGGGGCGGCAGCGGCAGGCAGGTTTGCCAGTCAGCGCCCGGCTGTAGATCCGCAGGGCCGCTGTAGCGCGGTGTTTCATATAAACGTTCGGCCAGGTTAGTGCTATCGCCGGGGCGATAAGCCGCGATCTGCCATTGCAGATCAATCAGGGCGGCCTGGCTGGCGTTTTTTAGATTAATGGCCAGTGGGCGATCTCCCGGACAGTTATCTGGGGCATAGTCGATACGCAGCTCTAGATGAGCCAGGTGGCGGTTTTCGCGGCTTTCCTCCCAGAGTACCCAGCTGGACACCAGGCCTAGGCCGATCAAAGCCGCGAGGAGATTGGCAGTGCCTTGCTCGGGTAGCGGATCAACAAGATCAGCCAGCTCAGTACCAGAATTGCGCCAAATAGCATTACTCAGGCCTCAGGGTGGTCACGCAGGAACACCAGACTATCAGTCTTGGAGTGCTCCGCCGAATAACGATATCCCTGGTAGTTGAAGTCCTTGAGGTTGAGCGGGTCGGTGATGCGCTCTTTGATCACGAAGCGCGCCATCATGCCGCGGGCTTTCTTGGCGTAAAAGCTAATGATTTTGTACTGACCATTCTTCAGGTCCTTGAATTCGGTGTCGATCACCCGTGCATTCAGCGCCTTGCGCTTCACTGCGCTAAAGTACTCGTTAGACGCCAGATTGAGCAGCACCTCGTCGCCCTGTGCCGCGAGGGCTTCGTTAAGCCAGCCACTGATGCGCTCGCCCCAGAAGTCATAGAGGTTATTGCCGCGCGGGTTGGCCAGCTTGGTGCCCATTTCCAAACGGTAGGGCTGCATTAAGTCCAGCGGGCGCAGCAGGCCATATAAGCCGGAGAGCATGCGCAGATGGCTTTGCGCGAAATCGAAGTCGGCTTGGTTAAAGTCTTCGGCGTTGAGCCCGGTGTACACATCGCCTTTGAACGCCAGCAGCGCCTGCTTGGCGTTGGACGAGGTGAAGGGTTGCTCCCAGCTGCCGAAGCGTGCGGCATTGAGGCCGGCAAGTTTGTCCGAGAGGTGCATCAATTCAGCGATCTGTGCCGGGCTGAAATCACGCAGCTGCCCGATCAGCTCCTGCGCATGATCGAGGTGTTCAGGTTGGGTAAAACGAGGAGTGACCGACGGTGTCTCGTAATCGAGGGTCTTGGCCGGGGAAATCACCATCAACATAAGCTGTGCTCCTGAAAGTCTGCGCCGATTCTAGAAGCTGCGGGCGGTTGAGACTACCTATAAGGGCGATTAGCTCAGTTTGCGCGGTGCGGCTTGACCCGGGGGCCGCCACGGGGTTGTAGTTTGCCCAGGTCGAATCCATCAAGGAGCCACCATGATCGCTTGTAACCACTCACGTTGGCAGCCTTCCCACGATTACCGCCCACTGGAAACTAACGCCGAACGCCAGGCCTGGCGTGTTGCTGCGCTGACCGGGGTGACCATGCTGGTGGAGATCGTCGCCGGTTATGCCTTCAACTCCATGGCCTTGCTCGCGGATGGTTGGCACATGGCCTCGCATATGCTTGCCATCGGCCTGACGGCCTTGGCGTATCTGCTGGCACGGCGTTATGCCAATGACCCGCGCTTTGCCTTCGGCACTTGGAAAATTGAGGTGCTGGCCGGCTTTGCCAGTGCCTTGCTGCTGGTGGTAGTCGTGGCGATGCTGGCCTTTGAGTCGCTGTGGCGCTTATGGCAGCCGCAAACCATTACCTTCGACATGGCCCTGTGGGTGGCCGTGGTTGGCCTGCTGGTCAATCTGGCGTCTGCCTGGTTGCTGCGAGACACTCATGAGCACTCGCACAGTCATGCTTCTGCGGGCGCGCATGCTGATCACGATCACGATCACGATCACGATCACGATCATGCTGTCGCTGCGCCTGCGGGCAAGGACCTCAATCGTCATGCGGCCTTTGTCCATGTGCTGGCCGATGCCCTGACCTCGGTCGCGGCTATCCTCGCGCTCGCGGGTGGCATGTGGCTGGGTTGGGATTGGCTCGATCCACTGATGGGGGTGATCGGTGCGGTGATCATCGCGGTGTGGGCCAAAGGGCTGCTGATCGAAACCGCCAGGGTGCTGCTGGACCGTGAGATGGACAGTCCGGTTGTCGAGCGCGTACGCAGCGCCTTGGCGCGCGAAGCGGACACCGAGCTGGCGGACCTGCACCTGTGGCGCGTCGGCCGTGCGCAGTTCGCCTGCATCGTCAGCGTGGTCACCCATGGCGACGGCACGGCGGATCGCTACAAGGCGCGCCTGGCGGGGATTGCGGAGCTGGTCCATGTGACCGTGGAGGTCAATCGCTGCGGCGATGAGTACGGCGCGGCGCGGCGCTGAGTAGAAAAACAGCACGCTCGAAAGCTGGTGGGACTATCGACTTTAACGGCGGCCGGGCAGCTCGCCAAGCGCTATTTGTCGCCCCGACAAATAAACCTGCCGATACGTAAAAAAACGTTTTTCTGTCATCTGAATAGGAGTAATTAAAAGGCAAGACCGCCGAACCCTGCAGGCAGGTGGCGGCCATTGGCCCACACCTTACTTGCAGCCTTCTCAGCTTCGCCACTGAGGAGTCGACGGCCCCTCCGCGGCGCAGTTTCGCTCCTGCGTTGCTTGGCTACTACAAGAAGGTGACCGAGTATGGATGACCACGGACGCTCCAAGCCCACCGCCCCAACCCTGTACGCCCTCGACACCAATGTGCTGATCCACGATCCCAACGCGCTGCTGAATTTTCAGGAGCACCATGTCGCCATCCCGATGACCGTACTGGAGGAGTTAGACACGCTTAAAACGGGCAAACAGGGTGTGGCCGCCGAGTGCCGTCAGGCCATTCGGTTGATCGATAAGATCCTCGGCGTGGCGACACCCGCGGAAGTAGAGCTTGGCGTACCTATCCTGCGCGATAAGAGTGGGCCCTGCGGCTACTTGTCGATCCTGATGAGCAAAAGCGCATCCCCCGTTAGCTGGCTGCCGGAAGACCTTAACGACAACAAAATCATCAATCAGCTGGTTGAGCTGAAGGCGCGCCGCGCTGAGGTTAACGTGGTGTTGGTGACCAAGGACATCAACATGCGCCTCAAAGCGCGCGCCTGCGGCATCGACTCGGAGGATTACCACACCGACCAGTTGGTCGACGACGTGTCGCTGCTGTCACAGGGTTACCACAACATGAGTGGCTCCTTTTGGGATCGCGTGAACACGGTGGAAACCCGTCAAGACCACGGCCGTACCTGGCACCGTGTGCAGCTCACCGACAACCTGCCGGCGGTGCACGTCAACGAGTTCATCATCGACGAGCAGGGCTTTGTCGGCTGGATCAAGGGCATCAAACACGGAGAACTGCTGATACTCGACATGCATCAGGAACCCTTGATGCACCAGGAGGCTTGGGGCTTGCGGCCACGGGATATTTACCAGTCGCTGGCGCTGTATGCCTTGCTTGACCCGGACATCCACTTGGTCAATCTGTCCGGCGCAGCCGGTTCCGGTAAAACCATCTTGGCCCTGGCGGCGGCCATCGAACAGACCATGGTCAGCAAGCGTTACCGGCGCATCATCGCCACCCGCAGCGTGCAGGGGCTGGATCAGGAAATCGGTTTCCTGCCCGGCACCGAGGCGGAGAAGATGGAACCTTGGCTCGGCGCGATCACCGATAACCTCGAAGCCCTGCATATGGACGACGAGAACACCCACGGCAGCGTCGACTACATCCTGCAAAAGGTCCCGCTGCAATTCAAATCCCTCAACTACATCCGTGGGCGCAGCTTCCAGCACAGCCTGATCCTTATCGACGAATGCCAGAACCTCACCCCGCACCAGATGAAAACCATCATCACCCGTGCCGGCACGGGTTCTAAGGTGGTCTGCCTGGGCAACCTGGCGCAGATCGATACGCCCTACCTGTCGGCCCCCAGCTCGGGCCTGACCTACCTGACGGAGCGCTTCAAAGACTTTGAGCATGGCGTGCACATCACCCTGCAAGGGGTGCCGCGCTCGATCCTTGCCGAGTACGCCGAAACCCATCTGTAACTTCCCCCCGCGCGCCCTGCAGCGTTCAGCGCTACAGGGCGCAGCGGCGCGGGTAAATGGTTATCCGAAGCCAGCTGTACGGCGTTTTTCTAGCCCGGATGAAATCGCCAATAGCGCTCCCTGCGCAACCAGCCGGTTGAATCCCCTGGCATTCACAGGTGCCGCAACCTCACCCCTGGGTTTACAATTGGTCGATACCTGCCAGGAGTCTGCCCGTGTTAACCCATCTCGATGCCCAAGGCCGCGCCAATATGGTCGATGTCAGCGATAAAGCCCTGACCGTCCGTGAAGCCGTGGCCGAAGCCCTGGTGCGCATGCGCCCCGCAACCCTGCAGATGATTACCCAGGGCGAGCACCCCAAGGGTGACGTGTTCGCCGTGGCGCGCATTGCCGGTATTCAGGCGGCGAAGAAAACCAGCGATCTGATCCCGCTGTGTCATCCGCTGATGCTCACCAGCGTCAAGGTCGAACTGTTGCCTGAAGGCTTGGACGCGGTGCGCATCACCGCGCGCTGCAAGCTGACTGGGCAGACCGGCGTGGAGATGGAAGCCCTGACCGCTGCCAGCATCGCCGCGTTAACGCTCTACGACATGTGCAAGGCGGTGGACCGCGGCATGGTCATCGAAGCTGTGCGCCTGCTGGAGAAAGTCGGCGGTAAGAGCGGCGCCTTCAAGGCAGAAAGCAACGCCGGGGACGAAGCATGATCCG
>JAGGNC010000220.1 GCA_017886405.1 Pseudomonas sp. | reverse complement strand
ACACACCCGCTAAAGCGAACGGGCAATGATCTCTTTCATGATCTCGTTGGTACCCGCATAAATACGCTGCACTCGTGCATCCGCCCAGGCACGTGCCACCGGGTATTCCCACATGTAGCCGTAACCACCGTGCAACTGCACGCACTCGTCCAGGACCTTGCACTGCAGGTCGGTGGTCCAGTACTTGATCATGGCCGCAGTCGGCACATCCAACTTGCCCTGCAGATGCAGCTCCAGGCAGCGGTCAACAAACACCCGGCCAATCTGAATTTCAGTGGCCATTTCCGCCAATTTGAAGCGCGTGTTCTGGAAATCTGAAATCGCTTTACCGAACGCTTTACGCTCGCGGGTGTAGTCCAGCGTCCATTGCAGCGCCGCTTCCGCCGATGACAGCGCGCCGACACCAACGGTCAAGCGCTCCTGCGGCAGCTCCTGCATCAGGTAGGCGAAGCCCATACCGGCCTGGCCCAGCAGGTTTTCCTTGGGAACACGCACGTCTTGGAAGAACAGCTCGGAGGTATCCTGAGCTTTCATGCCGACCTTTTCTAGGCGCTTACCTTTGGAGAAGCCCGGTGTGCTGGCCTCCACCAGGAACAGACTAGTGCCCTTAGCACCAGCTTTCGGATCAGTCTTCGCGACCACAATCACCAGGTCAGCTAGAAAGCCGTTGGTGATGAAGGTCTTCGAGCCGTTGATCACATACTCATCGCCATCCAGCACAGCAGCGGTTTTTAGGCCCTGCAGATCGGAGCCGGCCCCCGGTTCGGTCATGGCGATGGCGGTAACCATCTCACCGGAGACTAGCTTGGGCAGGTAATGCTGTTTCTGCGCCTCGCTGCCGTAATGCAGGATGTAGGGCGCGACGATATCGGAGTGCAGCGAGAAGCCAATGCCCGTTAGGCCCAGGCGACCGACTTCCTCGATCACCACCGTGCTAAAGAGGAAGTCCGCCGCCATGCCGCCATACTCTTCTGGGACATGCGAGCAGAGCATGCCGGCATCACCCGCCTTGTTCCAAAGCGCACGGTCGATGTGGCCGTCCTTTTCCCATTGTTGATGAAAAGGTACAGCTTCTTGCTCAAGGAACTTGCGCACGCTGTCGCGAAATTGTTCGTGTTCGGAGCTAAAAATCGTTCTGGGGATCATGACAACGCCTGCGTGGTGGGGCGGATCTAAAGTGGCCTTGACCTTAACAAAGCAAGCGCTTGGTTACACTGGACACAACCGCCAAAAAATAAGACGATCCAGCCAGCTCATGACCATTTAGCCACTTAAGAACAGTATTTATGTCGATTACGCCACCAGCGCCCCTGCATCGCGTCAGCATTCTTGCCACCGAGGGCGTGTTCGCCTCGACCCTGATGCAAGCCAAGGACTTCTTCCACATGGCCAGCCTGCGCTACGGAAAACAGCAGGGCCTGGGCCTGACACCGACGTTCGAGATCCACTTGGTCAGCCCAGACGGCCTGCCGGTGCGCAGCTTCAGTGGTGTGCTAATTCCAGTCGATGGCGCACTGGAGGACGCCGACGTAATCATTCTTCCGGCCTTTTGGGACGACTTTGACGCGCTGAGCCTACGCCATCCACAGGTACTCAGTTGGCTGCAACAGCGCCACGCAGCCGGCAGCACCATTTGCGGCGAAGCCACCGGGGTATTTTGGATGGCTGAGGCTGGCTTGCTCGATGGCAAGGAAGCGACCACCTACTGGCGCTTCTTCAACGAGTTTGCCGCACGCTTCCCCAAGGTGTTGCTGAACCAGGAAAAGCATCTGTCAGACGCCGACAACCTCTACTGCGCCGGCGGCGTTACCTCGGCCTGCGACTTGTACATTTATATGATCGAGCGCTTCTGCGGCGCCAACGTAGCCCAGGGCGTGGCCCGCGATATTCTCTATGAAGTGCAGCGCAACTACGCGCCTGGCCGCATCGGCTTTGGTGGGCAGAAGCTGCACCATGACCTGACCATCTTGAAGATCCAGCAGTGGTTGGAAGATCACTTCGCCGACAAGTTTCGTTTTGAAGATGTCGCCCGCGAACATGGCATGAGCATTCGCAACTTTATGCGCCGCTTCCAGACCGCCACCGGCGACAAACCCCTGCACTACCTGCAGCGCTTGCGTATTCAAACGGCCAAAGGGCTGCTCAGCGCCACCCGCAAAAGCATCAAGACCATCAGCTATGAAGTGGGTTACGACGACGCCAGCTTCTTCGCGCGGCTGTTTCGTCAGCACACGGAACTATCACCCAATCAGTACCGTCGACAGTTCCAGCATAAGGACAACCATGCCTGAGGTCGGCATGCGCACTTGCCAGCCGCAATGATCAACGCGCGACTCATCATTTGATGAGTGAGGTTCGTGCAGGATAGATCCAGGATTACCCCCTTCAGCGGGATTACTGACAACAACAATCAGGTCACAGCCAACCTCATCAAGCTTTATCGCGTTCCAGCGGCTCAAGCGTTGCCCATAACGCCTGCGCCTCTTCGGTCAGCGTGGCGTAACTGCGGATATCGCCATTGCGCTGAGCCTGCATGGCCTCTTCCAATTTAGCGCTGTATTGCTTGCGCAGCTTCTTCGCGGGATCGTTTTTGAACAAACCGAACATGCTGGATGCCTCTGTCGAGAAAAGACGCTGGGATAAGCGTCGGGTCAGCTTAATCCAACCCAGCGCCAGGCTTGAGGTGCAGATGTAACAAGGTACTAAGCGCGGGGTCAGGCAAATGTCTGCTCGCGAATTTTCTGCAACGCCAGTGACATCTTAGCCGCCGGCACCCGCTGTAAGCTGCACAACAGCGCGTGGGAAATATCGGCGATGCCGTGACGCTCACGCAGGAGCGCCGCCATAAAACAGGTCAGGTTGGCGGCCATTTCCGCATCGGCCAAGGCCCGGTGCGCCTTGCCAGTATCCGGCAAGCCGGCCCATCTGTTCAGGTTGCCCAGCTTATGGCTAGGCGCCATAGGCAATAGCCGCCTCGACAGCAGCAAGGAGCAGGCAAAAGGTTGCACGCGCTGACGGCGAATCAGCGCCAGCTCAGCATCCCAAAACTTCTGGTCGAAGCTGGCGTTATGCGCCAGCAGCGGGCGCTCACCGACAAACGCCGCCACTTCTTGCATGACCTGCGCAGCGGGTGGCGCCGAACGCAGCATGGCATTGCTGATACCGGTGAGTTGCTCGATAAAGGGCGGCACCCAGGCACCGCTGTTCATCAGGCTTTGATAGCGCGCAACGATCTGCCCACCCTCGACTATCACCACACCAATTTCAGTGGCGCGGGCCTGCTGAGCAGGCGACATGCCGGTGGTTTCGAAGTCGAGTACGGCAATGGAATCTGCAAGCATTGATCAGTTTCTCAGCAACAGGCTGCCTTCAATCGGCACATAACGGCTGGCGGCGCGCACCAGCGATTGCGCAGTCAGCCCCGGCACGCCATAGGCAATGGCCTCGACGCCATGGCTGCTGCGGATTTTCTCCAGCAGCAGGTCAAAATCACCATCACCGGAAGCCAGCACCACCTCATCGACTCGCGGCGCGACATCCATTATATCGATGGTGATACCGACATCCCAATCGCCCTTGGCCGAGCCGTCACTGCGCTGAATATAAGGCTTAAGCTTTACGGTAAAGCCGAGGTTACGCAGGATCTGCTGAAACTGCTGCTGCTTCTGATCACCGCGGTCGATGGCATAGGCATAGGCTTCGACAATCTGCCCATGCTGGCTGATATCCGCCCACAGCGCAGCGTAATTGAAATGACACCCATAGGCCTGGCGCACGGTGTAATAGAGGTTCTGTACATCGGCGAATACGGCGATCTTCTTCACCGGCAATCCTCATGGCTGGGCAATAAGCGCTGGCCAGTATGCCAGAAGGTGAGCGCTTACAGCGCCGGCATCAATTGGAGCCCCTGGCGTAATCGGCTAGAGTGGCGACTGCCCTCCTCACTGCGCGCCCTCCATGAATCTGCTCCCTGTACTGCGTGACTCCTGGTACTTCTTCACTCACAACCTGCTGGCGATTGCCCGCCTGTGCCTGCCGTTGATCGTGCTCGAAGGCCTGTTTTTGCAACAGGTCAGCAGCCTGGTGGCAGCAGAATCTGCCGGCCTCTGGCGCTTGCTCGCAGGCTTGCTGTTCTATCCGTTGTACAGCGCCGCGCTGATTCTGTTTCTCGATGCGCGCAGCCAAGGCCTGCAGCCGCGCGCCCGCGACCTGCTGGCGGCCGGCCTGCGCCTGTGGCCAAGCTTTGCCCTGCTGGCGGGGCTCAATACCCTGGCAATTTTGCTCGGTGCAGCGCTGTTTGTGCTGCCGGGAATCTGGCTGATGGTCAAACTGGCGTTTGCCGAATACCTGCTGGTACTGCGTGGGCTGAGCCCACTGAAGGCGCTGCACGAGAGCTTCGAGATGAGCAGCGGTTACTTCTGGCCCATGCTCGGCTGCATCCTGATTGTCATGCTGCCGCTGTGGTTGCTGGATGGCTGGAGTCAGACCAGCACAACCTTCGCCGACGATGCCCTAGCCCGCCTGCTACTGGACTGCACCAGTCGCTTTCTACAATTGCTCTCAAGCATCGTACTGTTTCGTCTATTTATGCTGCGCAGCACCCAGCCCGACATCGAATAAGCGCGAGTAGAGCAGTCTTCACCGCACGCATCAGGACTGCCCGTTGCGCTGAGGTTTCAGACCGGACAGACGCGGCAGCAACACGCGCTCGAAAATCCGCGGGAAAAATCGCGCCAGCAACCGTGCACGCCAGTCGACGTTAGACAATACCAGCAGCCGGCGACGCTTCAAGGCCCCGCGATAGATGGCCTCGGCAACATCCTGTGGCGAGGCCACCTTGCCCATTGCCAACGGTGGCTGCGCCGCCACCGAACCGGTGCCCACCAGAGCATTTCTGCGCAGGTCGGTGGCGGTGAAACCGGGACACACCAGCATCACATTGGTGCCAGAGCCTTTTAGTTCATAGCGCAGGGTTTCAAACAGCCCATGCAAAGCATGTTTGCTGGCGTTATAGGCGCTGCGATAGAGCAACGGCGCAAACCCCGACAGCGAACTGAGCACAATAATCTGCCCACCCCGAGCAATCAGGCTGGGTAGCGCGGCCTTGGTGCAATGCAATGCGCCAAAATAATTAACGGCCATGATCCGCTGAAACACCGCCAACTCGGTGTCGGCAAAACTGCTGCGGTGGGTAATTCCGGCGTTATTAACCAGCACATCGATACCACCGAAACGCTCGACAGTCAGCGTAATCGCGCGCGCCACAGCGTCGCTATCGGCCACATCGCAGAGCACGCCAAGGGCCTCGGCATTGTGGTGGTCGGCCAAATGCTGCACCAGGCTATCGAGCGCCTGCTGCTCTAGGTCTAAGATCACCAGCCGCGCCCCGGCCTGGGCCAGGCGTATGGCCAGAGCTCGACCGATGCCAGCACAGCCACCTGTGATCACCACTACTTTGCGATCGAATACCTTGCTGGCGAACACCTTGCGGTACATAACCTGCCCCCGACTCATTGCTGCAAAAGCCGTTACTACAACCTGTTATGACTCCCATCGCAACAAGGCGGTGTCTGCGTGTGTTTGCAGCCACAGAAGTACAGGGTAGCGTCCTTCTCAGCATGGTATTTAAGCGGGGTAAAACCACTGCCTTTATGCTGCCCATCGCAGAAGGGCTGTGTGGCACTGCGTCCGCAACGGCACCAGAAATAGTCGTTGCCGGCGGTGACCGCCACCGCATAGGGGCTGTGCTGAGCAATCGTAGGTGTATGCATGCGGCCTCCTTAAGAACCCGAGCTAAGCGCTATAAAATCAGCAACGCCGCGCATCTTCGGTATGCTCGCTGAGCATAGTTCACCCACCAGATACACCGCTGATGCCCCTACCTCGCCTGCCGTGCCGTTGCTGCCCAGCCTTAGAATCTCCAACCACCTACTGGTACTCACACTGCTGTCTTTACCGGCTCTGTACGATGTTTCTCCAGTAATCCGCTGGACAAAGCTGCTGGCATTTAGCCATGCTGGCAATTACGCCATTTAAATAACAAAAAGACGGCAACTAGCCGCAACAAGTGCCCATTTGATGCCAAGACTCTTCTGCTTCGCGCTGGCTGCAGCTCTGTACTGCAGCAATAGCCTTGCCGCCCCCGCCAATGACCCTCGGCCATTGGTGCAGGTGGGTTATTACGAATTTCCGCCCTATTCCTACACCGACAGCCAAGACCGCCCCAGGGGCGCCATCTTGCAACTGAGCAAACGCCTGCTGGAGCACGCCGGCTACCGCACCGAGCTGCGCTCCTACCCCAGCGCGCGCCTTTACAACGCCCTGCAGGATGGCAGCGTGCAGGTTTGGCCAGGGGCGCCGGGTAAAGCGGAGTTGCGCGAGCACACCTTGGAAGCCCGCACCCAGCTAGGCGAGATCACCCTTAACCTGTATTTCCGCCGCGACACCCTAATGCCGCGCCTACCCGAGGACCTCAAGGGCCGCGGGGTGATTATGATCAACGGCTACACCTACTGGCAGTCGATCAATCAGATGCTCGATGACCCGCAGCTGGCCGTGCAGCAACATCGCACCGGCACCCACACCGCCGCATTGGAAATGCTGCAGCGTCGCCGTGGCGATTTTCTCCTCGATTACCAGACCCCGGTGGAGCAGGCACGCAAGCGTCAAGGTATGCCCGAATTGCCGTTCATTCAGTTGCAACGTATTCCGCTGAAATTGATCGTGTCCAAACGCGCCCCTGGAGCAGAAGCCCTGCGTGATGCCCTGGATCGTGCTTATGAGCAATTGCAGTCAGCGGGTGAAGATCTGCGCCTACCCTAAGTCTATTTGCGCGGCTTGGCCCGCGCAGTGGGCTCAGCCATCAGCGGGTCATCCGGCCAGTAATGCTTCGGGTAGCGCCCCTTCAAATCCTTTTTCACCTCGGCATAGGTGCTGCGCCAGAAGTTGGCCAGGTCCTGAGTTACTTGCATTGGCCGGCGCGCCGGCGACAACAGGTGCAACTTAACCACCTGCCGCCCGCCGGCAATGCGCGGCGTATCGGCCAGACCAAACAACTCCTGCAGGCGCACCGCCAGCACTGGCGGCTGTTCGCTGTAATCCAGGCTGATGCGCGAACCGGATGGCACCTGCACGCTGCGCGGGGCCAGCTCATCCAGGCGCTGCGGCAGCGGCCAGGGCAGTAGGTTGAGTAGCAGACTGGACAACTCCAGGTTGGCGAAATGACTGAGCCGGGTGACGTTATCCAGATAGGGTTGCAGCCAACCCTCTAGCGTGGCCAGCAAGACACTGTCGCTGACATCAGGCCACTCACTGATATCCTTGGCGGCTAGATCAAGGGTGCGCAGCAAGGCCACCCGCGCTTGCCACTGACGCAACTCTGGCGTCCAGGGCAATAGCGCCACCCCCTTGCGCCGCACTAGGGCGAGCATGGCCCGACTGCGCTGCTGCGCAGTAAGCCCGGTCAATGCCTCGCTAGCCAGCACCAGCTCGCCGACCTTGCGCTGGCGCTCGGCGCGCAGCGCGCCTTCGCGCTCATCCCAATCCAGCACCTCCAGGGTGCTGACCTGCTCGGCCAGCACGCCTTCGAATAACTGCGGGTCCAGCTCGGCGGCCAGATAGATGCGCTCTTCACGCTGGCCCTGGCGACTGCCCAGATCGGCCACCACCAGCCAGCCGTGCTTCATCAGGCCATCGACCTCGGCAAACAGCGCCGCCCGGCCATTGGCCAGGCGATATTCCGCACCGCCTGCACGGCGTTGCTGGGCAATCCGATCCGGGTAGGCAAAGGCCAGCAACGCGCCCAGCCAGCGCGGGTGCTCGGGATCATTGACCGCCTGCGGGTTGGGCCTGCGCTTGAGG
>JAGGNC010000236.1 GCA_017886405.1 Pseudomonas sp. | reverse complement strand
AACTGCCCAGCAGCGCTGCAGAATTTCGCGCCTATCCCTCGGCAGCGACTGCCGTTCCCTAGCCAGTTGCTGGGCTCGGATAACGACTGCGCGGCCAGCGCCGCACGGGCCACCGAACTGGCTCGGGATTGGGGCAGCGACGTGACCATCTTGATCGGCGCAGGGCATATCAATGTGCAGTCCGGGCATCGGCGCTGGGAGCAGGGTTTCACCCACCTCTATCGCCTGCAAAGCCGCATTGAGCAGCTCGCGTGCCGCCGCGCCTGATTAGGCGCTTCAACGCTGACGACAGCGCGCTGACAGCCAAGCGACTCAGCTCAAAACTTGGCTGCGGCAACCCAACCTCCCTAGCGAGCTCAAAAACAGTTGCTAAAAGCGATGAGGGTGACGGCACTAAATTATTTTTTAGTTATATAACTAGCATTAAAAGTTACTTTTAAAGAATAAAAAACTTGTGCAGTATCGGCGCCACTTTCTGGCCAACAGGTCAGGCTCCACCCCGCGCTGCCTAGCGGCGCCGTGACGAGGAACGACTCCATCATGCTCAAGAAAATTCTGCTGGCCAGCGCCATTACCTCAAGCCTACTGGGCAGCGCTGCTGCTCTAGCCGAAGAAGTGCCGATTCTGAACGCGTCTTACGATATCGCGCGTGAACTGTTTGCCGAGATCAACCCAAAATTCGTTGCCCACTGGCAAGCGCAGACCGGTAAAGAACAAAAGATTGACCAGTCATTCGCCGGCACCTCGCGCCAGGCCCAGGACATCATCCAGGGCAAGAAGGTCGATACCGTAACCTTCAACCAGGTCACCGACGTCGACATGCTCGCCAAACGCGGTTTGCTGCGCGAAGACTGGGCTAAGCAGTTCCCCAACAACAGCTCGCCGTACTACAGCACCACAGCCTTTCTGGTGCGTAAAGGCAACCCAAAAAACATCAAGGACTGGAACGACCTCGCCCGTGACGACGTCAAGCTGGTGTTTCCTAACCCGAAAACTTCCGGCAATGCGCGCTACAGCTACCTCGGCGCCTGGCTGTATGCCAACGAGCAGTTCAAAGGCGATGAAAAGCAGATTAAAACCTTTATCGGCAACATACTGCGCAACGTCGAAAACTTCCCGACTGGTGGCCGCGCCGCCACCGTGGCCTTCGCCCAGAACGGCCAAGGTGATGTGCTGCTGACCTTCGAGTCGGAAGTGGTCAACATCGCCAATAGTGAGGAGTTCAAATCCGGCGAATACGAAATCGTCATACCCCCGGTTAGCGTGCTGGCCGAATTCCCAGTGGCGCTGGTCGACAAGGTGGTCGATCAGAAAGGTACTCGCGAGGTGTCCAAAGCCTACCTGGACTTCCAGTACACCAAGGACATTCAGCAGCTGCTGACCACCTTCAACTACCGCGTGCATAACCCGGAAGTCGTGGCGGCTACCGCGGCGCAGTTCCCGCAGATTCGCCTGATCAACCCGACCGAAGTACTCGGCACGTGGGATGAGATCACTGCCAAGCACTTCGATGCCGATGGTATCCTTGACCAACTTTTGGCCGAGGGTCGCTAAGACTTCATCGGTTTGAGCAACAAACAGCCGCCGTCTTTACGGCGGTTTGTGCTTTCAGGAATTTATGTGTGCCTAAGACACCCCGCTTCTTTCTGCAGAACCCGCTGCTGCCAGGCTTCGGCCTGAGTTTCGGCTTCAGTACCTTTTACATTTCGCTGGTGATCCTGTTTCCGCTGTCGGCGCTGCTGCTGTATGTCAGCGACATGAGCTGGGCGCAGTATTGGCGGGCGATCAGTGACCCGCGCGTGGTGCAAAGCTACAAGGTGACCATTAGCGGCGCGTTCTACGCCACCATAGCCACCGTGCTGATCGGTATGTTGCTGGCGTGGATCATTACCCGCTATGACTTCCCCGGTCGCCGCCTGGTGGATGCGCTGATCGATCTGCCCTTCGCCCTGCCCACCTCGGTCGCCGGACTAACCCTGGCCACCCTGCTCGCCCCCAGCGGTTGGCTTGGGCAATGGCTGGAACCGATGGGTATCAAGCTGGCTTACGCCTACCCGGGCATTCTGATCGCCATGGTCTTCACCAGCCTGCCGTTTGTGGTGCGCACGGTACAGCCGGTGCTGCAGGACCTTGGCCGCGACTATGAAGAAGCCGCCAGCACCCTGGGTGCCAATCGAGTGCAGACGTTCTTTTACGTGGTGCTGCCAACCCTGATCCCAGCGCTGGTCGCTGGAGCGTCGCAATCGTTTATACGCAGCCTTGGTGAGTTCGGTGCGGTGATCATGATTGCCGGCAACATTCCGTTCAAAACCGAAGTGTCTTCGCTGATGATTTTTGTGCGTCTACAGGAGTTCAACTACCCCGCGGCTGCGGCAATTGCCTCAGTCATTCTGCTGGCCTCACTGGTGCTGCTGTTTACCCTGCAAGTGCTGCAAGGCCGCCTGTTCAAATGGCAACGGCAAGGCAAATGAAAAAACCTCAATACTGGCATCAATGGCTGTTGATCGGCCTCGGGCTGAGCCTGATCACCCTGATTCTGCTGGTGCCGCTGGCGCTGATTTTCAGTAAAGCCTTCTCCGGTGGCCTGGTCTTGCTGTGGGGCAACCTTGGCGAGGACTATATGCTCCACGCCATCGGCCTAACCCTGCTGGTGGCGGCACTGACGGTGCCGATTAACCTGTGTTTCGGCATTCTGCTGGCCTGGTGCGTGACCCATTACGACTTTCGTGGGCGCAAGCTGCTGACCACCCTGCTCGACATCCCCTACGCGGTGTCACCGGTCGTCGCCGGGCTCTGCTACTTGGTGGTGTATGGGCTGGAACACGCGCTGGGGCGCTGGTTCTACGACAACGGCATGCAGCTAATGTTTGCCTGGCCGGGTATCGTCATGGTCACGGTGTTCGTCACCGCGCCCTATGTCGCACGCATCTTGATTCCAGTGATGCAGTCCCAAGGCCAGGATGAAGAAACCGCAGCGCTGTGCCTGGGTGCCAACGGCTGGCAGATCTTCCGCTATATCACCCTGCCGAAGATCAAATGGGCGCTGCTGTATGGCGTGGTTATCACCAATGCCCGCGCGGTGGGCGAGTTCGGCGCGGTATCGTTGGTGTCCGGCACCATCATCAATCAGACCCTGACCCTGCCTCTGCTGGTCGATCAGCTGAACAACGATTACAAGCCCGCCGCCGCCTTTACCGCCGCCGCGCTGC
The DNA here is from genome assembly GCA_017886405.1 of Pseudomonas sp. Lineage (GTDB taxonomy): Bacteria > Pseudomonadota > Gammaproteobacteria > Pseudomonadales > Pseudomonadaceae > Aquipseudomonas. The sequence goes on along the minus strand of JAGGNC010000236.1, from coordinate 4,718 downwards.
TGGCCTGCATGGCCCTGCTTACGCTGTTGCTGAAAACTTTTATGGAATGGCGCCAGCGCACACTGATGCAGCGCGCCGAGGCGGTCTAACCGATTCTACTCGCCACAGCAAAAGGCCCACTAAATGGGCCTATTGTTATCGCGGCGGGTGTTGCGCGCCATTCACTGCAGGCTTTGTTGACGACAAATGAGCACATTAAATATGTACACACTTGCCGCAACGGCCGCATTTGCAACGTCAGTCGCTGCCACTGCGGAGCATGGCTCGCGTTGAGCGTAATCGCGGTGCATGCGTATTCAGTTGTGGATCAGCTTGCAGCTGCGTGAGCATGTTGCACATCTGGGCGGCGTAGCGCAGGCGCTCAGTAACAGCAGCCCGCTAAAAACGCCAGCCAACCGCTACGCGGCCGTGCCAGAAAGCATTGATGAACGCCTGCTCATGGGTATGCCCGCCAAGCAGTGAAGGGTGAGCACGCCGCGCCGTTATCCGCGCGCCGGCTCAAATTGGCCAAACCACAGTGCCGATTAAACGTTGCAGAGAGCATTCTCAGCGGCCCGCAAAGTGGCTTAATACACAGCTGGGAAGCACACTTTGCGCCTGGCTCATAGTGATCAGCAGGGCGCCCACGGCGATCCCGGCATGGGTACTCGCAAACACTTATAAACGCGGGCGGTAATCGATGCTCATCACCCACCGCCGATCAGTGGGCAAGGCGATAAGGGTTCAAGCCGCGTCGATATCGCGCTGGCCTTTGCGGGCAAAAAATCCTCTGACCTGAGCATCTGCATCACCGCGGGAGAAGTCATAACGCGCCTGTAACAGCCCAGCTAAACGCTGCATGCGACCGGCATGATGCAGTTCAGGGTTGTGATGCAGGCGTGCCCAGGCCATCTGCAGGCCACCCAGCTGCTGACGCCACTGGCCTTGTAATTGCTGCAAAGCCGGCAAGCTCATGATTGCACCGCCGAAAAGCGCGCGCAGGCCCGTTCATTAAACCCCTGCCACCGAGGCGACACGTCAAGTTGATGGGGTGCACACATAATGATCTCCACTTATAAATGCTGCTCACAGGTCATGCATGCAGCTTGCGGAGCGGAGAGTCGCAGTTATGCCAAACGCTGTCGGTACGCTGTCGCGCATAGGGCGGCTCAATCAGGTCAATCCTCACATCCCTTTTACGTACGGCAGCGAACAGACGTGCATGTCAGTGCTGCATAGGTCAGTGCAACACAGGCTGGTGCTTTGGCCGTCAGTGACGGTTTATCAGCTGGAGCAGCACCAATGGATCTCTGCCGTCAGCATGTATCAGGCTTCTTTAGCCAACACAGAAGCGCCGAACAGGCACTGGGCCAGCTGACTCAACGTGGCTTGCTCAGCGAACAGCTTCAGATAGTCACCCCTGGCAGCAACGCGCCACCTGCGCCAGCGCCACAGGCCCTGAGTAATAATGTTCTAAAGGACATGCTGATCGGCATCGCCATTGGCATCGGCGCCTTAATCGCGGGGGCGTTGATTGTCAGCGAGGCCAGCCTGTTCTCCGCCAGCCCGCTGCTCACCCCCTTTGCACTGATGGGCAGGGGTGGATTTATTGGTGGTTTTCTCGGCCGCGTGGTTGGCGCATCAGCGGGCGCAGGTCAGCATCACGGGCGCATTGCCAAACTGGTGGGAAAAGCCATCAGCCACGGTGATGTGGTGCTAGTGGCGCAAACCCACAACGCAGAAGAAACCACTATGGCCCGTGAGGTGATCAAAGCCACTGCCGGCCTGGTTAAGGACATCAATATGCTCACTACCGGCGAGCTACAAACCCAGCATTAAGCCCGCTAGATAGCGGCCTTACTCAGTCAGGGTCAGCAAAATATCCGCGTACCACGTGCAGTTCAGTCCTAGAGCCTCATCCAGATCGAGGTCTCGACTGCCCAAGTCAAGCCGCGCCGAATGCACGCCTAGCAGCATCCACGGCAAGCCATCCTTGCCACCTTCGGGTATGCGCATCACCACCGGCGCACCGCTGATGCCACGGTGCGTGCGGGCATCGGTTAGAAAGTAACCCTGGCCCTGAAAACGCAGGCCGAAAGACGACGCCACCACAGCGTGCCGTACCACCGCGACATGGTGCAGGGTGTCATGAAAACCCAGCGGGAAGCCCACCACCAGCAACGAGGTACCAACCTCAACCAGGGTTTCAGGTGGCTGCAGGTGCTCAGGGGTAAACGCGTGGTAAACCATGCCAGAAGGCAGCGCCGCCCGCTTGATCTCCAGCACCGCCACATCAACCTCACCGGCCCCATCGCACGCCTGCCGCCAGAGACTCTTACCATCACGATAGAGCGGCATGGAGAAGCCTGTGGTCTGCGCCACATTGTGCAAATCGGTGTGCACTTCGATCTCGATGCGATCAGGAAAATGCTTGCTTGGCTCATCGACCATCACGTGCCGGCTGGTCACCAGAAACAGACGCTTACCACGGGCGAAGAAAAAGCCGCTAGCGTTGGTCAACAGCTGCTTGTCGGCAAAGGTACAGACACGTGCGGCAGCCAGCAGCAAAGGTTCGATCATCGACATCGCGGTACATCCTTGAGTTGATTGCAGACTTGCCAGAGCAGACCCGCAGGTTGCAAACAGAGCACTTGCCAGAGCAGGCCGCCTGAGGCGCCGCTAACAGACTACGCCAGTAAGCATAAGCCCTATAGCGCACACCCACCGCCTACACCAACTCTGACAGGCTAAAGCTGAGCACAATTGCGCTCTGAACGTAAAACTGGCAAAGGCCGGCACCCTCAGGAGCACCGACCATGAGTCGGCCACTTGCCCAGATCATTCAGAACAACTGACGCAAACTTGCCGGCCTGGCCATGATTGTCTGGGATGAGCTGAGCTTGGATGAGCGGCTCAAGTCTGCAGGCGACGCCCAGAAACTGACCCACTTGCTGCAGCTGCGCGATGACATGCCTCGCGAGGATGCCAGCAAATACGTCATGGGTTTTTGCGCAAGGTACCGCGCTAGCTGACAACCCGCGAACGCTGCCAAACGGCCACCTTACTTCAAGCCGTAGCGGGCCAGCTCAGGTGGTGAGAGCACGCGCATGCGCTGCGGCGCGGTGCTATTGATCGCCTCAAGCAGCTCAAGCGGAATCTGCATTTCTTTGAAATAGGCCACTTGGTTGGCCTTGGCCGCACCGGCGTTTGATGCCGAATGCACCGAATCACTGCCCGAATAATACGGCCGGTGAATGCCCACATAACCGCGCACGCTTTTGCCATGCCCCGCAGCCAGCAGGTACACACAACTGCCCTGGCACACCCCGGTGGACGGCACCATGGCATCGAAGCCGGTTTCACGCAGCAAGCGCCCCATTCTGATGGCCTCGGCCACACTGCCGCCGATACTGTCGAGCATGACGATCTTCTTCGCATACGTGCCCGGATTGCCCGTGATGCCCTTCAGCAGCGCCTCGTAGTCGCCCGCCACAATATCCTCGGAAACCTTGGCCAGAAGAATCCGCCCAAGGCTCTTATGCGGCCCCGCTTGCACCTCGACCTTGGCCAAAGCGGCGCCCGAGCCCAGCACCGCCACGCAGAAAATCACAGCCTGAAACATGGTACGGCTCATAAACCCGGTAAATCCTTAAGCAATGCGGTGAACGGATGGGGGAAGATACCTGTTGGCAGCGAATCGCGCTTACATTGCAGCGTTATGGCGAATCCTGGCTCAGGCCGTGGCGAAAACTTATCACTGCATCCCTCGACAAAAGCGTTCTAGCCGCTTACCACCCGATCATGTGAGAAATCCTGTGGCCCCGATGTTTGAAATCCAGCAACTCAATCCAGAAACTTACCGCCAGCAAACCCGCCGCAGCACCCTGACCATCGCGGCGATATTCATCGCCCTGGCCATGGTGTTGTCGAGCGCCGCGGTGCTGCTATTCGGCACCCCAGGTGGCGACAATTTTCGCTGGAACCTCGGCGGTGTGCTCGCCGCATTAGCGCTGACCGTGGCCTTGGTACGTGGGCTGCTGTGGCCACAACCCTTTATGGCAGCAGCCGTCTACGGCTGGCGACTCAAACGCAGCCTGATGCGCATCACCAATGTGATGCACCACATCAAGGCTGGGGTTGCCGCCCATGATCCAGATGCCATGCAGTTGCTGCGCTTCTACCATCTGGGCCTGACCCAAATGCACCAACTGGACGGCAACACCAGCGCCCTCAGTGAAGCAGTAGCCGAAATAACTCAGCACAAAGAGCGCATGGCAAGCCTGGGCATGGCCACCGAGCAGCCTCGACTGAACCCCGCCTGGATCATAGCCGTGAAAGAAATCAGTGTGCTGCCCGACTAAACCGTGCAGTGGCTAATAAGCCCGGGGGATTGGGATATTTTGTGTTGGCCTTGGCGCTATAGCCCTGCCTGACCATCACATGCTGGAGGCCTCAGCCAGTCTATGCCTGTATCCGAAAGAACCTTGATCTGTACAACTTATGCATAATAAAAACGCCTGCCTCTTCACTAAAATCCGCCTAACCCACGCTTAACACCCTCACGTCTAGCCCTTGAGCACAGCCTTTAACAGCCTGTCATGCAGAGCCATACAAGGCAATTTGCCGGTATTTATCAGCAACATAATATAATTGTACAAAATATTTTATTTGTATAATATTTGCAGAGCAGAAGACTCAACATGTTGCATGAGTTTCCTCTTTCAATCGCAGTCAGCCGT
>JAGGNC010000125.1 GCA_017886405.1 Pseudomonas sp. | reverse complement strand
TACAACAACAGCCCATCGTTCAACTGGACCCTGAACTTCCGCCAGCAGGCTTACGACAACCTCGTTGCCGCAGGTAAAGACGTTTCCGCCTACGACCGCGCCAAGCTGATGAGCGTTGATTACGACGCAACCGAGCTGGCTCAGACCGCTGACGAAAGCATCCGCACCTTCCAGCGCGACGCTTCTGCTCAGGCGGGTATCTTCCACCACCTGATCACTCTGCCGACTTACCACACCGCTGCGCTGTCTACCGACAACCTGGCCAAAGGCTACTTCGCAGACCAAGGCATGCTGGCTTACGTGAAAGGCGTTCAGCGTGAGGAGATCCGTCAAGGTATCGCCTGCGTTAAGCACCAGAACATGTCCGGTTCCGACCTGGGCGATGCGCACAAAGAGTACTTCGCTGGCGAAGCAGCTCTGAAGGCCGGCGGTAAAGACAACACCATGAACCAGTTCAGCTAAGAACCGGTTCACTCAACCGAGACCACGAACAAGGTTGAGTGGGTTGAAAGAAAACCCCAGCAGAAATGCTGGGGTTTTTTATTACGGATCAAATCTGATGGTGAAATCACTCTCCGCTCGGAGAGCCATGCTGCCTAACCGCGAGCTATGTCGCGCAGCAACACCCCTGACGATCAGCTGCCGCGATAGGTGGAGTAGCTGTATGGAGAAAACAGCAGCGGGACGTGGTAATGCTCCTGTTCGGCATCAATACCAAAGCGCACCACCACAACATCCAGAAAGGCCGGTTGCGGCAGTATGACGCCTCGTGCACGGTAGTAATCGCCGGCGTGGAAATGCAGCTGGTAAACGCCACTGCGGTATTCATCACCTTGCAGCATAGGCGCATCACAACGACCATCCTGGTTGGTCAGCACCGTGCTGAGCAATTCCATCTGCGCTCCTTCAACGCGGAACAGCTCGATTTTCAACGCACTGCCTGGGCAACCATGGGCAGTATCCAGTACGTGTGTGGTCAATCGCCCCATCGCGTTTGCACATCTGCGCTGATAAGCCAACACAGACGCCGCACCTCCTCTATTTTTATTAAATGCAGCAGATTTACCAGGCTAAGACGCCTCGACTGGGCGTCAGCATGGGATGCCGAAAATGTCATTCAGGACACTCCCACAATAAACTGTCCACAATAAGTTAACCATTCAGCGCAGCGCAAAGAGGCTTAAGATTGATCATAAGCAGTTGCTGTCCCTGCCATTGCACGGTGCATAGTTTGCAGAGTGCGCAGACTCTTTGGGCAAGCCAAATCACGCTAAGTAAGTGAGCTTTAGATTTACAAGATAGATGACCCTTTGTATTCAATCAGACCGACGAGTTGCTTAACGCATCTGCGCCGGCCTAAAGACCGCCACAGACAGCAAGAAGGATGACTGCAGTGAGCGCCGACTACCCACGCGATTTGATCGGTTACGCCAACAACCCACCGCATCCTCGTTGGCCGCAGGATGCGCGCATCGCCCTATCTTTTGTCCTGAATTACGAGGAAGGCGGCGAGCGTAATGTGCTGCACGGCGATCTAGAGTCAGAGTCGTTCCTTTCCGAGATGGTCTCCGCACAGCCGCTGCAAGGCGCGCGCAACATGAGCATGGAATCGTTGTATGAATACGGCAGCCGCGCAGGTGTCTGGCGCCTGCTCAAGCTGTTTCACAAGCACGACATCCCGCTCACTGTGTTCGCCGTGGCCATGGCCGCGCAGCGCCACCCCGAAGTCATCAAAGCCATGGTCGCGGCCGGTCACGAGATTTGTAGCCACGGTTATCGCTGGATCGACTATCAGTACATGGATGAAGCGCTAGAGCGCGAGCACCTGCTCGACGCCATCCGCATCCTCACCGAATTGACCGGAGAGCGGCCACTGGGCTGGTACACAGGCCGCACGGGGCCCAATACCCGGCGCCTGGTGATGGAGGAAGGCGGCTTTCTCTACGACTCGGACACCTACGACGACGACCTGCCTTATTGGGACCCAGCCAGTACCGATGACAAGCCGCATTTGGTGATCCCCTACACGCTGGACACCAATGACATGCGCTTCACCCAGGCGCAGGGCTTTAATACCGGCGACGATTTCTACCAGTACCTCAAGGACGCCTTCGACGTGCTGTATGCCGAGGGGGTAGCCGGCGCACCGAAAATGCTCAGCATCGGCATGCACTGCCGCCTGCTCGGCCGGCCCGCGCGCATCGCCGCGCTGGCGCGCTTTATCGAGTATGTACAGAGCCACGAGAAAGTCTGGTGCGCCCGCCGCGTCGATATCGCCCGCCACTGGCATGCCACTCATCCCTTCTCCTTGAATCAACAGCAAGAGAGCAGCCAATGAGCCGCTTTTTGACCCTGACACCGGCGCGCCTAAGCCGCGCAGATTTCGTCAAGGTCTTCGCCGATATCTTCGAGCACTCGCCCTGGATAGCAGAGAAGGCGTTCGAGCTTGGCTTCGACCCGAGCGTCGACCAAGTCGAGAGCCTGCACCAGCGCATGGCCGATATTCTGCTCAGCGCCAGCCATGAGGCTCAGTTGGCGCTGATCAATGCCCACCCGGACCTGGCCGGCAAAGCCGCCATTCGCGGCGAGCTGACCGCATCGAGCACATCCGAACAATCCGGTGCCGGCATCAGCGAATGCACGGCCGAGGAGTTCACCCGTTTTACCGAACTCAATGATGCCTATAAGGCCAAGTTCGGCTTCCCTTTCATCATGGCGGTGAAAGGCAGCAACCGGCACCAGATCCTGACGGCCTTCGAAGAGCGCATCCACCACTCGCCGGAGCAGGAATTCAGCCGTGCCTTGGCCGAGATCAACAAGATCGCCCTGTTCCGCTTGCAAGCCCTGTAGCGCGACACTCTCAGGCCCTCACTGTTAAGGCAGACACAACATGAAAGCTTACGCCGTACCCTTCGAGAAATACGTCAATTTGGCCGACGAACGCCTCGGCACCCAGGCCATCTCGGTCACTGACGACTGGTTCGCCGACGTTAACCGTCTGTTTCAACCAACCCCGGCGGTATGGAAGGAAGGCGTATTCGACGACAACGGCAAATGGATGGATGGTTGGGAATCGCGGCGCAAGCGTTTCGAAGGCTACGACAGCGCGGTGATCCGCCTCGGCGTGGCGGGCTCGATAAAGGGCGTGGACATCGACACCAGTTTCTTTACCGGCAACTACCCGCCATCGGCGTCCCTTGAAGGCTGCTTCGTTAGCGCAGGCGACCCGACTGAAACCACCGAGTGGACCGAGGTACTGGGCGCCGTCGAGCTGCAAGGCAACAGCCACCACTTCCATGAGATAAACAACGCCCAGGCGTTCACCCACCTGCGCTTCAACATCTACCCAGACGGCGGCGTCGCTCGTTTGCGCGTATACGGCGTGCCCTTTCGCGACTGGAGCAACGTCAGCGATCACGAGCAAATCGACTTGGCTGCAGCACTTAACGGTGGTCGCGCCCTGGCCTGCTCGGATGAGCACTATGGCCGCATGAGCAACATCCTCAACCCAAGTCGCGGCATCAACATGGGCGACGGTTGGGAAACTGCCCGCCGCCGCACACCCGGTAACGACTGGGTCATCATTGCCCTTGGCGCACCCGGCGAAATCGAGCGCATCGTCGTCGATACCCTGCACTTCAAGGGTAACTATCCAGACAGTTGTGGGGTCCAAGGCGCGTTCGTCAAAGGCGGCACCGACAGCCAGATCGAAACCCAGAGCCTGTTCTGGCGTGAACTGCTGCCTAGCCAGAAGCTCTCGATGCATACCGAGCATGAGTTTGCCGAGCAGATTAAAGCGCTGGGGCCGATCACCCATGTTCGCGTCAATATATTCCCGGACGGTGGTATCAGCCGTCTGCGATTATTTGGCAAAGTGGCGAAGTAAACGCCGCTCTGCTCTTGCTGGAGGGGCTATAGCCGCGAGATGTTGAAATCAGCAGCGGCGCGGCTGAAGCGGAATGCCGCCCAGCCCCTCCCACACAAACGCATAAGCAACCGAAATCAAAAAACAGAAGACCACCATGCGCACATTGATCATCGAGCCGCTGAGCAAGGAAGCCTTCGCCCCCTTTGGTGAGGTTATCGAAACTGATGCCAGCGAGTTTTTCATGATCAACAATGGCTCCACTCGCCGTTATCACAAACTGGCCACGGTCGAGACCGCGCAGCCGGAAGATCAGGCAATCATCAGCATCTTCAGTGCCGAGGCGCTGGGCATGCCGCTAACCATTCGCATGTTGGAGCGTCATCCGCTGGGCAGCCAGGCGTTTATTCCGCTGCTCGGCAATCCCTTTCTGATTGTGGTCGCGCCACTTGGCGATGCACCTGAATCAGAGCTAGTCCGCGCCTTCCGCAGCAACGGCAGGCAAGGCATTAATTACCATCGCGGCGTTTGGCACCACCCGGTGCTGACGATCGAAAAGCGGGATGACTTCCTGGTGGTTGATCGCAGTGGTTCCGGCAACAACTGCGATGAGCATTTCTTTAGCGACGACGAGCAACTGCTCATCGTCCTCCACCAATAAGAGAAGCCCAAGGGACCGGTGTGCCGGCATTGGAAAGAGGTCCTGATTGTGGAGGCACATTTGACTGAGTGGCTTAACCTAAGCATCCGCTGGGTCCATATGATCACCGGCATCGCCTGGATCGGTGCATCCTTCTACTTCGTCTGGCTGGAGAACAACCTCAACCGGGTCAATCCGAAAGACGGTTTGGCCGGTGACCTTTGGGCGATCCACGGTGGCGGTATCTACCACCTGGAAAAATACCAACTGGCGCCCCCGCAAATGCCGGAGAACCTGCACTGGTTCAAATGGGAGGCTTATGCCACCTGGCTGTCGGGCGTTGCCCTGATGCTGGTGGTCTACTACCTCAACCCGAGCCTATACCTGGTCAAGCCGGGCGTTGACCTCGCACCGGCCATGGCCATTGCCATCGGCTTTGGCTCGATGCTTGTGGGCTATATGGCCTACCACGTGCTATGTGACTCAGCCCTGGGCAAGCGCCCGGCCCTGCTCGGCGCGGTACTGTTCGTGCTGTTAATCGCCGCAGCGTATGGCTTCAACCTGATTTTCAGCGGCCGCGCGGCTTACATCCATGTGGGTGCAATCATCGGCACCATCATGGTTGGCAACGTGTTCTTCACCATCATGCCGGCCCAGCGTGCACTGGTTAAGGCCATCGAAGACCACACCACGCCAGACCCGGCCTTGCCGGCCAAAGGCCTGCTGCGTTCTCGCCACAACAACTACTTCACCTTGCCCGTGCTGTTCATCATGATCAGTAATCACTTCCCGAGCACCTATGGCAGCCAGTACAACTGGCTGATTCTGGCGGGCATCGCCATGCTGGCGGTGCTGGTCCGTCATTACTTCAACACCCGCCACAACAGCAGCACGTACATCTGGACCCTGCCAGCGGCCGCACTGGGGATGGTCTGCCTGGCGTTCGTCACTGGCCCAAGTATGCAGAACCCAGTGCCACAAGCAGCAGTGGCCGTGATCACTGACACGCCGTTAGCAGGTGAGGCTGATAAAAGCGCTGAGCCAGCACAACCGGTGGCCAGCGCGCCAACGCCGGCCACAGATGGCGGCAGTTTTGCCCAGGTCAACAGTGTGATCCAGCAACGCTGCTCGGTCTGCCACTCGGCCACACCCAGCAGTCCGATGTTCACCGCGCCGCCGGCGGGCTTCATGCTCGACACACCGGAACAAATCAAAGCCCAAGCGGCGAAAATCCATGCGCAAAGTGTTGCCTCGCAGGTCATGCCGCTGGGCAATATCACCCAGATGACCGAGCAAGAGCGTGAGCTGATCGGCGCGTGGATCGAGCAAGGCGCTCATCTTGATTGATCGCACTTGTTGTGGCTCATGTCGCATGGGGAACGATCCGAGGGCCGTGGTTGACCCTGAGCGTCGTGTTCACGGCATCGAAAATCTGCGTGTAGTGGACTCATCCATCATGCCCAGCGTGACGAACGGCAATCTCAATGCGCCAACCATCATGATCGGCGAAAAAGCTGCCGACCACATCCTCGGCGGTCCGCTACTCAAGCCGCTAAATGTGCCGGTATTTTCTGCGCCAGACTGGAAGGACAAACAGCGAGAGCAAGGAGCTCGTTGAACGCGGTCATGCTGCGGCTTGCAGCGGCGCTGCTGCGGGCAAAGCCCTGAATCGTACTTGCTTGTCGACGCAGTGTGCGCCGACAGCAGATTCCTCAAAAAAATCAAGGACAACACCAGGACTGCTGCAGCAAGGGTCAATGGTTGCGGTATGAGTTTCCATGCAACCAGCTGTTTGCTGTTGGTGCTACAAACATAGCCTCAGCTAACCCCTGAGGACTGAATGCACGCTGATTCAACCGCCGGTCATGCTCATAAACCGCACCACTTGCACCTGCTCGTCGCTCTGAAAATGATGACGCTCAGGCTTAAGTTGCAAGGCGTTCATCAAGGCATCGCGCAGACGCTGGCTGTCACCGGGATGGGCGCGGATCAGGCCTTTCAAGTCCAGCGCATTTTCATGACCTAAGCACAGCACAAGCTTGCCCTCGGCGGTCACGCGCACGCGGTTGCAGTCGCCACAAAAATTGTGACTGTGCGGCGAGATAAAGCCGACCTGCGTGTTACTGCCGACCACTTGCCAATAACGCGACGGGCCACCCGTCAGCTTACTGCTGCGCACCAAGTCATGACGCTGCTCGATGCGCGCGCGCACCTCATCACTGGAGCAAAATGTTTGTTCGCGCTGGTGGCTGGAAATATTACCCAGCGGCATTTCCTCGATAAAGCTGATGTCGAGGTCGCGGGCGATGGCGAAATCGACCAGATCAATCACCTCATCGTCATTGCAGCCTTTCTGTACCACGGTGTTGAGCTTGATCTTGGCAAAACCGGCGGCACGCGCCACTTCAATGCCTTCTAGCACTTGCTCCAACTTGTCGCGTCGGGTCAGGGCGCTAAAGCGTTCACGCTGCAACGAATCAATGCTGATATTAAGCCGTTGCACACCCGCCGCCTGCAATGCGCCAGCCATCTCAGCCAGCTGCGAGCCATTGGTGGTGATGGATAGGTCTTCGAGTTCGGCGCGTTGGCCCAAACGCGTCAACAGGCTTAGCAGGTTTTTCCGTACCAACGGCTCGCCGCCGGTGATGCGAATACGCTTAACCCCGAGGTCGATAAAAGTGTCGGCCACGGCATACAGTTCTTCAAGGCTCAAAATCTGTTCGCGGGGCGCGAACACCATGTCTTCGCTCATGCAGTAGGTGCAGCGAAAGTCACAGCGGTCGGTTACCGATAACCGCAGGTAAGTGATGCGCCGCCCGAAGGGATCGACTAACTGGTTATTCACAGCATGTACCTTGTTGCCCTCACAGGCGTGTAATTTGCACGGATAGGCAATCGATAAAAACAGAAAAAACAACGCTTGTACACAGCAACCTGACTATCCAGTCAAGCCGGGCGCAAACCACGCGGCGAGCGAGTTGAGCGCTGCGCAGAGCCGGTGCTAACATCCCTACCGCTGCCCTGCGACGGGCGTTTGACATACCCAACGAGGCCTATGACCAGTATTCGCGAGCGCAATAAAGAGCTGATTTTGCGCGCAGCCAGTGAAGAGTTCGCCAACAAAGGGTTTGCTGCCAGCAAAACCAGCGATATCGCCGCCAAGGCTGGGGTTCCCAAGCCCAATGTGTACTACTACTTCAAATCGAAGGAAAATCTCTATCTCGAAGTGCTGGAAAGCATTATCGAACCCTTGCTAGAAGCCTCTGCGCCGTTTAACCAGCCTGGGCATCCTGCTGATGTGTTAGAAGCCTATATCCGCTCGAAAATCCGCATCTCCCGCGAGCTGCCCTTTGCCTCCAAGGTGTTTGCCCGCGAGATCATGCACGGCGCGCCGCACCTGTCGCCCGAGCAAGCCGAGCAACTCAATGCCCAGGCCAAGCATAATATTTCTTGCATCCAAGGTTGGTTAGACCAAGGTCTTATGGCCAATATCGACGCTCATCA
>JAGGNC010000116.1 GCA_017886405.1 Pseudomonas sp. | reverse complement strand
ACAAGGCTGGGTAATCACCCGCACATCGCTGGCGAAACGGTCGAGCAGCGCGGCGAACTTAGCGCTTTTCAGCGTACCGGTGGTGGCCAGTACGCCGACCACTCCACTGCGGGTCGCCGCAGCAGCCGGTTTGACCGCAGGCTCCATGCCCACCACCGGCAATTGCGGGTACAACTCGCGCAGCTCGGCAACCCCTGCCACCGTAGCGGTATTGCAGGCCAGCACCAGCGCTTTAGCACCCTGAGCAAGGAGATATTCGGCCAGTATCCGGCAGCGCTCGCGGATAAATTCCGGGCTCTTCTCGCCATAGGGCACATGGCCGCTGTCGGCGATATACAGCAGTGACTCATCGGGCAGCAGCGCGCGGATCTCGCGCAACACCGACAAGCCGCCGACGCCGGAATCGAAGACCCCGATCGGCGCATCTCTTGCTGCGTTACTGGGCATGGCTGCCACACACGCTGCAGCCCGGATCACGCTTAACCCGCAACTCACGGAAGCGACTGCCCAAGGCATCGATCAGCAACAAGCGGCCAACCAGTGGCTCACCGAACTGCGCCAATAATTTCAGGGCTTCCAGCGCCTGCAAGCTGCCCACCAGCCCTACCAACGGACCCACCACGCCCGCTTCGCTGCAGGTCAGTTCGGCTTCGCTGCCGTGACCGTAGATACAGTGGTAGCAAGGGCTGTCATCGCGCCGTGGGTCAAACACCGACAACTGGCCTTCTAGGCGAATCGCCGCGCCACTGACCAGCGGCACCTTGGCTGCGACACAGGCGGCGTTTACCGCCTCGCGGGTACTGAAGTTATCTGAGCAGTCCAGCACCAGGTCAACCGCGGCTACTGCGGCGGCCAGCGAATCGCTGTCCAGGCCCTGGCGATGCGCGTGCAGGCGCAGTTGCGGGTTTATCGCCAACAACCGCTTGCTCGCCGAGTCGATCTTGCTTAGGCCAATGCTGGCCGTGTCATGGGCGATCTGCCGTTGCAGGTTGCTCAGGTCAACCGTATCGAAATCCGCCAGGTGCAACTCGCCGACGCCTGCGGCCGCGAGGTAGAGCGCCACCGGCGAGCCCAAACCACCGAGCCCGACGATCAGCACGCGGCTGTGCTTCAGGCGCAGCTGGCCGGCGATATCGATCTGTTGCAGGAGAATCTGCCGGCTATAGCGCAGCAGCTCCTCGTCACTCAGCATGTCCTGCGTATGAATGGCGTCACTCATTATCGAAGCGTCCCAGACTGATGCGTTCATGGCTACCCAGGTCACGCCGGCTTTGCACTGCGCTAAAGCCGCGCTCGCAGAACAACTCACGCACTGCTGCGGCTTGGTCGAAACCATGCTCCAGCAGCAACCAACCGCCTGCTTCAAGATAGCCCGGCGCCTGCTCAATGATCAGGCGAATATCATCCAGGCCGTCCGCACCCGCCACCAGCGCGCTGCTGGGTTCGAAGCGCACATCGCCTTGCGCCAGATGACGGTCATCGGCGGCGATATACGGTGGGTTGCTGACAATCAGCTGATAACGCTGGCCGACCAGGGCGCTAAACCAGTGGCTCTCGATGAAGTTGGCATTGGTCAGTTTGAGTCGCGCGCGATTGCGCTCGGCCAAGGCCACCGCCTCCGTGATGCGGTCCACTCCCGTGACTCGCCAGGCCGAGCGCTCACTGGCCAAGGCCAAAGCAATTGCGCCGCTGCCGGTGCCAAGATCGAGCAGCCGCGCGGGCGTGGCGGGCAGCGACGCCAGCGCAGTTTCAACCAGCAGTTCGGTATCCGGACGCGGAATCAGGGTGTGCGCAGCCACCTCCAGCTGCAGACTCCAGAAGCCCTGCTGGCCGAGAATATAGGCCACTGGCTCGCCGGCCTGACGCCGCACAAGCGCGGCCTGAAAGCGCTCAAGCTGCTGGGCCTCCAACTCACGCTCCGGCCAGGTATGCAGGTAACTGCGCGACTTGCCCAAGACATGGGCGAGCAACAGTTCGACATCCAGGCGCAGGGTGGGCGAGTCGGGCAGTTCGGCGTGGTTGAGCAGAAATTCGATGGTGGCCATATTTCTCTCGTAGGGTGGATCGGGGCGCGCAGCTCGCGCTTTATCGATCCACCGCGCAGGCTTGTGGTGGATGAAAAAGGCGTCATCCACCCTACCTAACTACGGTCCAGGTGCACAGGACGCGGAGGTTGTGCCATGCGCGCCGCAGGATTCAATCCCCCAATGCCGCCAATTGATCAGCCTGATACTCGACCAGCAGCGGTTCGATAATCGCCTCGACGCCACCGGCAATCACTTCATTGAGCGAATACAGGGTCAGGTTGATGCGGTGATCGGTGACCCGGCCCTGGGGGAAGTTGTAAGTACGGATGCGCTCGGAGCGGTCGCCGGAGCCCACCAGCAATTTGCGCGAGTCGGAAATTTCCTTATGCGCGGCGGCTTCCTGCTGGTCTTTCAGCTTGGCTGCCAGCCAGGCCATGGCCTTGGCGCGGTTCTTGTGTTGTGAGCGTTCGTCCTGACATTCCACCACGGTGCCGGTGGGAATGTGGGTAATACGAACGGCCGAGTCGGTGGTGTTGACGTGCTGACCACCGGCACCGGAGGAGCGGTAGGTGTCGACGCGCAGGTCAGCCGGGTTGATGTCGATGGCCATCTGCTCATCCGGCTCAGGCAGCACGGCAACGGTGCACGCCGAGGTGTGGATACGCCCCTGGGACTCGGTTTCCGGCACGCGCTGTACGCGGTGCGCGCCAGACTCGAACTTGAGCTTGCCGTAGACGTTATCGCCCTCGACCCGAGCAATTACTTCCTTATAGCCGCCATGTTCGCCTTCGCTGGCCGACAGCACCTCAACCCGCCAGCCTTGCTTCTCGGCATAGCGCGAGTACATGCGAAACAGGTCGCCAGAAAAGATCGCCGCCTCGTCGCCACCCGTGCCGGCGCGCACTTCGAGAAACACGTTGCGGCCATCGTTGAGGTCCTTGGGCAGCAACATGCGTTGCAGACTGGCTTCCAGTTCGATCAGTTGTTCCTTGGCCTCGGCAACCTCTTCCTCGGCCATCTCGCGCATGTCTGGGTCGCTGTCCTTGAGCAACGCCTGAGCCCCCTCAAGGTCACTCAGCACCTTACGGAACGCACTGAACGCCTGATAAACCGGCTCTATCTCGGCGTACTCCTTGGAATAGGCGCGAAACTGGGTTTGATTGCTGATGACTTCAGCATCACCGAGCAGCGCGGTCAGCTCTTCGAAACGATCCTGCAACAGATCGAGTTTATTGATCAGTGACGCTTTCATTGCAGACCTTTAATTAATGGCCGAGCCGGACGGCGCGCCCTCGTCGAGGGCAAACAGTTCTTGAACCACGCCCAGCGCATCGACGCGGCCGTCAGCAGAGAATTTTTTCAGCTGCACGCTGGGCGCATGCAGCAACTTATTGGTCAGGCCGCGGGCTAATTGCGCCAGTACGTCCTCGGCGGACGTGCCGTTCCCGAGCAGCCGCAGGGCCTTGCTCAGCTCCTCGTCACGCAGGCGCTCGGCCTGCTGGCGATAGGCCTTGAGCACATCCACCGCGGCCAATTCGCGCATGCGCTGCATAAAGTCCCGAGCACCGACACTGACCAGCTCTTCAGCCACTTGCGCCGCACCTTGGCGGCTCTTGAGATTTTCCGCGATCACCTCGTGTAGATCATCAACGGTATACAGATAGACGTCAGCCAGCTCACCGACTTCCGGCTCGATATCGCGCGGCACGGCGATGTCGACCATAAAAATCGGCTTGTGCTTGCGCTGCTTCAGCGCCCGCTCCACCGCGCCCTTGCCAAGAATCGGCAGTTGACTGGCGGTAGAGCTGATGACGATGTCGCTATTGACCAGCTCATCGGGGATTTCCGAGAGCAGCACGGCACGTGCACCGAACTGCTCGGCCAAGTTGCTGGCGCGCTCCAGTGTTCGGTTAGCCACCACAATGCGCTTGACACCTTGGTCGTGCAGGTGGCGAGCCACCAGGCTGATGGTTTCGCCAGCACCGATCAGCAGTGCCTGACTGCGATGCAAGTCAGCGAAGATCTGCTTGGCCAGACTGACCGCAGCAAACGCCACCGACACCGGGTTCTCACCGATGGCAGTATCAGTCCGCACGCTCTTGGCGGTGCTGAACGTGGCCTGAAACAGCCTTCCGAGCAGCGGGCCGAGGGTGCCGGCCTCTCGAGCTACAGCAAAGGCAGACTTCATCTGACCGAGAATTTGCGGCTCGCCCAACACCATTGAATCCAACCCGGATGCCACGCGCATCATGTGGCGCACGGCTTCGTCATCGGTATGGATATAGGCGCAGGCGCGCAGTTCTTCGAGGCTCAGCCGGTGATAAGCGGCCAGCCAGGCCAGCACTTCATCGGCGCTCACGTCATCCTGTTCGAGGTACAACTCACTGCGGTTGCAGGTCGAGAGAATGGCCGCTTCCCGGCTGGACGTGTTGTGACAGAGCAGGCGCAGGGCCTCAACCAACTGCTCGGGAGCGAATGCCACGCGTTCGCGGACATCTACCGAGGCGGTCTTATGGTTGATACCGAGGGCAATAAAAGCCATGCAAGGTCGCTGACAGGGAGTGGAGCCGGCGATTGTCCTACTTCGGCAAAGCGAGAACAACCACTGCCGGCTATTGTCCTAATAGCCAGGTTTATCCTACTGACTCGGATGATATCCCGCCCATGGGCTTGCCCCAACGCTTATGTCATGATGGCCAAACCGCGGGTTGACCATATACTCATCTTTATGAATAGATCCTTCGCCTTGCTGACTGCCGCTGCCTTATTGAGCGGTTGCCAGACGTTTGCTCCCGATGCCCCGGATGGCACGCCACCCGTGGCAGATCCCTCTGTTGTCGCTGCACAAGCCCAGCCACAGGTTTACCGCAACTTCAGCCAGGAAACCCTGCTGTCACTGCTGACGGCTGAACTGGCCGGCCAACGTAACCGCTTTGACATTGCCCTGGAAAACTATGTCCAGCAGGCCAATGCCACCCAGGATGCGGGCGTAGCCGAGCGCGGCTTTCGCATTGCCGAGTACTTGGGGGCCGAACAGCCCGCACTGGAAACCAGCCTGCTGTGGGCCAAGACCGCACCCGATAACATCGACGCCCAGCGCGCCGCGGCTGTGCAACTGGCCCGCGCCGGTCGCTATGACGAGTCCATGACGTTTATGGAGCAGGTTCTGCAACGTCAGGGCGACACGCATTTCGACTTCCTCGCGCTGTCCGCCGCCGAAACCGACCCGCAGACCCGCGCCGGCCTGTTGCAAAGTTTTGATCGCCTGCAGGCGAAATACCCGGAAAACAGCCAGCTGCAATTTGGTAAAGCCCTGTTACTGCAACAGGATGACCGCCCGCAGGAAGCGCTGGAACTGCTGGAGCAACAACCCAGCAAAAACCGCCCTGTCGCTTCAATTCTGCTGCATGCACGCTTACTGCAAAGCCTGGAGCGTAACGACGATGCACTGTCGCTGCTGGAAAAGGGCATCGAGCAATACCCGGACGACAAGCGCCTGCGTCTGACCTATGCGCGCCTGCTGGTCGCCGAAAATCGTTTGGATGATGCCCGGAGCGAGTTTTCCTCGCTGCTGCAACAAGAGCCCAATGACGATGACCTGCGTTTTTCCCTAGCCCTGGTCAGCCTGGAAGCCGAGGCCTGGAAAGAAGCAATCGTCTACCTGGAAGAGTTGGTCGAGCGCGGTAGCCACACCGACGCCGCGCACTACAACCTGGCCCGCGCCTATGAAGAGCTTGGCAATATACCCAGCGCGCTGCTCGAGTACAGCCTGGTTGGCCCCGGCAACGACTATCTGCCTGCCCAAGCCCGGCAGAGCCAGCTGCTGTTCAAGCTGCAACGTGGCGACGAAGCCTCAAACCGCTTGAGCCAGGCCCGCGATAGCCAGCCCGATTACGCTATCCAGCTGTACCTAATCGAAGCTGAAGCCTGGTCCGGCCAGCAGAATATCGAGCGCGCTTGGCAAGCGATCCAGCAAGCGCTGGAGCAGTTTCCGCAAGACCTCAACCTGCTCTACACCCGCGCCATGCTGGCGGAAAAGCGCGATGACCTGGCACTACTGGAAGATGATCTGCGCTTTATCCTTGAGCGCGAGCCAGACAACGCCATGGCCCTCAATGCGTTGGGCTATACCCTGGCCGATCGCACCACGCGCTTCGCCGAAGCCAAACAGTTGATCGAACAAGCGCACCAACTCAACCCGCAAGACCCGGCCATTCTCGACAGCCTCGGCTGGGTGAATTACCGCATGGGCAATCTGGACGAGGCTGAGCGCTTTCTGCGCCTAGCCCTGCAGGCGTATCCTGACCACGAAGTTGCCGCCCACCTGGGCGAAGTACTGTGGGCCCAAGGCAAACAGAAGGAAGCGCGTAAACTTTGGCGTGAGGCCCTGAAACAACAACCCGACAGCGAAATTCTGCGCAGCACCCTGCTGCGCCTGACTGGAGCAGAGACGCTTTGAAGTTTGCCCGCCACCTGATGCTTTTTAGCCTGATCACGTTACTCGCGGGCTGCGCCGGCCTGACCTCGCGCGAAGCCCTCGAAGGCCAGGGCGACGCACAAAGCTGGCAAGCACACAAGCAGCAGGTCAGCCTTGTGGATGCCTGGCAAATAAACGGCAAAGTCGGCATCCGCGCCCCGCAAGACTCCGGCAGCGGCACCCTGTTCTGGTTGCAACGCCAGGATTACTTCGACATCCGCCTGTCGGGCCCGCTGGGTCGCGGCGCAGCTCGGCTGACCGGCCGCCCTGGAGACATCCAGCTGGAAGTGGCCAACCAAGGGCGCTACCAGGCCGCATCAGCAGAGCAACTGCTTCGTGAGCAGCTGGGCTTGAACCTGCCCGTGTCGCACCTGTTCTGGTGGATTCGCGGCCTGCCATCACCTGACAGCAAAAGCCGCCTGAACCTCGACAGCCAGAGCCACCTCGCGCAGCTGAGCCAAGACGGCTGGCATGTCGAGTTCCTCAGCTATGCCGAACAGAATGGCTTCTGGCTGCCCGAGCGCATCAAGCTCAGCGGTTTCGACCTGCACGTCACCCTGGTGATCAAGGACTGGCAACCGCGCCAGCTGGGTCAATGAGCACCTCGGCAATTCCAGCCGCTGCAGAACTGATTCTGCCGGCACCGGCCAAACTCAACCTGATGCTGCATATCCTCGGCCGTCGCGCCGATGGCTACCACGAGCTGCAAACGCTGTTTCAGTTTCTCGATTTTGGCGACGAGCTAGGTTTTGCCCTGCGCACGGACGCTGAAATCCGCCTGCACACGTCCATCGATGGCGTGCCCCACGACAGCAACCTAATCGTGCGCGCTGCGCGCCTGCTGCAAGCACAGACTCAATGCGAACTGGGTGCCGATATCTGGCTCGACAAGCGCCTGCCCATGGGCGGCGGCATTGGTGGCGGCAGCTCGGATGCCGCCACCACCCTGCTTGGCCTCAACCACCTGTGGCAACTGGATTGCAGCGAAGATCAACTGGCCTACCTGGGCCTCAGCCTGGGCGCGGACGTACCGGTATTCGTGCGCGGCCATGCCGCCTTTGCCGAAGGCGTCGGGGAAAAGCTGCAGCCGCTGACCCTGAGCGAACCTTGGTTTCTTGTCGCGATTCCGCAAGTACTTGTCAGCACTGCGGAAATTTTCTCCGACCCCGAGTTGACACGGGATACGCCGCCCATTAAAGTTCGCAGCCTTCTTGAGGGGGGTGGTCGTAATGACTGCCAGCCGGTGGTTCAGAAGCGTTACCCGGAAGTACGTAACGCTTTGATCTTGTTGAACAAATTTGTTCAAGCTAGATTAACCGGCACTGGAGCTTGTGTGTTTGGGAGCTTCCCAAACCAGGACGATGCTGATAAAGTCGCCCGCCAACTTCCAGCCACTTTGCCGCGTTTTATTGCTCAAGGCCGTAACGTCTCGATGTTGCACCGAAAGCTCGAAACATTGCTCAAGAAGTGAATGCAGGCAGTTAGTTGTAAGCAACGGGTTGTATGTAGGGGCGTCGCCAAGCGGTAAGGCACCAGGTTTTGAT
>JAGGNC010000039.1 GCA_017886405.1 Pseudomonas sp. | reverse complement strand
TGCGCCGCTGGTGAGCGCTGCGACTCATCAGCACCCTCAGCGGATTCGGCCAGCAGCGCGGGCACCGGCGCGGATTGTGCTGCCATCTTGGCGGCAGACGGGGCCATAGGTGCGCCGCTAGGCACAGCATCAAATGCATCGGGTGCCTGCTCGAAGGTGTGCCACGTCAGGCTCA
This sequence comes from Pseudomonas sp., assembly GCA_017886405.1. GTDB lineage: Bacteria > Pseudomonadota > Gammaproteobacteria > Pseudomonadales > Pseudomonadaceae > Aquipseudomonas. The sequence continues at coordinate 7,901 of JAGGNC010000039.1, read as the reverse complement.
CGCCGATGCCCAGGCAGGCGACCCCGGCCAAGGCCACCGACCAGCGCTGCCGGCCACCAGCGCCGAACAGCCAACGGTGCAAGCGCGCGCTCAGAGTGGGGTTGGTCTCAGTTGTGGTCGTGTTGCGGACTGCCGCGCTGGCGGCTGCGAGAATCTGCGCATCTAGCTGCGCGTTAGGTTCACCGCCGCTGTGCTGACGGAAATGCTCAAGCATCTGCCGTTCTTGCTCATCGGGCATGGGTTGATCATGGTTCATACGGGCAACTCCTCGGCGGCCGGGTCAGCCAGCAGTCGGCGTAACTTCTGCAGGGCATAGCGCAAACGACTTTTCAGCGTCTCAGTAGGTATCTGGGTCAACTCGGCGATCTCGGCCAGCTCCAGATCACCGTGAACGCGTAGCAGAAACACTTCGCGCTGTTCCGCCGGTAAGTCTGCCAGGGCAGCTTGCAAACGCTGCTGGTCACGGCTCAGGCTGAGCTGCTGTTCGGGGCTCGGTTGCGGGTCATGCGGGGCATGCCGCTGTTCATCGTACTCAGCATGCCCCGCCTGGTGCCGACCATGCTTGCGCCAGGTGTCGATCAGCCGATTCCGTGCGATCTGGTACAGCCAGGTCTTGAACAGCACCGCGTCACGCTGCTCGCTCTGGCTGCGGATCAGGCTCATCCAGGTGTCCTGAAACACCTCCTCGGCCAGGGCATGGTCACCACACAGGCCGAGCAGAAAGCGCAACAAGCCAAGCCGGTGGCGCTGGTACAACTCGGCGAAAGCCGCCGCATCACCGCGGCGGTAACGCCGCAGCAAGGCGGCGTCGTCATCCGTGAGGGGTCGATTCACTGCTGTACTCGTGCGGTAGTTGAACGGGTCGTCGCAGTTTGCAGGCTCTGCGCCAGTTCTACTAGCTGCACGAACTCGGCGCGCAGACCAAAACGATCATCACCCTTGGCTCCACGGGCCAGCTCGGCGCTGTCGGCCAGGCTGAAACGCCCAGTGTAAGTATCGCCCTTGAGCTGCTGGGCAAATGCTGCCACGGCGGCGGCAAACCGCAGGTCTTCGCTGGCCTGGCTAACGGCACGCACATCGCTGGCCTGAATGGGTTGCTCAAGCAGCTTGCTAGCGCTCTGCCCTGGCGCCTTGTAGCGAATGCGCAGCCAGGCCAGTTCGCCCGCTGGGTTATCGGTCTTAGCCGCTGCTTGATAACGCAGCGGTTCAAGCCAGCCCTTGCCGCCCACCGGCACCACTTCATAGAGCGCAGTCACGCTATGGCCCGCGCCAATCTCGCCGGCATCGACCTTGTCGTTGCTGAAATCCTCACGCTTCAACGCGCGATTTTCATAGCCGAGCAAGCGGTACTCGCTGACCTGTGCCGGGTTGAACTCGACCTGGATTTTCACGTCCTTGGCGACCGTCGCCAACGTCGAACTGAGCTGATCGACCAGCACCTTGCGCGCCTCGCGCAGGTTATCGATATAGGCGTAATTGCCGTCGCCGGCATCGGCCAGTTGCTCCATCAACTGCTCATTGTAGTTGTCGGTGCCAAAGCCGAGGGTGGTCAGCGACACCCCCGTCTTGCGCTTGTCGGCGGCCAGTTGTTTGAGGCTTTCAAAGTCGCTGATACCGACATTGAAGTCGCCATCGGTGGCCAGCAGGATGCGGTTGATGCCGCCGTCGATAAAGCCCTGTTGCGCTTGCTGATAGGCCAGCTGAATGCCCGACTCACCGGCCGTGGAGCCGCCCGCCATAAGCTGATCGATGGCCGCGCGTATCTTGGTCTTATCGCTGCCCGCGGTTGGCTCCAGCACCACACTGGATGAGCCGGCATAGACCACCAGGGACACCTTGTCCTGTGCGCGCAGCTGCTCAACCAGCAGCTTTAAGGTGCTCTGCACCAGCGGCAGCCCATCGCGACGAGCCATTGAACCGGATACATCCACCAAAAACACCAAGTTGGCCGGCGGTAACTCGTCTACCCGCATATCAGAGGCCTTGATGGCGATACGCAGTAGCCGACTTTCTGGGTTCCACGGTGTGGCGGCCAGCTCGGTCTGCACACCAAAGGGTACGTCGCCCTTAGGCAGCCGGTAGGCATAGGGGAAGTAGTTGACCAGTTCTTCCAGGCGCACGGCATCCTGTGGTGGTAATTGTCCGCCATTGAGAAAGCGCCGCACATTGGCATAGCTGCCGGTGTCCACATCGATGCTAAAGGTTGATACCGGGGTATCGGTGACGGCATGCACTGGGTTGTCGGCGAGTTTCTGGTACTGCTCGCGGTTCTGCTCACGGTAACCGGGCAATGCAACATCAGCCTGCATCATGGACGAGGGCATTGGCATGGGCATGGGCATTGGTGCATAAGCCACGTTGGGCATGATGGCTTTGCCCGCCACTTCACGCTTACGTTGTACCCCAGCCGGAGCAGCCAGCGACTCGTGCAACTCGGCACGTTCGCTTGTATGTGTTTGATCGGCCAAAACCGGGCGTGCAGCTGCCTTGGCGGGCACTTCTGGATTGGCGGCGCTACAGGCGCCCAAGCTGATCAGTACACCAGCGGCAAAACCAGCAAGCAGAGGACGGGTAAGCAAAACAAGATAAGCAGACATGGGCGTAGCTCCTCAGCGATTGAATAAACCATTCGCTTAGGTAGACGCAGAGACCCGTCGAAAGGGGTTAAATCACAGAAATAACGTTCGCATTCATTCGCCCCGCAAGCACTGATCCAGGCATGAGGCAATGTTGTGCTAGCCTGCCCATGCAAACGACCTTTTCCGAATTGGAGTGCGCCGGCAAGAAGGGACCGAGTCGTCGAGATCGCTTTCTCGGTGGAGTGACTCGAACATGGGTAGACGGTTGGCTATGCCTGAAGCACTTCGCCGCCCTGCACGATTCAACCTAATACACGGGACAGCGCCAACATATTGGTTCATCCTCACCTAAAAAGCTTACCTACACGTAACCGTTCACATTGAGCTGCCATGAGTCGATTGACCTTATCGCCCGCCAGCACCATCGATATCGATGAACTGCTTAACGCAGCCAGTGACGGTGTACTCGTGGCCGTTGGCGAGCATCTCTTATTCATCAACCCAGCCGCACGCGCGCAACTCCAGCTATCCGCACATGAGTTGCCGTCACTGAAAAGTCTACTGGTCGCGACACCAGGGTTGGTCGATTGGCTGGTGGTACAAGTTGTCGAGCGCGGCATTGCGGTGCTTCAGAACGCGTGTTTCTTCACACCGGAGGGCGTTGAACAACACCTGGAAATATCCGCATCGCGCATTACCTATGCCGACCGTGTTTGTATCCTGCTGATTACACGCGCAGTTGCACAACAACAAGATTTGGAAACCCGATTCAGTCGTTTGAACCGGCTTTACGCCATGTTGAATCAGACCAGCAAGGCCGTCACCCGCCTTACTGAACGCCAACAGCTGTTTGACGAAATGTGCCGAATTGCCGTGGAGGAAGGCGGTTTTCGTATGGCCTGGATCGGCTTAATTAAGGATGACTTGGTCAGCCCCAGCAGCTACGCAGGCGCAGAACTGGGTTATCTACAGCGCATTCAGGTACGGGTAGATAATTCAGACTTGGCGCGAGGCCCAGTGGGCCGCGCAGCACTGGAGGGGTCTCTGCAATGGGTAAATGATGCGCTCAACGACCCCAGCTTCCTCCCCTGGAAGGAGGCCGCCACAGCACGTGGCTTCCAGTCGCTGGCCGCGTTACCCATTACCCTAAACCATCACGTAATTGGCGTATTTGCCCTGTACGCACGCGATCCACATGTCTTTGATGACGACATGCTCGATGTACTCAACAGCATGGGCAAAGACATTAATTTTGTTTTGGCACATCTTGAATACGAACAGCAAAGACGTTTGAGCGAAGCCCGCCTGAAGCAACTGTCGCTTGCCGTCGAGCAAAGCTCCAGCGCGATAATCATCACCGACAAGAGTGGCATCATTGAATATGTTAACCAGCGCTTCACTCAATTAACCGGCTATCACGCCGATCACGTGGTCGGTTTGACCACCGATTTTTTAAGCCATGGCGAAGCGGCCAAAGAAACTTGGCGCTTGATTCAAACCCATATATCGCATGGCAAAGAATGGTTTGGCGAACTCCGCACCCGCACCAGAGAAGGCGATTATTTCTGGAGTTTGCAACGCATTTCGCCCATTCGAGATGAAGACAACCGAACAACCCACTACGTTATTAATATTGATGACAATACCGAACTGCATGATGCCCAAGAAACCATCACCCGCCTGGCCTACTACGACCCGCTGACTGACCTGCCCAATCGCCGCATGCTATATGACCGAATGGAACAGGCGGTTTTATCGGCACAGCGCGATCACTGCCAACTTGCACTGCTGTACCTGGACTTAGATGGATTTAAGGCGATTAACGACACCCTTGGCCATGCCAATGGTGATCGCCTGCTGCAAATTGTCAGCCGCCGTCTTAGTGAAGCCGTGCGCGGTAAGGACACCGTAGCGCGCCTGGGCGGCGATGAATTCACTATTCTGCTCACCGACATACGCTGCCGCAACGCCGTAGAAAACGTGGCAAAAAAGATCGTCCAATCGCTGCAACAACCCATCCAATTGGGCGATAGCAAAGTGCAGGTAACCACCAGCATCGGCGTTACCATCTGCCCAGAGGATGCAAAAACTGTCGATCAACTCATGCGTTATGCCGATATGGCGCTGTATCGGGCTAAAGCTATGGGCCGTAACACGTATCAGTTTTATACCCCCGAGCTGCAACAGTTAGCCCAACAACGTCGCAGCCTTGAAGATCAGTTGCTTGAGGCCCTCGAGCAAAACCAATTCGTACTCAACTACCAACCCCAGGTATGCCTTTCAAGCGGTGCAATTGTATGCGTGGAAGCCTTAATACGCTGGCAACATCCAGAACGTGGTTTGCTGGCACCCCATGAGTTCATCCCTATCGCGACATCCTCTGGGCTCACTCAGCGCATCGGCCTCTGGGGACTAAAGCAAGCCGTTAAGGAGGCCGCGCAATTGCAGGCGCAATGGCCTCACCCACTCAAGGTAGCGCTCAATTTATCGACTTACTCGATAAAACTCTCGCACACATTACTGGAAAACATCCAAACCGCCCTGCAACGAACACACCTACCCGCACACCTACTGGAGCTAGAACTCAATGCGAGCCTGCTCGGCGATAACCTCACGCAAACTGTTTCGCTGTTGCACAGCCTTAAAGCCATCGGCCTATCGCTGACCATCGACGACTTTGGCTACGGCTACTCACTGCTGGATCACTTAAGTCACCTTCCGATAGATCGCTTAAAAATAAGCCCCGCTTTTATTAAGCACCTCAGTGCGACCGACCACACCAACCCGCCCCGAGAAGTGGCCATCATTACCGCAATAATCGAATTGGCCGAAAAACTTAACCTGCACGTCATCGCAACCGGTGTCGAAACACAGGCACAGGCGGATTTTCTTGCCTCACACCGCTGCGCATTTGCCCAAGGAAACTGGTTTTCGCGTCCATTGACGCTTCAAGCGTTAATGAATTTTTTGCAGCATTAGTTAGGCGCGAAACAAGCGTAAAAAACACACTTATATAGACACAAACGGAACCAAAGCACCCCGCAGATCTACACCTGGATTAACGCCGAAACTAATGCACGTCTAATCTCTGCGTGTCTCAACCGGCTCTAGCACCCGCTAAACCTTGCGACTAAAGCCTCAGGCCACCCCATCGCAGCACCCCGACCAGCCAGGCGAAATCCTCACCAGCCGCGCGTGCATCGTTTTAATATGAGTCCCAAACTGTGTAAGCGCAGGTGCAGATGGGTGACCCACGCAACCGCATACCTAAATATGACGATCACCATCTCGCCCACCAATGTTCTCCTGGCATAACTGCCCAGCCAGCATACCCAGCGTCATTAACGCGCGCTCAGCCTCACGGTTCCATGGGATGCCGCAGTTCAGGCGGATACAGTGGTTGAACTGCTCGGTATTACTGAAGATCAATCCCGGTGCAATGCTGATGCCTTGCTGCAGGGCACGCACGTGAAGGTCCTTGGTATTGACCCGCGCGGGCAGGCTGACCCAGAGAATAAAGCCGCCCTTGGGCCGGCTCATCTGCGTACCTTCGGGGAAATACTGCTGCACCGCCAGCTGGAAAGCACTGAGATTTTTGCGGTACTCCTGGCGGATATAGCGCAGGTGACGATCATAGCCACCGTTCTCCAGGTAGGCCGCCACTGCCATCTGCGTCACGCTGCAGGCAGAGTGGGTGCTGAAGGTCTGCAGACGCTGAATTTGTTCCTGGTATTTGCCCGCCACGATCCAGCCGATGCGCACGCCCGGCGACAGGGTCTTGGAAAAACTTGAGCAATACAGCACGCGCCCTTCACGGTCATGGGACTTCAGCGCTTTGGTCGGCCCTTGCTCGAACATCAGCTCGCCGTAGATATCGTCCTCGACGATCTGAATATCGTAATCACCGGCCAGGCGCAGTAACTGCTTCTGCCGCGCCTCAGGAATAGTGCCACCGAGCGGGTTACTCAGGCGCGCGGTCAACACCAGCGCCTTGATCGGCCACTGGTTAGCCGCCAACTGCAAGGCTTCCAAGCTGATGCCGGTGGTCGGGTCGCTGGGAATCTCGATGACTTTTAAGCCAAGCAGGTCAGCTAGCTGCAGCAGGCCATAATAGGCCGGCGACTCGGCGGCGATCAGATCACCGGGTTTGGTCAGTACCCGCAGACTCATCTGCAACGCATCCACACAGCCATGGGTGATCACCACCTCGGTCGGGTCGACAACCACGCCTGCGTCGCGCATGCGAATTGCCACCTGGCGCCGAAGCGGCTCAAAACCTGGGCTAAACATGTAGCTAAAGGCCTGTGCGCTATGGAATCGGGTGACCTTGGCCAACTGTTGGTGCAACGCGCGCACCGGCAGGTAATCCACGTGTGGTACGGCTGCGCCAAAAGGAAAGACCCCCTCGCGGCGTGACTCGGTAAGCACCTGATTAATGATACTGCTGCGAGTCACCAGCCCTGGCCGCTCGACCCGCGCGATATCCGGGGTTGGTGCGGTCAAAGCCGGGGTCTGATGCACGTAGAAACCGGACTGTGGCCGCGCACGAATCAGGCCCTGATCTTCCAGGTTGGCGTAGGCCTGCAGCACAGTCGCGTGGCTGACGCTGAGCTGTGCACTCATCTTGCGCACCGAGGGCACGCGCTCACCAGGCTGGTAAACGCCACGGCGGATATCTTCCGCCAGTTGCTGGGCAATGCGCTGATAAAGCAACAGATTGGTCATGACCACGTTCCTGCTTGACTGAACCGTAACAGTAAACCGGCTAGCTGCAATTGCACCGGTACAGATCACCGCATTGTGGGCGATACAGTCGCACTGCACCAGAACTGTAACGGTTCAGTCAGCTATTAGCTCGATTGTTTACCGCTACAAAAAGTCATAAAAAAACCCCAGAAACCGGGGTTCTTGTTGACGTGCCGAAACGCTAACGTGACGAGCCTAGCTGACCTTGCTCATCGGAAAACACGACCTCCACCCGCCGGTTCTGCGCCCGACCTTTGTCCGAGGCGTTCTCGGTCACCGGGAAACTCTGGCCATGGCCCTGCAACTCGATACGCTTGGCATCAACGCCAAGATCGACCAGCACATCAGCAACTGCTTGCGCGCGCGCTTGGGACAACTCGAGGTTTTCCTGAGCATCACCACGGCTGTCGGTATAGCCCTCGATGCGCACGATACGCCGAGGGTTAAGCTGCAGGAACTGCACCATTTTCAGTACGCTGCGGGTGGCTGAAATGTTCAGATCACTGTGTCCGGCATCGAATAGTACGTCACCCAAGGTCATCACTAAGCCACGATCGTTCTGGGTGGTGGCCAGGC
>JAGGNC010000004.1 GCA_017886405.1 Pseudomonas sp. | reverse complement strand
CGGCCAGGACTTCTTCGAGTACCTGACCCACGACAAGGGCTATGCCCGCCGCCTGACCAGCTTCGGCAAGATCATCAACCCGCTGGGCATCCGTACCGTCGGCGAGTTCCCCAATCTCACCGAGACATTGCTCAAGCGCGGCCATCCCGAGCGCGTGGTGCGCAAGATCATGGGCGAGAACTGGGTCAATGTCCTCGCCGACGTCTGGGGCGAGTAAGCCGATAGACCGCGCGGTGGGTTTCGCCTGTGGCTAACCCACCCTACGCAAAGCGCGCCGAACACCTCCGTAGGATGGGTCGGGCCGCGCAGGTTGAGCGCAGCGGTACCCATCAAGCAAGACCACTACCGAACTCTGGAGTACTAACACATGGCCACACACGCACCCGAAATGCCGATTCAGGTCGACGACGAAACCGGCGTTTGGACCACCGACGCCTTGCCGATGCTCTACGTGCCACGGCATTTCTTCGTCAATAACCATATGGGTATTGAAGAGGTGCTGGGCGCTGAGGCCTATGCCGAGATTCTCTACAAGGCCGGCTACAAGTCCGCCTGGCATTGGTGTGAGAAAGAAGCGGAGTGCCATGGCATGTCCGGCGCGGCGGTGTTTGAGCATTACATGACGCGCCTGTCGCAACGCGGCTGGGGCTTGTTCGAAACGCAGAAGCTCGACCTGGAAACCGGCTATGCCGAAGTCAAGCTCAAGCACTCGGCCTTCGTGTATGTCTACGGCAAGTGCGGGCGCAAAGTCGACTACATGTTCACCGGCTGGTTCTCCGGCGCTATCGACCAGATCCTCGCTGCCGCCGGTAGCCCGATCCGCACGGTCACGGTGCAGGCGTACAGCGGCTCCGAAGAAGGCCACGACGAGGGTCTATTCATCACCCGGCCGCTCTGAACCGGGTGATAACAATTCCGTAGGAGGTGCTTGAGCGACGACCCGAGCAACCCGCTCGCCACTCAAGCACCGCCCACCGTTCCACGTTCCGTGAGGATGCCGCCATGGCCTTCGAAGCAATGTTTCAGCCGATTCAAATCGGCAAGCTGACAATTCGTAACCGCATCGTGTCCACTGCCCACGCCGAGGTTATGGCCACCGATGGCGGCATGACCACCGAGCGTTACATTAAGTATTACGAAGAAAAGGCCAAGGGTGGCGTCGGCCTGGCGATCTGCGGCGGTTCCTCAGTGGTCTCCATCGACAGCCCGCATGGCTGGTGGAGTTCGGTGAACCTGTCGACCGACCGCATCATTCCACACTTCCAGAACCTGGCCGACGCCATGCACAAGCATGGCGCCAAGATCATGATCCAGATTACCCACATGGGTCGTCGCTCACGCTGGGATGGTTTCGACTGGCCGACCCTGATGTCGCCGTCAGGCATCCGCGAACCGGTGCACCGCGCCACCTGCAAGACCATCGAGCCGGAGGAGATGTGGCGCATTATCGGTGACTTCGCCCAGGCCGCGCGCCGCGCCAAAGAAGGCGGCCTCGACGGCGTCGAGCTGTCGGCCGTGCACCAGCACATGATCGACCAGTTCTGGTCGCCACGGGTCAACAAGCGTACCGACGAATGGGGCGGCACCTTCGAGGGTCGGATGAAATTCGGCCTGGAAGTGCTCAAGGCCGTGCGCAAGGAAGTCGGTGACGACTTCTGCGTGGGCCTGCGTATCTCCGGCGACGAGTTCCACCCGGACGGTTTGTCCCACGAGGACATGAAGCAGATCGCCAAGTACTACGACGACACCGGCCTGCTCGATTTTATCGGCGTGGTCGGTTCTGGCGCCGATACCCACAACACCCTGGCCAACGTCATTCCCAACATGAGTTACCCGCCGGAGCCCTTCCTGCACCTGGCGGCCGGGATCAAGGAAGTGGTCAAGGTACCGGTGCTGCACGCGCAAAACATCAAGGACCCGAACCAGGCCACCCGTATTCTTGAGGGCGGCTACGTCGACATGGTCGGCATGACCCGCGCGTTCATCGCCGACCCGCACCTGATCGCCAAGGTCAAGATGGGCCAGGTCGACCAGATCAGGCAGTGCGTCGGTGCCAACTACTGCATCGACCGCCAGTACCAAGGCCTGGACGTGCTGTGCATCCAGAACGCCGCGACCTCGCGTGAATACATGGGTTTGCCGCACATCATCGAGAAGACCACCGGCGTCAAGCGCAAGGTGGTGATCGTTGGTGGTGGTCCAGCCGGCATGGAAGCGGCGCGCGTAGCGGCCGAACGTGGCCACGATGTGACCCTGTTCGAGAAGAAAGACAGCCTCGGCGGGCAAATCAGCCTGGCCGCCAAAGCCCCGCAGCGCGATCAGATGGCCGGCATCACCCGCTGGTTCCAACTGGAGATCGCTCGCCTCGGCGTCGACCTGCGCCTGAGCACGGGTGCTGATGCGGCGAGCATTCTCGACCTGCGTCCGGATATTGTGGTGTTGGCCAATGGCGGTCATCCGTTTATTGAGCAGAACGAGCATTGGGGCGCCGCTGAAGGCCTGGTGGTCAGCAGCTGGGACATCCTCGATGGCAAAGTCGCACCGGGTAATAACGTGCTGGTGTATGACACTATTTGTGAGTTTGCCGGCATGTCGGTGGCCGACTTTATCGCCGACAAAGGCGCCAAGGTGGAGATCGTTACCGACGATATCAAGCCGGGTGTGGCCATGGGCGGCACCAGCTTCCCGACCTATTACCGCAGCATGTACCCCAAAGAAGTGATCATGACCGGTGACATGATGCTGGAAAAGGTCTACCGCGAGGGCGACAAGCTGGTGGCGGTGCTGGAGAACGAATACACCGGTGCGAAAGAAGAGCGGGTGGTTGACCAGGTGGTGGTGGAGAACGGCGTGCGCCCTGACGAAAGCCTCTACTACGCGCTCAAGGACGGCTCGCGCAACAAGGGTCAGATCGATATCGAGGCGCTGTTCGCGATCCAGCCGCAGCCCTGCCTGAGCGAGGCCGGCGACGGCTACCTGCTGTTCCGCATCGGCGACTGTGTGGCCCAGCGCAACACCCACGCAGCGATCTACGACGCCCTGCGCTTGTGCAAGGATTTTTAAGGTGCTGTGACCCCTAGGGTGGGTTAGCCGCGCAGCGGCGTAACCCACCAAGCGGACGTCCAGACGGACAGTGGCGTCCCTGACATAGACGGTGGGTTACGCCTTTGGCTAACCCTCCCTACGTGGTTAATCGGTCCCTCTAAGGAGACCAAGCGATGTTGAACACCCTTCTGCCTATTCTGCTGTTCGCTGCGCTGGCCCTTGCGGTCATTGGTGCGGGCAAGCGCTTTCTGATGTGGCGTCGCGGTCGGCCGGCACCGGTTGATTGGCTGGGCGGCCTGCTGGCCATGCCGCGCCGCTATATGGTCGACCTGCACCATGTGGTCGCCCGTGACAAATACATCGCCAACACCCACGTGGCCACTGCCGGTGGTTTTGTCCTGGCCGCCGTATTGGCCATCTTGGTGCATGGCTTTGGCCTGCACAGCCGCCTGCTTGGCTTTGCCTTGCTGGCGGCGAGCGCATTGATGTTCGGCGGCGCGCTGTTCGTGGCCAGGCGCCGGCTCGACCCACCGCCACAGCTGTCGAAAGGCCCGTGGATGCGCCTGCCGAAGAGCCTGCTGATGTTCTCAGCCAGCTTCTTTATCGCCACCTTGCCGGTCGCCGGAATTATATCGGCGGACTTTGGCGGCTGGGTGCTGGCTCTGCTGCTGACCGTGGGCGTGGCCTGGGGCGTGGCCGAGCTGTTTTTCGGCATGACCTGGGGCGGGCCGATGAAGCATGCCTTTGCCGGTGCCCTGCACCTGGCCTGGCACCGCCGCGCCGAACGCTTCGCTGGCGGTCGTTCTACTGGTCTGAAAGCCCTGAATCTGGATAACCGCAGCGCCCCGCTGGGGGTGGAGAAGCCGACGGATTTCACCTGGAACCAACTGCTCGGCTTCGACGCCTGCGTGCAGTGCGGCAAGTGCGAAGTGGCGTGCCCAGCCTTCGCCGCCGGGCAACCACTGAACCCGAAGAAGCTGATTCAGGACATGGTCGTCGGTATGGCAGGCGGTACCGATGCCACGTTTGCCGGCAGCCCCTATCCGGGTAAGCCAATTGGCGAACACAGTGGCGGCCCGCACCTGCCGATCGTCAATCTCAATGGCAAGGCCCTGGTCGATGCAGAAACCCTGTGGTCGTGCACCACCTGCCGCGCCTGCGTCGAGGAATGCCCGATGATGATCGAGCACGTCGACGCCATCGTCGACATGCGCCGTTATCTGACTCTGGAGAAAGGTGCCACACCGAACAAGGGCGCCGAGGTGCTGGATAACCTCATCGCCACCGACAACCCCGGCGGCTTCGCCCCCGGCGGTCGGTTGAACTGGGCGGCGGACCTCAACCTGCCACTGATGAGTGAGAAAAAGTCGGTTGATGTGCTGTTCTGGGTGGGTGATGGTGCCTTTGATATGCGCACCCAGCGCACCCTGCGCGCCTTCGTCAAGGTGCTGAAAGCGGCCCATGTCGACTTTGCCGTACTCGGCCTGGAAGAACGCGACAGCGGCGATGTGGCACGCCGTTTAGGCGATGAGGCGACCTTCCAGCTGCTGGCCAAACGCAACATCGACACCATGAGCCAGTACCACTTCAACAAGATCGTCAGCTGCGACCCGCACAGCTTTCACGTACTAAAAAACGAATACGGCGAGCTGGGCGGCCACTATCAGGTGCTGCACCACAGCACGTATATGGCCGAGCTGATCAGCGGCCAGAAACTCAATCTCGGCCAACACAAGGGCGGCAGTGTGACGTATCACGACCCCTGCTACCTGGGCCGTTACAACGGCGAATATGAAGCCCCGCGTGCGGTGCTCAAGGCCATTGGCATCGAGGTCAAGGAGATGCAGCGCTCGGGCTCCCGCTCGCGCTGCTGTGGCGGCGGCGGTGGTGCACCGATTACCGATATTCCCGGCAAGCAGCGGATCCCCGATATGCGCATGGCCGACATCAAGGAAACCGCCGCCGAACTGGTCGCCGTGGGTTGCCCGCAATGCACCGCCATGCTCGAAGGCGTGGTCGGCACGCGGCCAGAGGTTAAGGACATCGCCGAGCTGGTGGCGGACGTGCTACGGGAGCCGCTTGCGCCAGGCAAGCCGACTCAGCCGAGCCAGGTTGACGCTTTGGAGGTGCACTGATGAGCGACCTTATTCGCCGCGATCCACGCGCTGAGTGGATTGCCCGCAATCGCCTGCACCCGCTGCATGCCGTATCGCAGCCAGCGGTCATCAGTTGGATGGGGCCTAACAGCGTCATCCGCAAGAACCCGCACGGGGTCGGCTTTATCGGTCCCAATGGGCTTAAGCGTATCGACCGTTCCGGCGGTCAGCAGGGCGGCAGCCAGAAACGCAGCGCCACCAGCGCTGTGGTGCAATTGCCGCTGCAGGTGATCGAGCAGCCCGCCTTTCATATCGTGGTGGTGCCGGACATGGTCGGCGGCCGCCTGGGCGCCCATGACAAAGACGTGCTCGGTCTGGCCCGTAAACTCGCCGGCAGCGACGGCGCGGTGGTCGCAGTGATTTTTGGCGAGTACAAAGAGAGCGCTTTTGACTGCAACGGCGTCGACCGCCTGGTGCAGTTCGAGGGTACCGGTTTCGCGGGCTATGCACCGGAGGCGCGCGTGCTGGCGCTGGCGGCGCTGGAGCGGCAACTAACGCCGCGGCATTGGTTATTGCCGGACAGCCGCAATGGTGGTGGCGAACTGGGCCGGCGGCTGGCTGCCAAGTTGGGTCAGCGCCCGGCGACGCGGGTCTGGCAGGTGGCTGACGGAATCAGCAGCGGGCGTGCCGGTGCCGGCCGCGAAGATCTGATACAGCAAGCGCCGCGCGTGATTCTGGCGGCTGTCGAGTGCGCCGAGCCGGTCAGCGAGACGCGTCATGAAGCGCGTGCGCTGGCGCTCGACGAAGCATTGGTGCGGCATGTGCCGCGCATTCAAGACCTCGGCGCGGTGGCGGTTGATCCGGCGCATACTTCCATGGCCGAGGCGGAGTTCATTCTCTCTGGCGGCAATGGGGTCAAGGACTGGAATCTGTTCCATCAGGCGGCTGCTGCGCTCGGGGCGACCGAAGGGGCCTCGCGGGTGGCGGTGGACGATGGCTACATGGGCCGCGAGCGCCAGGTGGGCGCATCCGGCATCTGGGTGACCGCGCGGGTGTATGTGGCGGTGGGTATTTCCGGGGCCATCCAGCACCTGCAAGGGATTGGCGCCTGCGACAAGGTGGTGGCGATCAACCTCGACCCAACCTGCGACATGATCAAGCGCGCCGACCTGTCGGTGATTGGCGAGTCTGCGGCGATCCTGCAGGCGCTGATCGACCGGGTTGCGGCTTACCGGCAAGGAGGTGCACGTGATGCTGCCTAGTACGCTCAATGTCATTAGTCTGGTTTCCATGGGTGCCCACCCGCTGTCGGGTCGGCCGCGGCGTGCCGAGCAAGACGCACGCGCCGTTGAGCTGGGCTTGCGCCTGGCGGGCGAGCGGCTGCAGGTGCTGCATGTCGGCGACCCGCAGCAAGAGGCGTTGCGCGCCTATCTGGGCATGGGCCTTGAGCACATGCAGGTGCTGGAACAACCTGCGCACAGCGATGCGCTTCCTGTGCTGGCCAGGTACCTGGCGGATTCCGGCGCACAGCTGGTATTAACCGGTACTCAGGCGGAAACCGGCGAAGGCTCCGGCATGCTGCCGTTCTTGCTGGCAGAGCAGCTCGGCTGGCCGCTGGTGGTTGGGCTGGCCGCCGTGGAGCAGGTGGAAAACGGTGTGGCCCAGGTGTTACAAGCCTTGCCGCGCGGACAGCGGCGGCGCTTGCACGTGCGCCTGCCGTTTGTCGCCAGTGTCGACAATGCCGCACCGGTGGCGCGCCAAAGTGCCTTCGGCGCGGCGCGGCGCGGCCTGTTAAACGCCGCAGAGGTTGAAGTAGTGGCTGACCCGTTGTTTGCCGAGGCGCAGTTGCAGCCCGCTAAACCACGACCCAAGCGGCTTAAAGTGATCAAGGCGAAAACCGGCGCGGAGCGTATGAAAGCCGCTACGGCCAAAGCCAGTGGCGGTGGCGGGCAGGTGCTCAAGGATGTCTCGCCAGAGGCCGGCGCCGAGGCTATCTTCAAGCTGTTACTGGAAGAAGGCGTGCTGCGCTAACGCCACCTTTGGAGGATTTGAGCATGATGCATGCCGACTTGATTGATCAGGAAGATTTTCGTGAACGTCTGGTGGCACTGGGGCTGTCGATTCCGTCTGGGGTTACTGCCGATCAGGCCTGTGAGTATGCCGTCAGCGGCCTTGGCCCGGAGCGGGCTGTGGCGCTGAAGCGCTTGGTGGAAGAGTTGCTGGGTGGCAGCGCGGCCGTGCTGCCTAACGTGCGCGAGGCCATCTCGCGCACGCTGCTTCCGGCACTGGTGCCTCGCCAGGGCCAGCCGGGCTAAGCGTAGCGGCTAGTGCGCGCCAGCCATGGCCGGGCGAATATCCGCCGCCAACTGGCGTACGCGCGCCTCATCGGTTTCCCGCGAGCAGATAAAGCGTGCGCCGCCGGCGCCAATAAAGGTTTAGAAGTGCCAGCTTTTACCCCGCAAGATTTCCAGTGCCGCGTCCGACATCTGCAGGAAGACGCCATTCGCCGCCACCGGGAACATCAGGCTGACCCCTGGAATATCGCGGACCCAGCCCGCAAGTCACGCTGTGGTCGCTCTGGCACAGGGCGGCGAATGCCAGGGAGTTGGCCGCGGTGCCGTTGAAGGCGAAAAACACTTCGCAGTCGGTTTCAAATAGCCGGCGAAAGTGATCGGCCGCGCGCGCCGTCCATTCGTCATCCCCGTAGGCGCGGGCATAGCCAGGGTTCGCTGCCGCCATGGCCGCCCGGGCTTCGGGACAGATCCCAGAATAGTTATCGCTGGTGAACTGTTGGGTCTGATCGGTCATGCGCGCTTCCTTTTCTGATCGTCTGCAGCCTGTGCCGGGCAGATCTATAACGCGGCCCGCCAGGCCCCATTAGGCGCAGCCTATGGCGCGACACGCGATTGCGTGCCCTGCTAAAGACATCAGCTGA
>JAGGNC010000199.1 GCA_017886405.1 Pseudomonas sp. | reverse complement strand
CAGTCGCGCAGTCCGTTGATGACGGCTTCAACGCCCTCCTGAGTCAGGGCGTCCTTGTCACGGGTCTGGCTGGCGGCCAGCACGTAGAGGTTTTCCAGGCGCTTGTCTTTGATCAGGGCTTGCGACAGGGTCGCTTCGCCGTTGACCACGTTGACGAAGTCATACACCACGCGGCGTTCGCAGCCCATGATCAGGTCAAGGTTACGCAGGCCGACGTCGAAGTCGACGATGACGGTCTTGTGCCCGCGCAGGGCGAGGCCGGTACCGATGGCGGCGCTGGTGGTGGTTTTACCAACGCCACCTTTGCCGGACGTAACAACGAGTATCTTGGCCAAGGTGATTCACCCTAAAATGTAGAGAAAACGTAGGTTCCATGGCCTATTTCAGGCTTCCGGCTGCCCTGTTTGAAAAGTGGCGGCAGTATCCGTTAAAGGCGGGTGATGTTCAACTCGTCACCTGACAGGCTGACATGCACCGCTTCGCCCCATAACGGGTCGCGGCGCAAGTCTTCGGCCACCTTGTACTGACCCGCGATGGAGAGCAGTTCTGCGCCCATTTGCTGGCAAAAAATGCGCGCTTTAAGGTTGCCCTTGATGCCGGCTAGTGCGCGGCCACGCATCGGTCCGTAAACATGGATGTTGCCATCGGCGAGAAGTTCCGCGCCGGCGCTGACTGGGGCCAGAACGATCAGATCGCCACCCTGGGCATACACCTGCTGGCCGCCGCGCACCGGGCTGGTGATGATTTTGCTCGGTTTGAGCTCAGGCTCAGCCGGTTTTTCCGGTTTTGCCGGGGCAAGTTCGATGGGCCGCTCACGGGCACCGGAAGGCGGCAATACGGGCAGGTCCAGCGCATCGGCGGCGCTGATATCAGCCTCACGATTGGCGCGGATCGCCAGTGTGCGCAGGCCGTGTTTGCGACAAACGGCCATCAGCTCAGCCAGATCGAGCTCGCCTTCGCCTTCCGGCAGCTTGTCCAGGGCCAATACCAATGGGGTATTGCTGAAGAAAGCGGGGGCCTGGGCAACTTTTTCGCTGAGTTGCAGATCGAGGCGAGCGAGGTCGTTGTGCGCCAACTCCATCACGGTAATGGCCAGCATGCTGCCTTTTAGCTGGAATACGGGGTCTTGCTCGAGAAGATCAGCTTGGCTCATGGTCTGCCTGATGCGGCCCTTATTTAGAAACTGGGGGAAAGTAAGCCGGACTTATAGCGAGAACGCCGCCTACTCGCAAGTTACGTGCGGTGAAACCAAGCACCAAGAAAAGTCCTGATAGAATGCCGGGCTTTATTGCGTACCCCGGAACTGTTCAATGGATCGCCCTGTTTTCCGTGTTTATTTCCTGCACCCACGTTTCTGGCTGTTATGGCTGGGGCTAGGCCTGCTGTGGCTGATCGCCCAGTTGCCTTATAAGGTGCTGCTGTTATTGGGGCGCGGCCTGGGTGCTCTGATGTATCGCCTGGCCAGTTCGCGGCGCAAGATCGCGGCGCGCAACCTAAAGCTGTGTTTTCCGCAGATGGTGGCTAGCGAGCGCGAGGCGTTATTAAAAGAAAACTTCGCCTCCACCGGGATTACCTTCTTTGAAATGGCGATTGCCTGGTGGTGGCCGGCCGAGCGCTTGCGCCGCCTGGGCACCATCGAGGGGTTGGAGCATCTGCGTCAGGCCCAGGCCGATGGACAGGGTGTGATCCTGATGGCGCTGCATTTCACCACTCTGGAGATGGGTGGAGGTTTGCTGGGCATGGCGCAGGACATGTACGGCATGTATCGCCCGCACAAGAACCCGCTTTTCGACTATGTGCAGCGCAGCGGCCGCGAGCAGCGTTTACTGGGGGTGATTGGCCGTGACGATGTACGTGGGATGCTCAAACTGCTGCGTGCCGGCGCGGTGGTGTGGTACGCGCCGGATCAGGACTACGGCGCCCAGCGCAGTGTATTTGCGCCGCTGTTTGGCGTGCCAGCGGCCACCGTCACCGCCACCAGCAAGTTCGCCCGATTGGGTCGCGCGCAGGTGATTCCCTTCACCCAGCAGCGCTTGCCCAATGGCCAGGGCTATCGCCTGGTGATCCATCCGCCGTTGACAGATTTCCCTACTGAGAGCGAAGAGGCCGATTGCCTGAGGGTCAATCAATGGGTCGAGCAGGCCGTCAGCGCTTGTCCTGAGCAGTACCTGTGGGCACATCGGCGGTTCAAGACGCGGCCGCAAGGTGAGCCCAAGCTGTATAAAAAGAAACGCTAAGCCGCCATCTAACTGGCGGGCTAATCGGTAAAGCCGGCTTTCTTGGCACGTGATGGTTTCGTCTGCGCCTGACTGGCTCCTATACATGGCAAAAATAGTGGGAAACAGCGTATGCCGCAAAGCGCTCCAACCGATCAGCCTGTCACCGGGCTGATTCTCTCCGGCGGTGGCGCACGAGCGGCCTATCAGGTGGGCGTGCTGGCCGCGATTGCCGATTTGCTACCGAATGCGGCGCATAACCCTTTCCCCGTCATCGTCGGCACCTCGGCCGGGGCGATCAATGCGGTGGGCCTGGCCTGTGGGGCCCTGCACTTCACCGACGCAGTACGTCGGCTGACCAGCGTCTGGCAGGGCTTTCATACTGATCAGGTGTATCGCAGCGATTGGCCGGGCGTGCTGCGCCAGGCCTGCCGCTTTATCGGTCATGGCATTTTGGGAGTGGGTGGCCAAGCGCCGGTGGCGCTGCTCGACAGCGCACCGCTGGCCAAACTGCTAGCGCGCGAGCTGGATTTCAGCGGGATTGCCGCTGCGATACGGCATCGCCAGTTGCGCGCGGTAGCGGTGACCGCCTTTGGTTATGAAAGCGCTCAGACCGTGACCTTTTATCAAGGGCGCGCCGCCATCGACCCCTGGTTTCGCCACCGGCGGGTGGGTGTGCCGACCCGAATGGCTGTTGAACACCTGCTGGCCAGCGCCTCGATTCCGCTGATATTCCCGCCGGTGAAGATCAACCGCGAATACTTCGGCGATGGCGCGGTACGCCAATCCGCACCGATCAGCCCGGCCCTGCACTTGGGGGCTAATCGAGTGTTGGTGGTGGGCGTTAGTGATAATCCTGTAGGTGCGCAGGATCAGAAGTCGACGGTGCGCGCCAAGGAAAGTCGTCCGCCAAGCTTGGCGCAGATCAGTGGGCATATGCTCAACAGCACCTTTATCGATAACGTGGAAAACGACATCGAGTTGCTTGAGCGGCTTAATCAGATGGGTCGTTTGATTCCCGTCGAAAGCCACCCGCGTGGGCTGGGGCTCAAACCTATTGATGTGATGGTGATTGCACCTAGCCAGCCATTGGATCTGATTGCTGCGCGCCATCGGCATGAGTTGCCCAGGCCGCTGCGTCTTTTTTTGCGCGGGCCAGGCGCTACCAAGGCCAGCGGCGCGGGCGTGCTGAGTTACCTGCTATTCGAGCCGGGTTACTGCAGCGAGTTGATCGAGCTGGGGTATCAGGACGCTATGGCGCAGAAAGCCCGCTTGATCGAGTTTCTTTGCCTGGACAACCCGCCAGTGCCTGCAGTAATACCTGTGTCTGCCTGAAGAAGTGGCCAGCCGTCATTTTTAACCCCGCGCAGGCTGATCGCGATGGATGGCAGGCCATAAAAATTCTTTTTCGCGCGGCGGATAAAACCGCGCCAAGGCGGCGGGCTGCATTTAAACTGCGCGATCACGATGCTTTCTGTCGCATTTGCGCAAGCTGCGGTTTTCCTCGGGTTAGCGCTGTAAGAAGTTGTCGCATGACGGCAATGCCGGCTTCGTATCAATCCCTACAATCCTTCACATCCCCTGCGTTTGAATGCAGGTGTTCCTCGTCAGGAGAGTTCAGATGTCTGTTCAGCACGACCCGGTGAATCGCGCCGATTTCGACCACGTGATGGTGCCCAACTATGCACCCGCTGCTTTTATCCCAGTGCGTGGCGCCGGTTCGCGCGTGTGGGATCAAAGCGGTCGTGAGCTGATCGATTTTGCCGGCGGTATCGCCGTCAATGTGCTGGGCCATGCGCATCCGGCGCTGGTTAAAGCGCTGACCGAGCAGGCTGGCAAACTTTGGCATGTGTCCAACGTGTTCACCAATGAACCGGCCCTGCGCTTGGCCAAAAAGCTGATCGACGCCACGTTCGCCGACCGCGTGTTCTTCTGTAATTCTGGCGCTGAAGCCAACGAGGCCGCGTTCAAGCTGGCCCGTCGTGTGGCGTTCGATAAGTTTGGCGAAGATAAATGCGAAATCATCGCCGCGACCAACAGCTTCCACGGCCGCACCTTGTTTACCGTCAGCGTCGGCGGCCAGCCTAAGTATTCCGATGGCTTCGGGCCGAAGATTCAGGGCATCAGCCATATTCCCTACAACGATATCGAAGCGCTGAAGGCGGCGGTATCGGACCAAACCTGCGCCGTGGTGCTGGAGCCGATTCAGGGTGAAGGCGGCGTGCTGCCCGGCGACCTGGTATACCTGCAAACGGCTCGTGAGCTGTGCGACCAGCACAATGCGTTGCTGGTGTTCGACGAAGTGCAGAGCGGTATGGGCCGTAGCGGCGAGCTGTTCGCCTATATGCATTACGGCGTGACCCCGGACATCCTCTCCAGCGCCAAGAGCCTGGGTGGTGGTTTCCCGATTGGTGCAATGCTCACCACCCGCGAGTTGGCCAAGCACCTAGCCGTCGGCACTCACGGCACTACCTATGGCGGCAACCCGCTGGCCTGCGCGGTGGGTGAAGCGGTGATCGATACCATCAACACCCCTGAAGTGCTGGCTGGGGTGAAGGCCAAGCATCAGCGCTTCAAAACCAAGCTGGAGCAGATCGGCCAGCAATACGGTGTGTTTAGTGAAGTGCGCGGCCTCGGCCTGTTGATTGGTGCGGTGCTGTCCGATGCCTGGAAGGGCAAAGCCAAGGCGATTCTCGATGCCGCTGCCGAGGAGGGTTTGATGGTGCTTCAGGCCGGCCCCGACGTGGTGCGTTTCGCGCCGAGTTTGGTGGTTGAGGATGCCGATATCGATGAAGGTCTGGCGCGCTTGGCGCGTGCTGTGGCCAAGCTTGTCCAGGCCTGATTGATGGCCTGCTCGACCCACGGACGGGTTGAGCTGTCAGCAAGGAAGCCCGTCTCTGTGTGTGCCGTGGCTGCGGTTGCGGTTTTCGCTAAGTGGCTCGTAAGGGCTCTTAGCGCTTTTATCAAAAGGAGTGGCACCATGCTGGTGATGCGCCCCGCGCAAATGGCCGACCTCGCTGAAGTGCAGCGTCTCGCCGCGGACAGCCCGGTTGGTGTGACTTCACTGCCGGATGACAGTGATCGTCTGCGTGAAAAGATTGCTGCTTCAGAGGCCTCGTTTGCCGCCGAAGTCAGCTTCAATGGCGAAGAGAGCTATTTCTTCGTGCTGGAAGACAGCGAGAGCGGTCGCCTGGTTGGCTGCTCTGGCATCATCGCCTCGGCCGGCTATTCCGAGCCGTTCTACAGCTTTCGCAACGAAACCTTCGTGCACAACTCCCGTGAGTTGAAGATCCATAACAAGATCCACGTGCTCTCCCTGTGCCATGACCTCACGGGCAATAGCCTGCTGACCAGCTTCTACGTCGACAGGGCGTTGGTGAACACGGCCTGGTCAGAGCTCAACTCACGCGCACGTCTACTGTTTCTGGCCAACCATCCGGAACGGTTTGCCGACGCACTGGTGGTGGAAATCGTCGGTTACAGCGATGAAGCCGGTGATTCGCCGTTCTGGGATGCGGTGGGGCGTAATTTCTTCGACATGAACTACACCGAAGCTGAGCGTCTGTGTGGCCTGAAAAGTCGTACCTTCCTCGCCGAGTTGATGCCCCATTACCCCATCTACGTGCCGCTGCTGCCGGACGAGGCCCAAGAAGCCATGGGGCAGGTGCACCCGCGAGGGCAGATCAGCTTCGACATTCTGATGCGCGAAGGCTTCGAGACCGAGCATTACATCGACATCTTCGACGGCGGCCCGACCCTGCATGCGCGCACCTCGGGCATCCGCTCGATTGCCCAGAGCCGCGTGGTGCCGGTGCATATCGGTGATCCGAGTCAAGGTGGCCGGTCGTATCTGGTGAGCAACGGTCAGCTACAGGATTTCCGCGCGATTGTGGCGGAGTTGGATTGGGTGCCGGGTAAGCCGGTGACCTTGAGTGTTGCGGCCGCCGAGGCGTTGGGCGTCGGCGAAGGCGTCAGCGTGCGCCTGGTTGCGGTTTAAGGAGTTAACGCATGATCGTTCGTCCCGTCCGCAGCACCGATCTGCCCGCTCTGTTGCAACTGGCACGCAGCACTGGCGCTGGCCTGACCACCTTGCCCGCCAACGAGGAGCGCTTGGCGCACCGCGTTGGCTGGGCGGAGAAAGCCTTTCGCGGCGAAGCCAGTCGGGCCGATGCCGATTACCTGTTTGTGCTGGAAAACGATGAGGGTGACGTGGTCGGTATTTCGGCCGTCGCCGGTGCCGTCGGCTTGCGCGAACCTTGGTACAACTACCGGCTTGGCCTTACGGTCAGCGCCTCGCGGGAGTTGGAGATCCATCGGCAGATTCCCACGCTGTTTCTGGCCAACGATCTGACTGGCAACTCCGAGCTGTGCTCGTTGTTCCTACGTGACGATCAGCGCAGCGGGTTGAATGGTCGTTTGTTGTCCAAGGCGCGCTTCCTGTTTATTGCCGAATTCCGCGAGTTGTTCGGTGACAAGGTAATTGCTGAGATGCGCGGTATGTCCGATGAGCGAGGCCGTTCACCGTTCTGGGAAAGTCTCGGTCGGCACTTCTTCAAAATGGAGTTCAGCCAGGCCGACTACCTCACTGGTGTGGGCAACAAGGCGTTTCTCGCTGAATTGATGCCCAAGTTCCCGCTCTATACCTGCTTTCTCTCCGAAGATGCACGCAACATCATCGGCCGCGTTCACCCTGATACCGAGCCGGCGCTGGCCATGCTCAAGGGCGAGGGTTTCCGCTACCAGGGCTATGTCGACATCTTCGACGCCGGCCCGGCCATCGAGGCAGAAACCGCAAAAATTCGTGCGGTGCAGAACAGCCAAGTACTGGTACTGGCCATTGGCACCCCGGGTGATGACGCACCGCAGTTCCTGATTCATAACCGAAAACGCGAAGACTGCCGGATTACCGCCGCCACGGGGCGCCTGGCCGCCGGCACCCTGGTGGTCGATGGGCAAACCGCCAAGCGCCTGCAGCTGTCAGCGGGCCATGCGGTGCGCGCGGTAGCGGTTTCCGCCCGCGGCTGAGCGCCCCATGGTGCGCTGCGGCTGTGTCAAATTGCCGACCCGGCTAGCCGGGTCTACACCTTGCTGGGAGTGATATAACAAGATGAGCACTCATTACATCGCGGGTGCCTGGCACTCAGGTCAGGGTGAAGCCCTGGAATCGCTTAATCCGGTCAGCCAGGAAGCCATCTGGAAAGGTCAGGCGGCCAGCGCCGCGCAGGTTGACGCTGCCGTGCAGGCAGCCCGTGCGGCATTCCCGGCCTGGGCCTCGCGCTCGCTGGATGAGCGCATCAGCGTTCTTGAGCAGTTTGCCGCCACCCTCAAGCAGCATGCCGACGCGCTGGGCCATTGCATTGGCGAGGAAACCGGCAAGCCGCTGTGGGAAACGGCCACCGAAGTGACCAGCATGGCCAATAAGGTGGCCATCTCCATTCAGAGCTACCGCGAGCGTACCGGTGAGAAGAGCGCCCCGCTTGCCGATGCCACCGCCGTGCTGCGGCACAAGCCGCATGGCGTAGTGGCGGTATTCGGCCCCTATAATTTCCCCGGTCACCTGCCCAACGGCCATATCGTGCCGGCGCTGCTGGCAGGCAATTGCGTGGTGTTCAAGCCCAGCGAGCTGACGCCGAAAGTCGCTGAGTTAACGGTCAAATGCTGGATTGAAGCCGGCTTGCCAGCAGGTGTGCTCAACCTGCTGCAGGGCGCTCGCGACACCGGTGTGGCGCTGGCTGCGCATGACGGCATCGACGGCGTGTTCTTCACCGGTTCCAGCCGTACCGGCAACCTGCTGCATAAGCAGTTTGCCGGGCGTCCGGATAAAATCCTCGCGCTGGAAATGGGCGGCAACAACCCACTGGTGGTGGATCAGGTCGCAGATATCAACGCAGCGGTGTACACCATTATTCAATCGGCGTT
>JAGGNC010000042.1 GCA_017886405.1 Pseudomonas sp. | reverse complement strand
AGTCAGGCATCGATGATCCATGTGCAGGACGGCGGGCTGCGCGCGCTTGATCGTGATCGCTTCAACGAAGCCTTTATGATGCACATCTCCACCTCGCCGCAGTACGGGATCATCGCCTCACTTGATGTGGCTTCGGCGATGATGGAAGGACCGGCAGGGCGCTCACTGATTCAGGAAACGTTCGACGAAGCGCTGAGTTTCCGCCGTGCCTTGGCGAATCTACGGCAGAACCTCAACGCCGACGACTGGTGGTTTAGCATTTGGCAACCGGCCAAGGCCGAAGGCATCGATGATGTAGTGACCCAGGATTGGCTGCTGCAACCGCAAGCTGATTGGCATGGCTTTGGCGATGTCGCTGAGGATTACGTGCTGTTAGACCCGATTAAAGTGACCCTAGTGACGCCCGGCCTGACGGCCGATGGCAAACTGGCTGAGCGCGGCATACCGGCGGCGGTGGTCAGTAAGTTTCTGTGGGAGCGTGGGCTGGTGGTTGAGAAAACCGGGCTGTACTCCATTCTGGTGCTGTTCTCCATGGGCATCACCAAGGGCAAGTGGAGCACGCTGCTGACCGAGCTGCTGGGGTTCAAACGCAGCTATGACGCTAACGTGCCATTGAGCGATGCGTTGCCCTCGATTGCCCAGGCCGGCAAGGCTTTTTACTTGGGTATGGGGCTGCGTGATCTGTGTGATGCCTTGCATGCCTGTTACCGCGAGAATGCCACGGCCAAAGCCCTCAAGCGAATGTATACGGTGCTGCCAGAAGTAGCGATAAAGCCCGCCGATGCCTATAACCAGCTGGTACGCGGCGAAGTAGAAGCGGTGCCGATTGAGCAGTTGCAAGGTCGGATTGCAGCGGTGATGCTGGTGCCATATCCGCCAGGTATTCCGCTGATTATGCCGGGCGAGCGCTTTACCGCAGAGACGCGTTCGATCATTGATTATCTGGCTTTTGCCCGTACCTTCGATCGCAGCTTCCCAGGTTTTGACGCCGATGTGCATGGCCTGCAACGTGAAGATGGGCTCTACACCGTTGACTGTATCAAGGCGTAAGCCGAAGTTGTCTAGTCAGGCAGCCGTCGGCTGGACAATTTTTGAGGTTACCTCGTTAGATCAAGCGTTTATCGCCGATAGGTAAAAATCGAGCTTAACCATGATGACGTGTTGTGCATCACAATGGTCAGCATCGACATTTATCTGTTGGTTGTTATAGTTGCTTGATTTTTAGCATAAGAAGATTTTCATTGTGCGCATGCGCCCCTGCTGAGGATGACTGCAGTGTCCGACTACAAAGCCTTTAATATCGTGTTGGCAGATAAGGTTGCCCATGTGGTGATCAATCGCCCGGAAAAAGTCAACGCGATGAACGCGGACTTCTGGCGCGAGATCATCGAGATTTTCCGCTGGATTGATGACACAGACGAAGTCCGTGTTGTGGTGATCTCCGGCGCGGGCAAGCACTTCTCCTCGGGTATCGACCTGATGATGCTGGCCTCGATTGGGAGCCAGTTGGGCACTGATGTCGGTCGGAATGCCGAAAAACTGCGGCGCAAAATTCTCGAACTGCAGGCCTCGTTCAATGCCGTGGACAACTGCCGCAAACCAGTTCTGGCTGCGATTCAAGGTTATTGCCTAGGCGGCGCTATCGACCTGGTGTCGGCCTGTGACATGCGTTATTCGACGGTCGATGCGCAATTCTCGATCAAGGAAATTGATATCGGCATGGCCGCAGATGTGGGCACCTTACAGCGCCTGCCGCGCATTATTGGTGATGGCATGATGCGTGAACTGGCTTTTACCGGCCGTACCATCGACGGTGTTGAGGCAGTCAACATAGGCCTAGTCAATCGCACCTATGCCGACGCTCATGCACTTCTTGATGGCGTGATGGGTATTGCCCGCGAGATTGCCAGCAAGTCACCGGTGGCCATTCGTGGCACCAAAGAAATGATTCGCTACATGCGCGACCACCGGGTTGATGACGGCCTTGAATATATCGCCACTTGGAACGCCGCCATGCTGCAATCGGTGGATCTACGTGTGGCCATGGCCGCTCACATGAGCAAGCAGAAACCGGAGTTCGCCGACTGATGCCATCCTTCCAGCTTTTTTTATCACCCACGCGGGAGGCGCAGTAGCTCATGGTTTCTGGAGCCACGTCGCTTAATCTGGTGCGCGATGAACTGTTCGCCACCATGGAAGAGGCAGAGTCGAGCCTCGAACACTTTATCGCTGATCGGCACAACGGTAGCCTTTTACAGCAGGCCGTGGAAAACCTGCATCAGGTACGCGGCACGCTGAATGTGATCGAGCTTGCCGGTGCTGAGTTACTGGCGCAGGAAGTGCTGGATCAAGCCACTGATATCCCCGCGGGAGCCGGTGAAGAGCGTGATGTTCAGCTTTCCGCCCTGAGCAATGCCTTGCACGTGCTGCGCCGCTACCTAGAGAGCGTTGAAGTACATCGTCAGGAAATGCCGGAATTGCTACTGCCGGCAATTAATGACCTGCGTCAGGCGGGCGGCCAGCCTGCCTTGCCGGAGAGTTTCTTTTTTAGTGCACGTCTCGACCATCCTCGCCCGCGTACCTCGCCGCCCACCATTGATGGTGCCGCGCGCGAAAGTGAAGGTCGGCGACTGCGGCATATGTATCAGATTGGTCTGTTGGGCTTTATTCGTGAGCAGAACCCACAGGCCAGCCTCAAGCTAATGGGCCGTGCGCTGACACGACTCGATAACCTGTTTGCCAACGACCCCCGTGGCCGTTTGTGCTGGGTAGGTGCTGCAGCCGTTGAGGCGCAGGTTGATGGCCAGCTGTTGGCGCGCAAATCGCGTAAACAGCTGTTCTCGCGATTTGATCGCGAGCTTAAGCAGATGCTCGCAAACGGGCTATACGAAGCGCCGCGCAACCTGCTCAAGGAATTGCTCTACCTGGTGGCTTTGGCCGACACTCGCGGTCCGCAGGCCGCAGCGTTGAGTGAGGTGTTTGGCCTTACGCCACTGCCGTTTACCGACCACCTGCTGGAAGAGGAATACCAGCGTTTGGCCGGCCCAGGGCAGGCGGTGATGCGTTCACTGAGTTCGGCCATTCGTGAAGAGCTCTTCAGCGTCAAGGACATGCTTGACCTGATTGAGCGCGGTACCCTGCAGAACGATAGTCTCAGTAGCCTGCACGCCTTACTTGGTAAGTTAAGCAAGACGCTCGGTATGGTCGGACTCAGCTCGGCAGGCAATTCGCTAAACGCTCAGCTGCACACTGTTGCCAGCTGGAAAGAGGACCGCGCACCACAACCTCAGGAGCTGATTAAGCTGGCTGATGCAGTGTTGTACGTTGAGGGTATGGTCGCTAGCCTGGAACGTGGTGAGCGGCGCGAAACGCGGCCCATTCAGGCGCAGCCGGGCGATGAAGCTAAATCGTTCGCGATGCATCAGCTTAATGAGGCGCGTATCGTAGTAGTCGGTGAAGCCCAGGCCGGTTTGGCCTTGGCCAGGCGAGCGATTACCGCGTACCTGGAGTCGGGTGGCGATCGTATGCACCTGTCTAACGTGCCGTTTAGCCTGCAGGCAGTCCGTGGTGGACTGTGGTTCCTTGGTCAGGAGCGTGCGGCTTTGTTGGTGGGAGCGTGCGCCGATTACATCCAACAACACATGTTCGATGCTCCAAAAATGCCATCAGAGCAGATGCTGGAAACCCTTGCCGATGCACTAAGCAGCCTCGAGTACTACCTGGAATCAGGCGCGGTATTGCGCCCTGAAACACAGCCAAGTGTGCTTGACCTCGCCGCCGAGAGTGTGAGGGCGCTAGGCATGCCGCTGGAGGCTTGAGCATGCAACGCTGGCAGCCCAACGTGATCGATAGCCAACAGCCAGGCGGCTGGGTGGTTGTGCACTGCAAGCAGCACTTTCTGGCCGATAGCAATGGCGTGCTGTTTCCCCGCGAATGGCTTAAAAAGCAGGACTTGCCGATTTTGGCCGAGCATGGCGTAGGGCACTTTGATGGCGACGCCGTCTACCTGCTGGAGCTGGAGCAGCCAGCCGATATGTCTGGTTGCGCTTGGCAGAGCCTGCGTCAATTTATGCTGCAGGGCGATGACGACATTTTCAGGCTGCTCAGCTACGCCACGCAGATAGGCACATGGGCCAGCCAGCATCGTTTTTGTGGCAGCTGTGGTGGGGCGATGCAGCATATCCCCGGTGAGCGGGCCATGCGTTGCCTGCGTTGCGAGCTGCAACACTACCCGCGGCTCTCACCCAGCATGATCGTATTAGTCACGCGCGGCGATGAGATTCTCTTGGCGCGTTCCCCACGGTTTGTTTCCGGTATATACAGCACCCTGGCAGGCTTCGTTGAGGCGGGAGAGTCGGTGGAGCACTGCGTGGTACGTGAGGTGCGTGAAGAAGTCGGGATTGAGATCAAGAACTTGCAGTACCTGGGGAGTCAGGGCTGGCCGTTCCCGCACTCGCTGATGCTCGGCTTTCATGCCGAATACGCCTCCGGCGATATCGTCATGCAGGTAGATGAAATCGAAGATGCTCAGTGGTTCAGTGTGCATGATCTACCGCCACTGCCGGCCTCACGTTCGATTGCGCGCTATCTGATCGATAGCTATGTAGCGCGCTGCCTAGGTCAGCCCGATCCAGTGCTGCCAAACTAGGCGAGTCGTCAGCCCTAATACCACCAGAATAAACACAGGGCGGATAAACTTCGAGCCACCCTTGATCGCACTGCGCGCTCCAAGGAACGCACCCATCATCAGCGCCAGCCCCATACTAATTCCCAGCAGCCAAGCCACCTGGCCGCTGAAGGCAAACACGCTGAGTGCGCAGGCATTGCTGACAAAGTTCATGCTGCGTGCCACGCCACTGGCTCTAAGCAGATCAAGGGGGTAGAGCAGCAAACTACTGACCGTCCAAAACGCCCCCGTACCAGGACCTGCTACACCGTCATAGAAACCCAGACTCAGGCTTTGCGGCCATTGGCGGCCCTGAGCGATCGGCGCGTCGTTATGCTGTTGAGCCATTGGCGTCTTACCAAACAGCAGGTACAGACCGCAGGCGAAAACCACAACGGGTAGCAACTGGTTGAGCCATGCCGACGGCAGCCAATGCGCCAGTAACGCCCCCAGTATCGCCCCCACTGCTGTGCCGATCAGCGCATTGCGCCATTGGCTGGGGGCAAATAGGTTGCGTCGGTAGAAGGTATAGCTGGCGGTAGCCGAGCCGAAGGTCGCACACAGCTTATTTGTGCCTAGGGCCAGATGCGGTGGCAGGCCCGCCGTAAGCAAAGCGGGGATGGTCAGTAAGCCACCACCACCGGCAATTGCGTCAATAAAACCGGCAATAAACGCAACCAAGGCGAGAATCGCTAGTGTCGACAGATCGACGCTGAGTTCAAACGGCAAAGCCATGAGAAATTACCGCAAGATAGTTTTAATGTCGTGTAACCAAGGCCACAAAATGGCCGCCACGAATGGTAGGCCATAAAACACGTCCTGCGTCTAATTGTGGTCTCATCTTGCTGTTCGCCAGCCGGGTAGGTGCGCATAATGCGACCAATTGAGTGCATAAGGAGTGTACGGCGATGCAATACGGCGGATTGGCATGGGCAACGGGGTTGCTGGCTTTATTAGTGGCTTTCGTAGCAGCGCGCATCCTCTTCAACCGGCACTGGTTCCTCGGTTGGTTACGCGGCACTTGCGGCCTTGCATTTCTCGCCTTGGCTACCTTTATCGGAGTGCTGGCCTATGACCTGCTCAGCTACAAACCGATTGCCGAGGGCAAGCCACTGGCGACCTTGAGTTTCAAGGCGGATGGTTCGCTGTATCGGGTCAATGTGTTGGAAGGTGGTCAGGAGCGAACGCTGACCATGGAGGGCGATCTGTGGCAACTCGATGCGCGTTTACTTCAGTGGAAGGGTTTGGCTGCGTTGATCGGCTTGCAGCCGGGCTACCGTCTGGAAAAGCTCTCGGGTCGCTTTCTATCTATCGAGGCGCAGAGCCTGGCTCAGCATGCCCGTGTCGACTTGGCGCGGAGCCCTTACGGCATAGATCTGTGGCACTGGTTACGGGTGGGGCAACATGACCTGTTCATGTTCGACCCGCAGGCCCTGCGGGTGACCTATTTACCGCTTGCCGATGATGCGGTTTTCAGTATCAGCCTCACGCCTGCCGGTCTATTGGCCGAGCCAATGAACCAGGCGGCCAAGCAGGCCTTGGAAAACTGGTAGTCACGCAGCAGTGAAAAGGGACCCGAAGGTCCCTTTTTTGGCTTGGCTGTTTGCCGGCAGTGCCTCAGGAGAGGAAGCCACCATCGACATTCAGCGCAACGCCTGTGGTGTAGCTTGAGGCATCGCTGGCCAGATACAGCACGGTACCAGCCATTTCGCTTGGAGCGGCTACACGCTTGAGCGGGATACGCTGCAGTGCGAGTTTAAGGATCGCATCGTTCTTCACCAGTGCCGAGGCGAACTTGGTGTCGGTCAGGCCGGGCAGCAGGGCGTTGCAGCGTATACCGAACTGCGCGCACTCCTTGGCAAAGACCTTGGTCATGCTGATGACTGCAGCCTTAGTGACCGAGTAGATGCCCTGCATTTCGCCGGGTGAGACGCCGTTGATCGAGGCCACGTTGATGATGCTGCCGCCGCCGTTTTCCCTCATCAGCTTGCCGCCTTCAATGGACATGAAATAGTAGCCACGGATGTTCACATCGACGGTCTTTTGGAACGCACTTAGGTCGGTGTCCAGTACGTTGCAGAACTGCGGGTTGGTGGCAGCGTTGTTGACCAGAACATCGAGGCGGCCGAACTGTTCCTTGATTTGGGCGAAGACGTTACTGATCTGCTCCATTTCACCAATGTGACAGGCTACGGCAGTGGCCTTGCCGCCATCAGCAATGATGGCGTCGGCGACTTTCTGGCAATCGTCGATTTTGCGGCTGGAGACGATGACGTGAGCGCCTTGTTGGGCCAGTAGCTTAGCGATGGCCTCGCCGATACCGCGGCTAGCGCCGGAGACAAATGCGATCTTGCCGTCGAGGTCGAACAGATGGGTCTTAGACATGATGGTTTCCTTATCTCGTTTGAGGCCTGTTCGGCCGTTTACAGCTGCGATTTATTGATGACCTGCAGACTCATTTGCTCCAGTAGTTTGTTCATGTGCACAAACTGGGCGAAGCGTTTGTCTTGGGTCTGGCCATGGAAAAAGCGAAAGTAGATCTGCTGCACGATGCCAGCCAGGCGAAACAGGCCGTAGGTGTAGTAGAAGTCGATGCTTTTAATTTCGATGCCTGAACGCTCGGCGTAATAGTCGGCAAACTGTTGGCGTGTGAGCATGCCGGGGGCATTGCTTGGCTGACGGCGCATCATTTGTATCGGTGCCGAGTCAGCGGCTTCGATCCAGTAGGCCAGGGTGTTGCCTAAATCCATCAACGGATCACCGATGGTGGTCAGTTCCCAATCCAGTACGCCGATGATTTCGCTCGGGTTCTGCGGATTGAGAATGACGTTGTCGAAGCGGTAGTCATTATGGACGATGCCTGGTTTGTGGTGGTCGGCGGGCATCTTGTCCTTGAGCCAGGCCTTGACCGGTTCCCACAGCGGGGCGTCTGGCGTCAGGGCTTTCTCGTAGCGATCACTCCAGCCGCTGATCTGCCGCTGCACGTAACCTTCCGGCTTACCTAAATCGCCCAGGCCGCAGGCTTGGTAGTCGACGTTATGCAGCTCAACCATCTTGTCGATAAAGCTTTTACACAAGTTACGGGTCTGCTCTTCGCTGAAGTTCAGCTCAGCCGGCATGTCTGAACGCAGAATAATGCCGTTTACCCGTTCCATTACATAGAACTCGGCGCCGATCACCGACTCGTCAGTGCAGTGTGCATAGGCTTTGGGGCAGTAAGGGAAACCAGCTTTGAGCTGATTGAGAATACGGTACTCACGGCCCATGTCGTGGGCAGATTTAGCCTTGTGGCCAAATGGTGGGCGGCGCAGAACGAACTCTTGGTTGGGGTATTCGAGAAGGTAGGTGAGGTTCGAGGCACCACCGGGAAACTGGCTGATGCGTGGCTCACCCGTCAGCTCCGGGATTTGCGCCTTGAGGTACTGGTCGATGACCGCGGCGTCGAGCTCTTCGCCTTCGCGGATACGGGTGGACTGGTCAGTAAGCGCCATGTTTATCCCTTCTGCTTATAATG
>JAGGNC010000083.1 GCA_017886405.1 Pseudomonas sp. | reverse complement strand
TCCGATGGCCGTTTTATCGCCACCCTCGGCACCCAAGTGGTGGAGCTCGGCCCGGTCAATGCCACCATTCACCAAATTGACGAGCGCGTCCTGGCCAGTGATCTGGATGTACTGACTGAAATCTACTATCAAACCCTGGTAAACCTGCTCGCATGCTGATCTGTCCCATTTGTCATGGCGCACTGGGCGTCGTCGACAACGGCGTGGTCTGCCCGGCTAGCCACCGCTTTGACCGCGCACGTCAGGGTTACCTGAACCTATTGCCGGTTCAGCACAAGAACAGCCGCGACCCTGGCGACAATGCCGCCATGGTCGCGGCGCGTCGGCGCTTTCTCGACGGGGGTCATTACGCGCCGCTGGCGAAACGTCTGGCCGAACTGGCATTGCGCTACACCCCAGCACGCTGGCTGGATATCGGCTGTGGCGAGGGCTACTACACCACTCAACTCGCCGATGCCCTGCCGCAAGCGCACGGCTATGCCTTGGACATCTCCCGCGAAGCCATCAAACGCGCCTGCAAGCGCGCGCCTCAGCTCGAGTGGCTGGTGGCGAGCATGGCCCGCGTGCCATTGAGTGATGCCAGCTGCCAACTGCTCGCCAGCGTGTTCAGCCCTCTCGACTGGCAGGAAGCCAAACGCCTACTCGTCCCCGGTGGCGGCTTGCTGCGCATGGGCCCAACCCGTGGTCACCTGATGGAGCTGCGCCAGAGCCTCTATGACGAAGTGCGTGACTATGATGATCAGAAGCACCTGGAGCTGATCCCCGAAGGCATGCGCCTGGCCCACAGCGAAACCCTGACATTTAATCTACAACTGGATAGCAGCGAAGCCCGCGCCGACCTGCTGGCCATGACCCCACACGGTTGGCGCGCCAGCGCCGAACGCCGCGCTGCGGTAATTGCCGAACCCTGCGCAGTGACCGTTGCCATCCGCTACGACTGGATCGAGAAGCTATGACCATGCGCCAACCGGATATCGAGATTTACCTGAAAGACGCCGACCACAATGCAATTGGTGAGTGGTTGCGCAACGCACTGGGCAGCTGCACCCCCTGGCAGCAGAAAGGTCAGACCTACAAATGCCAGGCCGGCGAGGTGCCGGTAACGTGGTTGCCTAAGGCTGTCGGCAAATGGCACAGCCTGCTGCTTGAAAGTGCCGCCACGCCCTGGGCCGATGACCTAGCCTGCGCCCAGGCGGCCTTTGCCGCACTGAACGTCGAAGTACGCTGCGCCCCGGGTGGCTGGCTGGAAGCAGAAAGCGATGAACAAGCTGATCGCTGGATGCGCATCAGCGCCGATGGCGTTGAGGAAATCACCTGGCGCACCGGTTGATCAGGAGCCCGACAGTGGCGAGCGGCACCATCAGCACCTGGCATGATGCCAAAGGGTTTGGCTTCATTCAGCCGAGTGACGGCAAAGACCGGGTCTTCTTTCATATATCGGCGTTCAACAGAGCCACGCGGCCACGCGTCGGCCTCAAGGTGGCCTATCAGCTGGTTTATGACCGGCAGAATCGTCCCAAAGCCCATAACGTCACTGCAGAACAACCCGCCAGCCAGCAGCAAAAAATCGCGCCTCGGCCTAAGGCCAACACCTTCGGTGTTGGCCAGTTATTGATCCTCGCCAGCTTATTGCTGGGCACGCTTTTGCTCTTCAATACCATGGGCGGGGCAAAGCTGTTCCACTCTATGGGTGGCACCAGCAGTGAACAGGTACAGACCCAGGACCGCGAGCTGTCGAGCACCCTGTCACTGATCCAGCAAGGGGGACCATTTCCCCACAGCCAAGATGGCACCACCTTCCACAACCGCGAACGACTGCTGCCAACTAAGCCTCGAGGTTATTACCGCGAATACACCGTTGCCACGCCCGGCCTCAATCACCGTGGCGCACGCCGCGTGGTAACAGGCGGGCGGCCTCCAGATATCTACTACTACACCGGCGACCATTACCGCAGCTTCCGCCAGATTACTGGTGAGCCCTGATGCAAGGGTTTTCAGCTCTACCGAGCAGTGGCGTCTGGAAGCTCAACGCGCGACCCGATACTGCAATGGCTCTGGTTGAGATTGCTTGTCTGCCACCTGCCAATAAACACAACCTCCTCGCCGCACTTGCGAAAGCACTGCAGCTGCCAGCCGACTTCGGTATGAACTGGGACGCTGCCTGGGACTGCCTGAACGATCCCCACTGGATGGTTCAGCGGGGATTTACCTTGGCGCTATCCGAGGCAATGCCGGTTGATGCCGACGCGCTGAGCACGTTCCTCGATATATTCAGTGAAGCCTGCGACGCATGGCGCGATCAGGGACAAAACCTGCTACTCGCTGTGATCACAACCCGTGAAGATCTTTCCTGTATTCAGACGCTGGCGAATTATCCTGGGGCCTGAAACAACAAAACCCCGCCTAGGCGGGGTTTTGTTGTACTGGGTTGTTACTTCTTGCCCAGCTTCTTCAGCTCTTCGTCACGCAGTTCGCGGCGCAGGATCTTGCCAACGTTGGTGGTCGGCAGTACATCACGGAACTCCACAGCCTTCGGCACCTTGTAGCCGGTGACGTTGGCGCGCATATGCTTCATGACCTGATCTTTGGTCAAGGTTTCACCCGGCTTAACCACCACGAAAATCTTGATCGCCTCGCCTGATTTTTCGTCCGGCACACCAACGGCTGCACACTGCAATACGCCCGGCAGAGTGGCGAGCACGTCTTCCAGCTCGTTCGGGTAGACGTTGAAGCCGGACACCAGAATCATGTCCTTCTTGCGGTCAACGATGCGCATGTAGCCGTCTTCCTGGATCACTGCGATATCACCGGTTTTCAACCAGCCTTCGGCGTCGAGGATTTCATCGGTGGCTTCCTGACGCTGCCAGTAGCCCTTCATCACCTGCGGACCCTTCACGCACAGCTCGCCAATCGAACCCAACGGCTGCTCGACGCCTTCGTCGTCGATCACCTTGCACAGGGTCGACGGCACTGGAATACCGATAGTGCCGATCTGGATATTGCTGAACGGGTTAACCGAGGCCACCGGGCTGGTTTCGGTCATGCCGAAGCCTTCGCAGATCGAGCAACCGGTAATCTGTTTCCAGCGCTCGGCCGTAGCCATTTGCAGGGCCATGCCCCCAGAAAAAGTGGCCTTCAGGGTGGAGAAGTCGAGCTTGCGGAAGTCCTCGTTATTGCACAGGGCAACAAACAGGGTATTCAAGCCGACAAAACCGGTGAACTTGTATTTGCCCAGGTCCTTAGTCATTGCAGGCAGATCACGTGGGTTGGTGATCAGTACGTTGTGTCCACCAATCAGCATCATCGCCATGCAATGGAAGGTGAAGGCGTAGATGTGATACAGCGGCAGTGGCGCAATCAGCACCTCGCTGCCATCGCTCATTTCCGCGCCCATCAGTGCTTTGACCTGCAGCATGTTGGCGATCAGGTTACGGTGGGTGAGCATCGCGCCCTTCGCCACCCCGGTGGTACCGCCGGTGTATTGCAGCACGGCCACTTCGCTATTCGCCGGCGCGGCTTCCTTGGCGGTTTGGCCACGGCCTTTAGCCAGGGCTGCAGTGAACTTGATGGCGTGCGGCAGGTTGTAAGCCGGCACCATCTTCTTCACATGCTTGATCACGCTGTTAACCAGCAGACGCTTGAGTGGCGCGAGCATATCGCCAACTTCAGTAATAATGACCGTCTTGATGCTAGTTTTCGGCAGCACCTGCTCAACCAGATGGGCCATGTTGGCCAGACTGACCAGGGCCTTGGCGCCGGAGTCGTTGAACTGATGCTCCAACTCGCGCGCGGTGTACAGCGGGTTGGTATTGACCACCACAAGACCGGCGCGCAGGGCACCGAAGACAACAACCGGGTACTGCAGCACGTTAGGCAGTTGCACCGCGATACGGTCGCCGGGCTGCAGATCAGTATTGTGCTGCAAGTAAGCGGCAAAGATGCCGGACAACTCGTACAGCTCGCCGTAGGTAATAGTTTTACCCAAATTGCTGAAAGCGGGCTTGTCGGCGAAGCGTTGGCAGGAGTCTTTGAGTACCGCCTGAATATTTGGGTACTGGTCAGGATTGATTTCGGCAGCAATCCCAACGGGATACTTATCCTTCCAAAAATTTTCGATCATGGAAGCCCACTCCTTAGCAACAGCTTTATCTTAACCGTGCATAGACGGTTGTTTATTGTAGATTTGCGTGTTTTTTGCGTGTTTTTTGCGGCTTGAGCGGCAAAAAATCTGCCCGAGAGTAGCAGCTTTGCCAAACAGCGACCAGACCATTAAGCGCCGCAGCAGTCACAAAAGTGACTATCAGCTAACAATTGGTCATCCTGCAAATGTCGCTGAAACAACCGGACTACAGGCGTTGCGCCGACGCCGTTGCCACTCCGGCCTGGTTACGCAGGCAACACCTGCGCAACCAGGCCGAGACAGCAACCGCCTGCAATGATCAGGCAATATCGCGCAGTTCGCGGCGCAGAATCTTGCCGACAGGGGTCATTGGCAGCGAGTCACGGAAGACAATTTGCTTGGGCACCTTGTAACCGGTGAAATTTTCCTTGCAGTAAGCCTTCAGCTCTTCGGCGTTGAGGCTGCTGTCGCGGGCGACTACAAACAGCTTTACCGCCTCCCCGGATTTTTCGTCCGGCACACCGATTGCAGCGCAGCTGACAACTTTCGGGTGGCCCATAACCACATCTTCGATTTCATTAGGGTACACGTTAAAGCCCGAAACAATAATCATGTCCTTTTTGCGGTCAACGATGCGCACGAAGCCATCCGGGTCGATCACGGCCACATCACCACTTTTGAACCAGCCATCAGCGTCCAGCACCTCAGCCGTGGCTTCTTCACGGTTCCAATAGCCCTTCATCACTTGCGGGCCTTTGATACACAGCTCGCCGCGCTCGCCCAGCGCCTGTTCGACGCCATCGTCGTCGATCACCTTGAACGCCGTGCCTGGCACCGGCACGCCGACCGTGCCCAAGCGCACTTTGTCACCGTAGGCGTTGGTACTGGCCACCGGGGAAGTTTCCGTCAGGCCATAGCCTTCAGTTACCGGGCAACCCGTCATCGCCTGCCAGCGCTCGGCAGTGGCTTTAACCAAGGCAGTGCCACCAGAGTTGGTCAATTTGAAATGGCTGAAATCGAGGTTCTTGAACTCGGGATGATCCATCAAGGCCACAAACAGCGTGTTAAGGCCCAGTAATGCGGAGAACTGCCATTTACCCAGTTCTTTGATAAAGCCAGGAATATCCCGCGGATTGGTAATCAGCACGTTGTGGTTGCCGTTGACCATCATGCACATGCAGTTCGCGGTGAAAGCATAGATATGATAGAGCGGCAGCGGCGCGATCATGATTTCTTGGCCCTGCTTCATCAGCGGGGTGCCATCATCGCCCAATTGCGACAGGCAGGCATCGACCTGCAGCATATTGGCCACCAAGTTGCCGTGGGTAAGCATCGCGCCTTTGGCTACACCGGTGGTGCCGCCGGTATATTGCAGCACGGCGATATCTTCCTGACCGACCTTGACCGGCTTCAGCGCATGGCCCTGACCTTGCTTGAGCACGTTCTTGAAGGCCACTGCCTGAGGCAAGTGGTAATCAGGAACCATTTTCTTGACCTTTTTCACCACGGTGTTGACCAGCCAACCTTTTAAGGTCGGCAGCAGGTCACCCATCTTGGCCTCAATAAGGTAATCAATCTCGGTATCCGGTAGTACGTCCTGCACCAGTTTGCCGAACATGTTCAGATAAACAATAGCGCGCACACCGGCATCTTTGAACTGGTGACGCATCTCGCGGGCGGTGTAAAGCGGGTTAGTGTTGACCACAATTAGCCCAGCGCGCATCGCACCGAACACGGCAATGGGGTACTGCAGCACGTTGG
Source organism: Pseudomonas sp. (assembly GCA_017886405.1). Taxonomy (GTDB): domain Bacteria; phylum Pseudomonadota; class Gammaproteobacteria; order Pseudomonadales; family Pseudomonadaceae; genus Aquipseudomonas. Next base: position 2,347 of record JAGGNC010000083.1, on the reverse strand, counting down.
GCATCTGCACAGCTATACGATCGCCCTGCTGCAGATCGGTGTGTTTTTGCAGGTAGGCGGCAAAGGCCGCGGAGAGCCGATCAAGCTCGGCATAAGTAATGGTCACGCCCATATTGCTGAAGGCCGGCCGGTCGGCGAACTTCTTACACGAGCGTTCAAACACTTCGATAATCGACTTGTAAGCCCCCAGGTCGATGTCATTGGGTACGCCGGTCGGACGTTTGTCGCTCCAGAAATCAGGCTGCATTATTTTTATCCTCTTACCCTGAGATGATTCTGTCCGCGTTGCGGAGTTGGCTGGAAAGTAACAGTTAACGCCAGGCAGGCAAATAGCCTGGCAGCGTCATTGACGCACTGAATCTTGTCGCGCTGTGTCGAACATTCCTGCCGCACCCTCTATAACCAATTGCCACCTCCAGCTTAGGGCCAGCCATGCCGCCTGCTCTGCTTACTCTAATAATGATGTTTCTATTCGCGCAGTCGGCGCAGGCCGAGCCGCAATTGCGCATGGCCACCCTAGAATACCCGCCTTATAGCGGCCAAAGCTTGCCCCATGGCGGCAGCATTGTCGAACTGACCCGCCGCGCTTTTGCCGCACGTGGCCACTCGGTACAAATCGACTTTCTGCCTTGGGCGCGGGTTCGTGCAGAACTGGGTAACCGAAGCTATCAAGGCGCCCTAGCACTGTGGCCGAAGGAGATTACGGAGGAAGGCTTACGCGCCTCGCGCCCGCTGTTTTACAGCGAGCTAGGTTTATTTATACGCAATGATTTCCCATTGCAGTTCACTGCATTAGGGGAGCTGCGCGGGGAAACCTTGGGAATCGTGCGCGGTTATGGCTACCCGCAGCACATTCTCGATGCCGGACTGAACCTCGAAGTTGCTGTAGACGACATCAGCAACCTGCGCAAACTCAAGGCTAAGCGCTTTAACTTAGTGCTACTCGAACATATCGTTGGCGACCACCTGATCGCCAACGACGAACAGCTGCGCGGCAAACTCAGCTGGCACGGCAATGTGCTGGAACGCATACCCTTGCTGGTCGGTTTTGTCCCAGCTCAAGCCGGCGAGCCGGACTGGGCTGAAGTATTTGAGCAAGGCCTGCGCGATCTGCATAGCAGCGGCGAATACATGCAGATTCTGCGCAAGCACAATCGCTGAGCCCGTACAGACTTTGCGCCACGCCGTGCGGGGTGCACAATGCGCAACTTTTGCAGGTTTTAGGTATTCGTCATGCGCCACCAAGCGTTCTGGCTCAACAGCACCGATGCAGCCCCCCTCTACGTAAACCGCTGGTACAGCGAGCAACCGCCCAAGGCGCTGTTGATGGTGGCGCATGGCATGGCCGAACACAGCGGGCGCTATGCACGTCTGGCTGAAGCGCTGGTGGCGCAAGGCTTCGAGGTGTATGCCCATGACCAACGTGGCCATGGTAGAACTGCCGAGCACGGTCTACTCGGCCACTATGCCGACAACAATGGCTGGAGCCTGGTGGTCAATGACTTAGCCACCCTCAACCACCACATGCGCCAGGCCCACCCGCAGGCGCCAATCTTCTTGCTCGGCCACAGCATGGGCAGCTATATCAGCTTGGCCTACCTGATGCAGCACAGCTGCAGCCTGCAGGGCGCGATTCTGTCCGGCTCCAACTACCAGCCCGTAACGATATACCGCGTCGGCCAGCTGCTGGCGCGCTTCGAGCGCTGGCGGCAAGGCCCACAGGCCGGCAGTGCCCTGCTTGAATTTGTCACATTCGGCTCGTTCAATAAGGCATTCAAGCCCAACCGTAGCGCATTTGACTGGCTGAGCCGCGACCCACTGGAAGTCGACAAATACGTCAACGATCCGCTGTGCGGCTTCCGTTGCAGCAATCAGCTGTGGGTTGACCTGCTCGGTGGCATGCAACAGATCACTCCGTTGGATAACCTGGCGCAAATCGACAACAGCCTGCCGCTACTGGTGATTGGTGGCGCCTGTGACCCGATCAGCGACGGCCATCGCCTGCAAGACCTGGGCAACGCCCTGGGCGCTGACGGCAACCCGCATGTGCAGGTGAAAATTTACCCGGACGCCCGTCACGAACTGCTCAATGAGCGCAACCGCGACGAAGTGACCGCCTTCATGATTGACTGGTTGCAACAGGCCCTCAGCCAACCGCGCAAAAGCCACTCACAGACTCAAGAGAGCCATTCATGACTCACCGCAGCAACACACCCTACGACGCCCTTGAAGTCGGCCAGACCGCCAGCTACAGCAAGACCGTTAGCGAACGCGACATCCAGCTGTTTGCCGAAGTCTCCGGCGACCACAACCCGGTACACCTGGATGCCGAATACGCAGCCACCAC
>JAGGNC010000026.1 GCA_017886405.1 Pseudomonas sp. | reverse complement strand
TGCGCCATTTGCGTTTGCTGCCGCTGCTGGCTTCTTCGGCGCTGGCATGGAAGGGCGGGTTGCACAGGCTCAGGTCAAAACGCTCAGCGCTGTGCAGCAGCCCTTGGAAGATGTGCGCATCATTGTTTTGCTGACGCAACTCGATGGCTTCACTCAAGCCAGGGTTGGCCTGCACGATGGTCTTGGCGGAGGCGATGGCGCTGGCTGCGATATCGGTACCCAGAAAGTGCCAGGCGTATTCGCGGTTACCCAGCAGCGGATAAATGCAATTAGCGCCCACACCGATATCCAGTGCGCGCACGTTGGCTCCGCGCGGGATTTCTCCCCCATTGTTGGTGGCCAGCAAATCCGCTAGGTAATGCAGGTAATCGGCTCGGCCAGGGATCGGTGGGCACAGGTAATCTTCCGGGATATCCCAATGATTGATGCCATAAAACTGCTTGAGCAGCGCGCGGTTGAACACCTTAACCGCCGCCGGGTTAGCGAAGTCGATGCTTTCGTTGCCATAGGGATTGATGATCACAAAGGCCGCCAGTTCCGCACTGGCTTTGATCAGCGCGGGGAAGTCATAACGCCCCTGATGGCGGTTGCGCGGGTGCAACTGACCCTTGTTGGCGTCGGGCATACCGGCAGCGGGCATACCGGCGTCGGGCTTACCGGCATCGGATTTAACCGGGGCAGAGCGCGGCGCTGTGGGTTTACGGCTAGGGCGTTTCGGCGGCAGGGACATGGCAGGCAGATCGCAGGCTTGGGGCGCGGGATTTTCCCACAGCTAAGCGCGGGTTGCTCGTCGCTAGACGATATTCAGCAGCATCGCCAAATAATCGAAGAACAGGCAGTACAGGGCTATCGGCAGCGGCAGGCCTAATAAGGTGCCGAGCAAGTAGGTGCGAAAGCGCACACCGGACAGGGCCAGCGCGTAGTTCAGCGCCGGCACGGTTTGAAACAGTATGCGCAGGGCGATGATGCTCCACAGCGGGTGGCTATCCAGGCCCGACAGGATGCGCTTGGCCAGCGGGTTTTTCAGCTCGCGCAGGGCGTTGCCGCCAATAAAACGAATGGTGAAAAAGGTCAGTACGCAGGACACGCAGGCGGCTATATAAGTGGCAATACCCCCATAAAACCGGCCTAAGGCAAGCACGGCGGCGGCGAGGAATACCCAGCCGGGAATCTGAATCAGGTTGCCCAAGGCGAACAGCAGGATAAACAGCAGCAAGCCGACGACCGGGTGCATCAGGATCAGCGCCTGCAGGGATGCAAGGCTGAACCGGGCACGGATACCCGACCCCTCGAACAGCACGAACAGCACGACGAGAAACCCTATTACCCACAACAGCCGGTGTGAGCTGCGCATACCTAGCCTTTTTGCTTAGGGATAACCGAGGGTGGCTTTGATCTGCGCCAGGTTATCGGCAATCCATTGTCGGTTGATCGCCCCCCAGTTACGAATCACGTAATGGCCAGCGTTGTTGCGCTCGCCGGCGTCCTGTTCAAATGCGCAGTCGATATCCAGCTCGCTCAGGGCGCTGAGGGTGTCCTGTGCGGTACGCCGTGGCATACCGGTCGCCGCCATCAGTGCTGGCACGCCGGTAGCGCTGCCACTGTCGATCAGCCAGGCCACATACAAGCGACGGTAGAAGCTGGTGCGGGTTTTACTGGTGTGCATAAATGCTCCGACGCGAAGCGGCTGCTGATTCGGCAGTCGCCTCGCTGCGTGGCTTAAAGGGCAAATAGCGCGATGTAGCTCAGCGCGCCAGCGATATAGCCGGCAAAGGCCAGGCCGCTGATGTACTTCACGTACCAGATGAAGTTGATCTTCTCCATGCCCATCGCCGCTACACCCGCCGCCGAACCAATAATCAAGATGCTGCCGCCGGTGCCGGCGCAATACGCCAGCATTTCCCAGAAGTTGCCATTGACCACAAAGTTACTCAGCCAGCTGACCTCTTCAGGGCTGGCCGCAGCCAGAACCTCAGGGCTGACCAGTGGGTACATTTTCATCGCACCGGCCACCATTGGTACGTTATCCACAACTGCAGACAACAGGCCGATGGAGATGGCAATGGTGTAGATATTGCCCAAGCTGTCCTTGAGGTAGGTCGCAACCTGAGTCAGGTGCCCGGCGGTGGACAGACTGGAGACTGCCAGCAGGATACCGAGGAAGAACAGCACGCTGGTGACATCGATACGGCGCAACACGCCGACCACCGAGAGCGGGTCTTTATCTTCGCTGTTCTTGCTGCGGTGAATGATTTCGGTGGTGACCCAAAGAATACCAAGGCCAAACAGAATGCCCATATAAGGTGGCAGGTGAGTGATGGTTTTGAAAATCGGCACGAACAGCAGGGCGCCTAAACCCAAGCAAAACACCAAGTTACGCTCGAAGGGGCTGGTCGGATCGCGACGGCTTTCGCGACTTTCCTTGAGTTTGGGTGGGGTGATAGTGCCCTTGAGAATGAAGCTCATAATGGTCAGCGGCACCAGCAGGCAGATTATGCTGGGGATGATCAGCTTGACCACGATGCCGCTGGCGGTGACTTGGTGGCCGATCCACAGCATGGTGGTGGTGACGTCACCAATAGGCGACCACGCGCCACCGGCGTTGGCCGCAATAACCACGATGCCGGCGAAGAACCAGCGTTCCTTTTGATCGTCGATCAGTTTGCGCAGCAACGAGATCATGACGATGGTGGTGGCCAGGTTATCCAGCGCGGCGGAGAGGAAGAAGGTGATCAGGCCCACCAGCCACAAGAGATGCACGCGCTTGTTGGTGCGAATGCGGTCGGTGATGACCTTGAACCCTTCGTGGGCGTCGATCAGTTCGACGATGGTCATGGCGCCCATCAAGAAGAACAAAATTTCGGAAATTTCACCGAGATGATGGCGCAACTCGCTGACCACCAGGCCAGTGTTGTCAGCGGCGTGGGCGCCGGCTTCGAGCATCGGCAGGATGCTGTCGGCGCTCAAGACCAACACCGTCCAGGACAGAACTGCAGTGAGCAGCGCCGAAGCTGCCTTGTCGATTTTCAATGGGTGTTCCAGTGCGATGCACAGGTAACCAAAGACGAAAATTAACGCCATTAACGCATACATGGGTGGGGGTTCCTGATTAGGGCTTTGTTATTGGAGAAGTGACTGTCCATGTGTAACAGGATTTGCCGGGAGCTGAAGATGCCTGATTTTCCACGAAATGGGCAGGTCTATGATTGATCAAGGCGACCTTAAGGTAGACCGCTGGATAAATGAATACCTCAAAGGTGCTAATGGCGTCGCTACTCAGCGTCGCCGAGTTGCGTGCGGCTGTGGGAGCGCCAAGGCCATAATAAAACTCCCGCAGCCTTGGCAGGCGGCGGGCGTTGATGCGGCAAAATATCGATCAGAGGTTGGCTATTTTGCCGCGCTGTTCAACCATCTTGCCCAGTGCTTGCTCGGCTTCGGCCAGCTTGGCGCGCTCTTTGTCGAGCACCTCGGCCGGCGCTTTAGCAACAAAGCCTTGGTTGCTCAGCTTGCCACCGACGCGCGTGACCTCGCCATCCAGGCGGGCGATCTCTTTATCCAGGCGCGTCAATTCGGCGTCCTTGTCGATCAGCCCGGCCATGGGCACCAGCACCTGCATCTCACCCACCAGCGCGGTGGCAGACATGGGAGCGTCTTCACCGGCTTCGAGAACGCGCACCGATTCCAGCTTGGCCAGCTTGTTCAGCAGCGGCGCATTGTCGGCCAGGCGGCGCAGATCTTCTGCGCTGGCGTTCTGCAGAATGATGTCGATGCGCTTGGCCATGGAGATTTTCATCTCGCCACGGATTTGGCGCAAGCCAAGCATCAGCTGCTTGACCCACTCGATATCGCCTTCGGCGGCGACGTCGATGCGGCTTTCATTGGCCACCGGCCAGGCCTGTAGCATGACCGTTTCACCACTGACGCCTGCCTGGGCCTTGATCCGCTGCCAGATCTCTTCGGTGATAAACGGCATAAACGGATGCGCCAGGCGCAGGGCCACTTCCAGCACGCGGATCAGCGTACGGCGGGTGCCGCGCTGACGCTCGACTGAGGCGTTCTCGTCCCACAGCACCGGCTTGACCAGCTCCAGATACCAGGCGCAGTACTCGTCCCAGATGAACTCGTAGAGTGCGTGCGCCGCCAGGTCGAAGCGGAAAGCGTCGAGCTGGCGGGTGACTTCGGCTTCGGTGCGCTGCAAGGCGGAGATGATCCAGCGGTCCACCGAGGACAGCTCAACAGGCTCATCGTTGACGCCGGTGTCCTGGCCATCGGTGTTTTCCAGCACGAAGTTCGCCGCGTTCCAGATCTTGTTGCAGAAGTTGCGGTAACCCTCAACCCGACCCATGTCGAACTTGATGTCGCGGCCGGTGGAGGCCAGTGCCAAGTTGGTGAAACGCAGGGCGTCGGTGCCGTAGGCGGCAATGCCCTCGGGGAACTCGGCGCGGGTCTGCTTGGCGATCTTCTCGGCCAGTTTTGGCTGCATCAAGCCGGTGGTGCGCTTTTCCAGCAGGGCGTCGAGGGTGATGCCATCGACGATATCCAGCGGATCGAGGACGTTGCCCTTGGACTTGGACATCTTCTGGCCTTGGCCATCGCGCACCAGACCGTGTACATACACGGTTTTGAACGGAATCTGCCCGGTCAGGTGGGTGGACAGCATGATCATCCGGGCAACCCAGAAGAAGATGATGTCAAAACCGGTGACCAGCACGTCGGTGGGGTGGAAGGTTTTCAGGGCATCGGTTTGCTCTGGCCAACCGAGGGTGGAGAACGTCCACAGGCCGGAGCTGAACCAGGTGTCGAGGACGTCTTCGTCCTGGCGCAAGTTGGCGTCGCCAAGGTTGTGTTCAGCGCGCACTTCCGCCTCGTCGCGGCCGACATAGACATTACCGGCATCATCGTACCAGGCCGGAATCCGGTGGCCCCACCACAGCTGACGACTGATGCACCAGTCCTGGATGTCGCGCATCCAGCTGAAGTACATGTTCTCGTATTGCTTGGGCACGAACTGGATCTCACCGCTCTCGACCACCGCGATGGCTTTCTCGGCCAACGGCTTGGTGCTGACGTACCACTGGTCCGTCAGCCACGGTTCGATGATGGTGCCGGAGCGATCGCCCTTAGGCACTTTCAGGGCGTGCGGCTCGATGGATTCGAGCAGGCCGGCAGCCGCGAAGGCGGCGACGATCTGCTTGCGCGCCTCAAAGCGGTCGAGGCCGGCATATTCTGCGGGCAGGCTGCCGTCGAATTCGCTGTTGACGCTGCCGTCAACGTTGAACGCCTGGGCGTGGGCCAGTACTGCGGCATTCTTGTCGAAGATGTTCAGCAGCGGCAGGTTGTGGCGTTTGCCGACTTCATAGTCATTAAAGTCGTGGGCCGGGGTGATTTTCACGCAGCCGGTGCCGAATTCGGGGTCGCAATAGTCGTCCGCGATAATCGGGATGCGCCGACCCAGCAGCGGTAGCTCAATAAAGGTGCCGATCAGCGCCTGGTAGCGCTCGTCACTCGGGTTTACCGCAACGGCGCTGTCACCGAGCATGGTTTCCGGACGTGTGGTGGCGACGATCAAGTAATTTTTACCGTCGGCGGTGGTGTTGCCGTCCGCCAGCGGGTAGCGCAGGTTCCACAGGCTGCCTTTCTCGTCGTGGTTTTCCACTTCCAAGTCAGAAATCGCCGTGTGCAGTTTGGTGTCCCAGTTGACCAGGCGCTTGCCGCGGTAAATCAGGCCATCTTTATGCAAGCGCACAAAGGCTTCTTTAACTGACTCGGACAGACCGTCGTCCATGGTGAAGCGCTCACGCGACCAGTCCACCGAGCTGCCCAGGCGGCGAATCTGCCGGGTGATGGTGCCGCCGGAGTGTTCTTTCCATGCCCAGACTTTTTCCAGGAATTTCTCGCGGCCCAGGTCGTGACGGCCAATGCCGTCGGCCGCCAGTTGGCGCTCTACCACCATCTGGGTAGCGATGCCGGCGTGGTCGGTGCCCGGCTGCCACAGGGTGTTGCGGCCTTGCATGCGGCGGAAACGAATCAGCGCATCCATGATCGAGTTGTTGAAGCCGTGGCCCATGTGCAGGCTGCCGGTGACGTTCGGCGGCGGGATCATGATGGTGTACGGCTCACCTGCACCCTGCGGGGCGAAATAGTTGTTCGCCTCCCAGTTCTGGTACAGGGCGGTTTCAATGGCGTGCGGCTGGTAGGTCTTGTCCATGCGCGGCGGGACCCTTATGACGGCTGGTCGGAAAAGCCGACAAGTATAACGGGGATGGCTCTTGTCACGTAAGGGCGCGTGCGGCGCGGCTGACTGGTGGGCGGATTGATGGTTTGTTGCGGCTGGGTTTTGCGCAATTTATAGCCCGGATGCAATCCGGGGCAACGCTTTCCCGGATTGCGCTGGGGCTTATCCAGGCTCCATAAGGCGGGCTATCTGCGTGGCGGCAGCAGGCGCGGCAGGCGGGCTTCTAAGCGGCGTTTCAGTTCGGCTTCGATTTGCGGCACGAAATCGTCTATCACATCCTGCAAGATCAGCTCGGCAGCAGCGCGCAGCTCGCTATTTAGGCGATTCAGCTCGCTGTCGTGGCTGATGCTCTGGCTCACTGCTTGGCGCAGAGTAGGTGCAGCTGCTGGTGGCGTGGGCTTGGGCGCGGGCATTGGAGCGGCCGCGCTGGGCGGCGGGGTGACGATTTCCGAGAGCAGAGGGATGCTGTCTGGGTCGAGCGAGTCGATCAGTAGCGGCGGTTCTAGGTTTTCATCGCCCAGCAGTTTACGGATCGACTCTAGGTCGTTCAGCAATTGAGCGGGTTTTTGCGGCGGTTTTGGGCTGTCCATAGTGTGCAACTTGTAGGCGGTTGAAAAGCGTTGGCGAGGCAGGCAAGACAAGGAAAAAGCGGCTGAGGAACGGACTGGGCTCGCACTTGAGTTTACCGGCTGTAAATGAGCATGACTCGTTTCACTCGCCCTTCGGGTCGCGCTAAAACGCGTTAGCCGCAACGACTTTCCGAGGGCACTTTTAACGCAGTATTGCCAACGCAGGTAGTTTTTCAACGGCCTGCTAGAGTTCGACTCGTTTGGGATCATACCCGCGCTGGCGGTAGCTGCGAAAATTCTCCCGGCAGGCTGTCAGCAGGTCAGGCTCTTGGTTGACGATTTCAATCACCCGGCTGAAATGCTCAACCTGGGGCGACAGTGTGCTGCTTAGATTGATTAGCACGCCCTGCGGGTTGCTGGGTTGTTCGTCCAGGCCAATCACCACCGGTGCCTGCGCATCATCTTGGTAAAGGCTGTGCGGTATAAAGCTTTCGGCCTTGCAACGCCACAATAGCGCATCCAACTCGGTACATTGCGCGGCATCGCTACCGCGCAGAAACACCGGCAGTCCGGCACGCCAAGCCTTCATCGCCAACTGGCAAGCCGTGCGCAAGCGCTCAGCCGGCACGGCGGATGAAAGTACATAGAATTCTATTCGGGGCATGACGGCACGCTTGGGCGTTAATTGCAGGAGCAGCTGCTGGGTAGGCGCGCAGCTTACCAGCCAATCGCGCTCAAGACCGCTCCTACAATGCGCTTTGCGCTCAGACTTTACTGCGATCCAGTAAGTATTGAGTCAGCATCGGTACCGGACGGCCGGTAGCGCCTTTGTCCTTGCCGCCACTGATCCACGCGGTGCCGGCGATATCAAGGTGCGCCCAGTGGTAGTTCTTGGCAAAGCGCGAAAGGAAACAACCGGCGGTGATGGTGCCGGCTTTCGGTCCGCCGATATTGGCGATGTCGGCAAACGGGCTGTCGAGCTGTTCTTGATATTCATCATACAGTGGCAGCTGCCAAGCACGGTCGTCGGCGGCGAGGCCAGCATCGAGAATCTGCTGCACCAGTTCCTCATTATTGCCCATCAGACCCGACACATTGCTGCCCAGGGCGACGATGCAGGCACCTGTGAGGGTGGCAATGTCGATCACCGCTTGTGGTTTGAAGCGCGCGGCATAGGTCAGGGCGTCACACAGCACCAGACGACCTTCGGCATCGGTGTTGAGGATTTCCACGGTCTGCCCACTCATTGTGGTGACAATATCGCCTGGACGCGTAGCGCCGCCGCTCGGCATATTCTCGGCGCAGGCCAGCAGGCACACCAGGTTGATCGGCAATTGCAGTTCAAGCACGGCCTTGAGGGTGCCGAACACGCTGGCAGCGCCGCACATGTCGTACTTCATCTCATCCATGCCACCGGCAGGCTTGATGCTGATGCCACCGGTGTCGAAGGTGATGCCTTTGCCAACTAGGGCGAA
>JAGGNC010000193.1 GCA_017886405.1 Pseudomonas sp. | reverse complement strand
ACGAAGAAGAGCTGGCCAAGTTCAAGTTGGCCCGCGACGAGCAAAGCAAGAACCTGCAAGCGCAACTTCAGGGTCTTCAACAGGCGTTGCGCCAGCAGGAAGAACACAACGCTGCACTGAAGTCGCAGCTGGCTGCGCAGGCGGCTAATTATCAAACTTCCCGCGAATACATGACCGAACAACTGCGTGCGCGCGAGCGCGATGGCCGCAGCGACAGTGATAGCCTGCGTGCGCAGTTAGAAGGCGAGATGCAGGCCAAGATCGCTTCTGCGGTTGCCGAATACAAAGAGCAGGTTGCCATTCGTGATGTTGAGCTGGCTTATCGCGGCGAGCAGGACACTCAGGCGCTGCAAGAAATTAATCGCCTCAAACGTGCATATGCTGATTTGGCCAGCCAAGGCGGTGACCAGATTCTCGAGCGCTTGGCCAAGCTCGGGGTGGTCTTTGTGGTGTATCACCCTGGAGCGGGTCATCTGACCATTCCGTTGCTGGACATCGCGCCTTATCAAGACAATCCGCTGGCTTATGCCGCAGCCAAGTGCTTTGTCAGCGAAGAGCAATACCGCCACTGGCTGTTGCATTATCAGCAGCCGAGCTGCGAGGCTCTCCTGCCCAGTGGTGAGCGTTGCGCCATCCCCATTGATCGTATCGATACGCCCAGCCGCTTTGCCATCGGTGAATCCAATTGCTGTGCGCGGCATAAGGCCAGTAGCCGTTTGCGGACTGTTAGTTAACCTTGTCGGTTGTCCTACCTGATTGGGCGCCATATGCGCCTTTGCAGCATTTTCCGCTGGAGTGGTCGATGGCAGCCGGGATTGAGCTGGCGGTGCTGCGCCTGGATCTGCTTGATCCACTGATCAGCGGCAATAAATGGTTCAAGCTCTCCCATCATCTGCGTGCAGCAGAAGCCAATGGCGCTGACGGCGTGATCAGCCTCGGCGGCGCCCACTCCAATCACCTGCATGCCCTGGCTGCCGCCGGTAAACGCTTTAATTTTCAGACTGTCGGGCTGCTGCGTGGTCATTCGCAACAGACGCCGACTGTGCGTGATCTGCAAGCCTTTGGCATGCAGCTGCACTGGTTGGGCTATGCGGGCTACCGCGAGCGATATTTACCAGACTTCTGGTTACCTTGGCTGGCCCGTTATCCGGGCTTTTATCCGATACCTGAGGGGGGTGGTGGCTTGCCGGGTGCCTTGGGCTGCATGACCTTGGTGTCGCAGGTTCGTGAGCAATTATCAGTTCTGGGCTGGGCGGATTATGACGCGTGGTGGTTAGCGGCTGGTACGGGCACCACCCTGGCGGGCCTGCTACTGGGCGAAGCGGCTGCGCATCCGGTTTATGCGGCGCTGGCCGTGCCGCTCGATCATGGTGTTGAGCGGCACGTGCAGGCGATTGTGCAGGCGTCCAATATGCCGGTTGGTCGCTATCAGTTGCATGCAGCCAGTCGCGGTGGTTTTGCCAAGGTGGATGCCGAGTTGCTCAGCTTTATGCAGGCGGCAGAGGCGGCCAGTGGCGTGCCGCTGGAGCCGCTATATACCGCAAAGGCATTAATGGCGTTGCGCCGGCATGTCGAGGCCGGTTATTTTGCTCGCGGCAGTCGCTTGGTCTTTGTCCATACCGGTGGCTTGCAAGGCCGGGCTGCGGCGTTGTTGCAGCACATGCAGGCCTAACGAGGCTACACTGAAGACTTGTAGCGGAGCCTGAGTATTCCATGAGCGAACCCCTTAATCCCGAGCAGTTACGCAGCCTGACGCCACTCAACGTGCTGTCCGAGCAGCAGTGGCGCGAGCTGCGTACGCAACTGGTGCCGCAGCCCTTGCTGGCGGGGCAGTTGTTGTTTCGTCCGGGAGACCAAGCGCGCTTGACCTATTATTTGCTGGCCGGTGAGTTGCTGCTGCAATCGGCCGACGGCCAGGAGCAGCGCTTGCAGGCTGGCAGTGAGGCCAGCTGTCACCCGCTTTCGCCAAGCCTGCCACGCTTGCATGAAGCGCGTGCGCTAACTGATGCCAGCATACTGGCGTTGGATACCGCCACCCTCAATCGTTTGCTCACCTGGCGATTGGCCTATCAAGACCTGTTGCTGGAGCTGGGTCAGAACCATGACGAAGTCGAGTGGTTGGAACGTCTGCTGGAGAATCCATTGTTTGCCAAGGTGCCGCCGTCCAACGTGCGCGCCATGCTTGAGCGCCTGCAGCGCGTCGAACTGGTTGCTGGCAGTACTGTGCTGCAGGAAGGCGATGTCGGCGACAGCTGCTACTTCCTGAAAAGTGGTCGGGCTGAGGTGATCCGTGGTGCAGGCAGTGCGCAGCAGGTATTGGCTGAGTTAGAGATCGGCGCGTGCTTTGGTGAGGAAGCCTTACTGGCTGACAGCCCGCGCAACGCTACAGTGACCATGCTGGAAGACGGCGTGGTGCTGCGCCTGGATCGCCATGATTTCTTTGCCTTGCTAAAAGCGCCGGTGGTGGATGAGGTATCGCTGGGTGAGGCATCGCGGCTGCTAACTGCTGGGGCGCAATGGCTAGACGTGCGCCTGCAAGAAGAATACGAGCATGCCCATGCGCTTAAATCATTGAACATGCCGTTGCAGTTGCTGCGCTTGAAGGCGCGCCTGCTGGATAAAACGCGCACTTACCTGTGTTACTGCGACAGTGGCAAACGCAGCTCCAGTGCCGTGTTTCTGCTTTCGCAGCTTGGCTTTAGCGCGTATGCCCTGCGTGATGGGGTAAATGCGTTGCCGGCAGTGCAGCGAGATGCGTTGCTCTGCGAGAGCGGTTCAGGCTACTTGGCTCGTTCTGGCGGTCGCACCGAGCGCAGCCGCTGATCTGCCCAGCTAGTCGACCGGTTGCGCCGGCCACTGGTCATTGACCAGAAATACCCGTTCCGCCTCCATCCAGCAGCACGAAGAGCCTTCGACTAGGCGCACCAGCAATTGGGCGTTGGCATCGCTCGGCAGTGTTGCGAGCCATTGGTTGAACTGCTCGCTCGACCATATGTGTTCACCTTCTACACGTGCAGGTGCCAGCCAGGCTTGTCGTGGCAACGGCTGCCAGTGCCCGCTGTTGCAGGCTGCAAAGGTTGTCCAGTCGGTACGATGCAGCCAGCGTCCACGCAGGTGCGCAGGGTTACCGCCCCGTGGCGGGGTGCAGGGCTGCTGCCAGGGATAAAACAGATAACCTGCCAGCCACAGTGCGGCCTGGGGCTGCGTAATGTTCAGCTCGGCCAGGGCGTTTTGCGCTTCGGCGCGTGTCGACATTGGCAGCTGGTGCTGGCCGAGATGGGTCAGTTTGATATCAAGTCGATCATGGCTGCCAGGGCCGAGCCAGTGTGCAGGGTCGCTGCCGTTGCCATGTTGCTGACCCAGGTAGAGCTTTATGGCCAGTTCCAGGTGGTGCACGCCTTCGTCATCACGCAGCAGCATATCCAGCTCGCCCAGCGTGTGGCCCTGTTGGCGGATGGGTAGGTTTGCAGCCAGTACCTCAACGCCGGGTGCGGCATGCAGGGCAAATTGCCAGAGGCGTTCGTAGTACAAACCCAGGCGGCGCACCGAGCTCTGGTTGAGCCACTGTGTCAGCGCCTGGCTATTAGCGTCCAGATCCAGCAGCCAGTCAGCCAGTGCGTCGGGTTGCTGGCTCCAGCTACTGGCCCTAAGTGGGTGGCGCTGTGGCCAGGGTGACTGCGCCAGCAGAGGCGGCGAAAGCAGCGCCCACGCCAGATCACGAACGGCGGGCTGGCGAAGGTGCGACGGCAGGTCGGTGAGCGTTGGGAAAGTCATCATGTTGCGAGCATAGCGCTTAGAACCTATTTACGATCTGCTGCGCGTCGGCCCTGCTGCGTTAAAAACAGGCTCGGCAGGCCGCTGGCGGCTAACGCGTTTCAGCGCGACCCGAAGGGCGAGTGAGCCGAGTAACGCTCATGTCCAGCTCGTACACGCCGCGTCTTCGCCTGTTTTTGCCTTGCATGGCTCTAGTTCGTGAGATCGCAAGCCGGTTCTGGCAGGTCAGCGGTTTGCCGCTGTGGTGGGGTTTCGCCCATAATCCGAACTATATAGAGACAGAGCCTGACGGGAGCACCATGGAGCAATTTCGTAATATCGGCATCATCGGTCGGCTGGGCAGCACCCAGGTTCTCGACACTATTCGCCGGCTGAAGAAGTTTCTGCTTGCTCGTCACCTGCATGTAATTCTCGAAGACACCATTGCTGAAGTGCTGCCAGGGCATGGCCTGCAGACCTCCTCGCGCAAGATCCTCGGTGAAGTGTGCGACCTGGTGATCGTGGTCGGTGGTGACGGCAGCATGCTGGGGGCCGCACGGGCGCTGGCCCGGCACAAGGTGCCGGTGTTGGGCGTCAACCGAGGGAGCCTGGGTTTTCTCACCGATATTCGCCCCGATGAGCTGGAAGTGAAGGTGGCGCAGGTGCTCGAAGGCCATTACCTGACCGAAAACCGCTTTCTACTTGAGGCCGAAGTGCGCCGTAATGGCGAGCCTATTGGCCAGGGCGACGCGCTCAACGACGTGGTGCTGCACCCCGGCAAGTCGACGCGGATGATTGAGTTTGAACTGTATATCGATGGCCAGTTTGTCTGCAGTCAGAAGGCTGATGGCCTGATCGTGGCCACGCCAACCGGCTCCACCGCCTATGCACTGTCCGCAGGCGGGCCGATCATGCACCCTAAATTGGATGCCATTGTGATCGTGCCAATGTACCCGCATACCTTGTCTAGCCGGCCAATTGTGGTGGATGGCAATAGTGAGTTGAAAATCGTTGTATCCAAGGATTTGCAGATATATCCGCTGGTTTCCTGCGACGGACAAAATCACTTCACCTGTGCCCCAGGCGACATCATCACCGTAGCCAAAAGGCCGCAGAAGCTGCGTTTGATTCATCCCTTGGACCACAACTATTACGAGGTCTGCCGCGACAAGCTGGGTTGGGGTAGCCGGCTCGGCGGGGGGCAGTAATGCACCTCGACCCCGCGCGTGGTTACGACCTGATCGGCGATATCCATGGTTGTACGAAAACCCTGGAGCATCTGCTGAGTACCCTGGGCTATCGCCAGCAGGCGGGTGTGTGGCGTCATCCGCAGCGCATGGCGATTTTTCTCGGTGATCTGATCGACCGTGGTCCGCGTATCCGTGAGGCGCTGCATCTGGTGCGCGATATGGTCGCGGCCGGACAAGCGCTGTGCATCATGGGTAATCATGAGTTCAATGCCCTGGCTTGGAGTACGCCGGCAGCGCCCGGCAGTGGCCGGCAGTTCGTCCGTGAGCATTCACCCCGGCATACGCGCTTGATCAAGGAAACCCTGGAGCAGTTTGAGGGCTATCCAGCGGAGTGGCAGGAATTTCTCAGTTGGTTCTACGAATTGCCATTGTTTATTGATGCCGGGCGTTTTCGCGTGGTGCATGCCTGCTGGGATGCCAGCCTGATTGAGCCATTGCGTGCACAGTTTGCCGATGGCTGTATTGATGAGCATTTCCTGCAGGCAGCTGCCGTGCATGGCAGCTTTGCCAATACTGCGCTAGACCGTCTGCTGCGCGGCACCGATATGCGTTTGCCGCATGGTATGACCCTGACCAGCGATGAGGGCTTTATCCGCGCGCACTTTCGCACCAAGTTCTGGGAAGAGGACCCGCAAACCTACGGCGATATCGTCTTCCAGCCCGACGCTTTGCCCGAACTGGCGGCGCAGATGCCACTCAGCGAAATGCAGAAAACCGAGTTGCTCAAATACGGGACCGATCAACCCTTGCTGTTTGTTGGCCACTACTGGCGCAGCGGCGAGCCTGCGCCGATTCGTAGCAACCTGGCCTGCCTGGATTACAGCGCAGTCCTTAATGGCAAATTGGTGGCGTACCGGCTTGACCAGGAAACACGCTTGGATGCCAGCAAATTTGTCTGGGTGGCTGTCGACAGCCCGGAGGCACGACCATGAATGCAGTTGCGGCGATACGCCTGCCTGAGAACATTAATCTGAGTGGTTTTATTGCGTTGTTGAAGCGTTTGCAGGTGCCGCACCGAGTGGCTGAAGAGGCGGGCGAGCAGGTGCTCTGGGTGCCTGAAGAACAGTTGGCTGAGCAGGTGCGTGAGTTGTATGCGCGTTATCCGCAGGGTGACGTTGCTGACGCGCTTGAGTCGCCCCAGCTCGTTGCGAATACCTCGTCTGGGTTTATCCAACAACTGCAAGCCAGCCGCATGACCGCTATTGTTCTGCTGCTGACTTTTATTGCCGCGGCCATCACCCAGCTCGGCGATAACCTGGCGACGGTAAGCTGGCTGAGCTTTGTCGATTTTCGCGTGCAGGGCGATTACATCTACTTCAGCTATTTAAATGACACAGCGGCCAGCGGTCAGTGGTGGCGGTTGCTGACGCCGATGTTGATTCACTTCGGCATCTTGCACTTGGCGATGAATACCCTGTGGTTCTGGGAGTTAGGGCGACGTATCGAGGCCCGCCAAGGGCCGTGGATGCTGCTCGGGTTGACGCTGTTGTTCAGCTTGGCGGCCAACGTTGCGCAGTACCTGCATGCCGGCCCCTCACTGTTTGGCGGCCTCTCCGGGGTGCTTTATGGCTTGCTCGGGCATTGCTGGATATTCCAGCGTCTAGCCCCCACGCCCGCCTATCGGCTGCCACCCGGCGTATTGGTGATGATGCTGGCCTGGCTACTGATCTGTATGACCGGCATTTTCGAGTTGCTGCAGTTCGGCGCAATTGCCAATGCCGCCCATGTCGGTGGCCTGCTGGCCGGATGCCTGACCGGGCTGCTAGGCGGAGCGCTGGCACGTCGGCAACGCAGTTAGTTTTTCAACAGGCTGGTAAACTGCCATTTTGCATTTGGAGGCGATATGTCGTCCTTTCTCGAAGCGATTGAAAACATCACCCCTGAGATCTATCAGAGTCTCAAACTGGCTGTGGAAATCGGCAAATGGCCGGATGGCCGCAAACTGACGAAAGAACAGAAAGAATTGACCTTGCAGGCGCTGATTACTTGGGAAACCCATAATCTCCCGGAAGAAGAGCGCATCGGTTATATGGGGCCGCAGGAATGCAGTTCTAAAACAGCACCGGTGCCAAACCTATTGTTCAAGACCTCGGATACCCTGCACTGATGAGTGAGTTGGCGCGCGGTGCCCTGAGTAAAATGGCGGTTCAGCTGGATGCGCCGGTGCAATACAGCTTTCGCGTGGGTGATGAGCTACTGCCGGTCAATCCGCTGATCGGCAAGACTTTGCGCCTGGAGTTTCTCGGCGCCATCCACTGCAGCCATTGCGGACGCAAAACCAAGAGCAGCTACAGCCAAGGTTATTGCTACCCGTGCATGCAGAAGCTGGCGCAGTGCGATATTTGCATCATGAGCCCGGAGCGCTGCCACTACGACGCCGGTACCTGCCGCGAGCCGAGTTGGGGCGAGCAGTTTTGCATGACCGATCATGTGGTTTATCTAGCCAATTCATCCGGGGTGAAGGTCGGCATTACCCGCGCCACGCAAATCCCCACACGCTGGATCGATCAAGGGGCCAGTCAAGCATTGCCGATTTTGCGAGTTGCCACCCGCCAGCAATCCGGGTTTGTCGAAGACCTGCTGCGCAGCCAGGTGGCGGATAAAACCAACTGGCGCGCGCTGCTCAAGGGCGATGCCACACCGGTGGATCTGATCGCGGTGCGCGAGCAGCTGTTTGCCAGTTGCAGCAGCGGGCTCACCGAATTGCAGCAGCGCTTTGGCATTCAGGCCATTCAGCCGCTGAGCGATCAAGCCGTGGTGCAAATTGCCTACCCGATTGACGCCTACCCGGCCAAGATCAACAGCTTCAATCTGGACAAGAACCCGCTGGCCGAGGGCACCTTGATCGGTATCAAGGGCCAGTACCTGATGTTCGACACGGGCGTGATCAACATCCGTAAGTACACCGCTTACCAGCTGGCCATTCACGAACTGGCCGCCTGAGTTACCTATTCGCCAATCCGGCGCCCGCGCGCCGCAGATAAAGGGCCACACGCCATGCGCACCGAACAGCCGAAGATGATCCACCTCAAGGACTACCAGGCCCCGGATTATTTAATTGATGAAACGCACCTGACCTTCGAGTTGTTCGAGGATCACACCCTGGTGCATGCGCAACTGGTCATGCGCCGCAACCCGGCGGCCGGCAGCGGCTTGCCTCCATTGCAACTCGATGGCCAGCAGCTGGAGCTGCTCTCGTTGGCGCTGAATGATCATGCGCTGAGTGCCGCTGATTATCAGCTAAGCGACAGTCATCTGACTCTGCAACCTGACAGCGCCAGCTTCGTGATCGACAGCAGCGTGCGCATCCACCCGGAAAGCAACACCGCGCTGGAAGGCCTGTACAAGTCCAGCGGCATGTTCTGCACCCAGTGCGAGGCCGAGGGGTTTCGCAAAATCACCTACTACCTCGATCGCCCGGACGTGATGAGCGCGTTCACCACCACCCTGAGCGCACCTCAGCACGACTATCCGATATTGCTCTCTAATGGCAACCCGATTGCCAGCGGCAGCGATGAAGACGGTCGGCATTGGGCGACGTGGGAAGATCCGTTTATGAAACCGGCTTACCTGTTCGCCTTGGTGGCAGGTGATCTCTGGTGTGTGGAAGACAGCTTTACCACCATGAATAACCGCGACGTGGCCCTGCGTATCTATGTCGAGCCGGAGAACATCGACAAGTGCCAACACGCCATGGACAGCCTGAAGAAATCGATGAAGTGGGACGAAGAGGTCTATGGCCGTGAGTACGATCTAGACATTTTCATGATCGTCGCAGTCAACGACTTCAATATGGGGGCCATGGAAAATAAGGGCCTTAATATCTTTAACTCCAGCTGCGTGCTGGCTAAGGCCGAGACCGCCACCGATGCCGCCCACCAGCGCGTGGAAGCGGTAGTGGCCCACGAGTACTTCCATAACTGGTCGGGCAACCGCGTGACCTGCCGTGATTGGTTCCAGCTGTCGCTCAAGGAAGGCTTTACCGTGTTCCGCGATGCCGAGTTTTCGGCCGACATGCACTCGCGCACCGTCAAGCGCATCGAGGACGTGGCTTTCCTGCGCACCCACCAGTTCGCCGAAGACGCGGGCCCGATGGCTCATCCGGTGCGACCGGATGCGTTTATGGAGATTTCCAACTTCTACACCCTGACGGTGTATGAGAAGGGCTCGGAAGTGGTGCGCATGATCCGCACCCTGGTTGGCGCCGAGGGTTTTCGCAAAGGCAGTGATCTGTACTTTGCCCGCCACGATGGCCAGGCCGTGACCTGTGACGACTTTATCCGCGCGATGGAAGACGCCAATGGCATCGACCTGACTCAGTTCAAACGCTGGTACAGTCAGGCCGGCACGCCGCGCCTGGAAGTCAGCGAAAGCTATGACGCGGCTGCCAATAGCTATCGGCTGCAATTTCGCCAAACGTGCCCGCCCACTCCTGGGCAAACCGAGAAGCAGCCCTTTGTCATTCCCGTGGAACTGGCGTTGCTGAATGCCAAGGGTGTTGAGCTAGCGCTGCAATTGGTGGGCGAAGACGCGGCGGTGGGGCTGTCGCGCGTGCTGCAGGTCACCGAGGCCGAACAGGCATTCACCTTTGTCAATTTGGCGGAAAAACCGCTGCCCTCTTTACTGCGCGGCTTCTCGGCGCCGATCAAACTGAGCTTCCCCTACAGCCGTGATCAGCTGATGTTCCTGATGCAGCACGACAGCGATGGCTTTAACCGCTGGGAAGCAGGGCAGCAGCTGTCGGTTCAGGTGTTGCAGGAGCTTATTGGCCAGCATCAGCGTGACGAGCCGCTGGTGCTCGATTTGCGCCTGGTCGAAGCGTTCCGCACCCTGCTAGCAGACGACTCACTCGATCAGGCCATGGTCGCCGAGATGCTCTCGCTACCGGGTGAGGCGTATTTGACTGAAATCAGTGAGGTGGCCGACGTCGAGGCCATCCACGTCGCCCGTGAGTTTGCCCGCCAGCAACTGTCAGGCGCGCTGTATGACCTTCTCTGGCAGCGCTACCAAAGCAATCGCGAGGTTTCCCGTAATAGCGCTTATGTCGCCGAGGCCGAGCACTTTGCCCGACGTAGCCTGCAGAATATCGCGTTGTCTTACCTGATGCTCAGCGGCAAGGCTGAAGTGCTAGCGGCCTGCCTAGAGCAGTTCGAGAGCGCAGATAATATGACCGAACGCCTGACGGCGTTGGCAGTGTTAGTCAATTCGCCTTTTGCGGCTGAGAAAGCCACTGCGTTGGCCAGTTTTGCCGATTTCTTCAAGGATAACCCGCTGGTCATGGATCAATGGTTCAGCGTGCAAGCCGCCTGCGCCTCGCCCGGCGCGCTGCAGCGAGTCGAGCAATTGATGCAGCACCCAGCGTTTACCTTGAAGAATCCCAATAAGGTCCGTGCATTGATTGGCGCATTTGCCGGGCAGAACCTGCTGGGTTTTCATCAGGCGGATGGCAGTGGCTATCGTTTCCTGGCGGATCAAATCATCACCCTGAATGCCCTCAATCCACAGATCGCGTCGCGCCTGTTGGGCCCACTGACGCGCTGGGCCAAATACGCCAGTGCCCGTCAGGCGCAGATGAAAGCACAGCTTCAGCGCATTCTGGCCTCGGGTGAGTTGTCCAGCGATGTCTATGAAGTAGTCAGCAAAAGCCTAGCGGGTTGATAACGCTGCACTACAGCTCGGGTGGTTCAGCCAGGCCAATGAATCTGGTTGAATTAAAGGCGATCATGCAGATGTAATAAGTGATGCATGGGTTTATTAATTACTTGTTCAGTCCAGTTTAACGCGCTAAAAGTGTTACCCGGCCTAGTGAGGTAACACTTAAGTGTTACTTGGTTAAATATGTGCTGAATAGCGTCCAGGATCTGCAAACGCGTCGTTATAATTTACAGAAACTAGACGATGAAGAGCCGAACACCATTGATTTCAGCGAGCCGGTTCTAGATGATGCTCACTTCAAGCCCGCTGTCTGCGCCGCTGCGGTAAGCGTTAATCTGCGTGTAAGTTGAGCAAATGCCGCAACTGTTATAGCGGTCTTTTGCTCTTTAAACAGTCGAGTAGGGCAAGGTGAAAGGCCGGGTTTAACAAAATATAACGTCGTGCCGATTGTCAGGTCTTTTGAAAGCTCAGTAGGATAGGCGCACTGCTATTAAGGGTAGTGCTACCTATAAAAATAAGGGGAATGGTATATGAGTGAGCCCGTCATGCGGCGCACCCAGGCCGGTCGTGTTGTGGGTACGTCCCGCGCACCGGCGCTCCGCGTCCACTCACCGATAGCCAAAGCGCTGTCGCTGTGCAGTGTGCTATCTGTGCTGATGTTTGCCAGCGCGCCACTGCAGGCTGCCAGTGATGACGTCAGTCATTACTCGGTAACCTCTGCCAAAGCCCAACAGAGTCTCTTGCTGGATGTCGCCAGCCTGGGTAAGCGTCTGGTCACCGTTGGTGAGCGTGGGCATATCCTGTACTCCGATGACAATGGTGCAAGCTGGACTCAGGCCAAAGTGCCGACCAAACAAATGCTTACTGCTGTGTTCTTTATTGATGACAGCCATGGTTGGGCTGTTGGTCACGATGCACAAATTCTCGCCAGCACCGATGGCGGCGCTACCTGGGTCAAACTGTTTGAAGACCTTGAGCGCGAAGAAGGTGCTCCGTTTCTTGATGTTTGGTTTAAGGATCGCAATAACGGTTTTGTCGTAGGTGCTTACGGTGCTCTGTTGCAAACCACTGATGGTGGTGTGAGCTGGGAAGATATTGGCGACCGTATGGGCAACGAGGATCTTTATCACCTCAACGCCATTGTCGAAGTCAAAGAATCCGGCCTGTTTGTCGTCGGTGAGCAGGGCGTGATGTTCCGCTCTGCGGATTGGGGTCAAACTTGGGAAACCCTAGAGGGGCCATATAAGGGTTCACTGTTTGGTGCCTTGGGTACTGATGAAGCTGGCGCGCTACTGGTTTATGGTCTGCGTGGGCATCTGTTCCGCTCGGCAGACTTCGGTACGACCTGGCAAGCAATCAGCCTTAATACCGCCACCAATGGTCCTCTGGAGTTTGGTCTGGCGGATGGTAACCGTCTGCCTGATGGTTCTATTGTGGTAGTTGGGCATGGCGGTACCGTGCTCAAGAGTACCGACAATGGGCGCAATTTCAGTGTGACCAATCGTACCGACCGACTATCGCTGGCAGGCGTTGCAGCAATGGAAAACGGCAATCTGATACTGGTAGGGCAGGGTGGTGTTCACGCTGCTGCACCTACTGGCGCCGACCTGGGCCAACAATAATAAGCAGGGAGCCTTTGCATGAGTAAGCATCAACAACAATCTGCCTCCTTTCTGGAGCGGTTGATCTTTAACAATCGTCCGGCCGTGATTTTGCTGTGCCTGTTGATCAGTGTATTTCTGTTTTATCAGGCGGCGCAGGTGCGTCCACAGACCAGCTTCGAGAAGATGATTCCGCTGGGGCATCCGTACATCCAGAAGATGCTTGAGCACCGTAATGATCTGGCCAACCTGGGCAACACCGTGCGTATCTCGGTGGAAGCATTAGATGGCGATATATTCTCCAAGGAATACATGGAGACGCTGCGTCAGATCAATGACGAAGCCTTCTACATTCCGGGTGTCGACCGTTCCGGCCTGAAGTCATTGTGGAGCCCCAGCGTGCGCTGGACAGAGGTGACCGAAGAAGGCTTTGCCGGTGGCGAAGTCATCCCGCAAACCTATGACGGTTCCTCTGAGAGCCTTGAAGAATTGCGCAGCAATATCCTCAAGTCTGGTCAGGTTGGCCGTCTGGTCGCCAACAACTTCAAGTCGAGCATCGTTGATTTGCCGTTGCTGGAAACCTATGCCGATCCTAATGACCAGAGCAAGCAGCTCCCTCTCGACTATCAGAAGTTTTCCCACGAACTAGAAGAGAAAATTCGCGAGAAGTACCAGGCGCAAAATCCCAACGTAAAAATCCACATTATCGGTTTCGCCAAAAAGGTCGGCGATCTGATCGATGGTTTGGTTGGTGTTGCGCTGTTCTTTGCGGTGGCAATTGGTATCACATTTGTGTTGCTGCTGTGGTTCACTCACTGCTTTAAGAGCACCCTGGCGGTGGTCGTGGCCACTCTGATCGCGGTGGTCTGGCAGCTGGGTCTGTTGCATACCGTAGGCTTCGGGCTTGACCCTTACTCGATGTTGGTGCCTTTCCTGGTCTTTGCCATCGGTATTTCTCATGGTGTGCAAAAGATCAACGGTATCGCCATGGCCTCGAGCGAGGCGACCGACTCGCTCACCGCCGCGCGTATGGCCTTCCGCCAGTTGTTTATTCCGGGTTTGGTTGCCCTGCTTTCCGATGCTGTGGGCTTTATTACCCTGCTGCTAATCGATATTGGTGTGATCCGTGAGCTAGCCATCAGCGCTTCAATGGGCGTGGCTGTGATCATTCTGACCAACCTAATTCTGCTGCCAGTGATGATTTCTTATGTCGGCATCAGTAAGAAGGCGGTGAAGATCAGTCGTGAAGAAGCCGAAAAAGATCACCCGTTCTGGCGCTTTATTTCCAACTGCGCACATCCGATGGTGGCTCCGATTTCCGTAGTGGTGGCAGTCGCGGCTCTTGCTGGGGGTGTTTGGTACGGCCAGAACCTGAAGATCGGTGACCTCGATCAGGGTGCGCCAGAGCTGCATCCGGACTCGCGCTACAACCTGGACAACGATTTCGTCATCCGCAATTACTCCACCAGTTCCGATGTGCTGGTGATCATGGTCAAGACGGCATCTGAAGGCTGCTCGACTTACCCGACACTGTCGGCCATGGATGAGTTGATGTGGAAGATGGAGAACACCGAAGGTGTTCAGTCGACTATCTCAATGGTTACCGTGTCGCGCCAGGTCATTAAGGGCATGAACGAGGGCAACCTGAAATGGGAAACCCTGTCGCGTAATCAGGACATGTTGAACAACTCCATTGCCCGGGCTGATGGTTTGTACAACGCGGATTGTTCGGTTGCTCCGGTGTTGGTCTTCCTGACAGACCACAAGGCTGAAACCCTGACTCGTGTGGTTAAAGTCGCCGAAGACTTTGCTAAGCAGAACAACAAGGACGACCTACAGTTCATCCTTGCAGCGGGTAACGCGGGTATCGAAGCGGCTACCAACGAGGTGATCGCGGCGTCTGAAACCACCATGTTGGTTGCGGTCTATGCGGCCGTAAGCATTATGTGCCTGCTGACTTTCCGTTCGCTGGCTGCCACCCTCTGCGTGATCCTACCGCTGGTATTGACCTCGGTGCTGGGTAACGCCCTGATGGCCTATATGGGTATCGGTGTGAAGGTGGCGACCCTGCCGGTAATCGCCCTCGGCGTGGGTATCGGTGTCGACTACGGCATCTATATCTACAGTCGTCTGGAAACCTACCTGCGTCAGGGTTATGCGCTACAGGAAGCTTACTACTTGACCCTTAAGTCGACAGGTAAGGCAGTACTGTTCACCGGCGTGTGCTTGGCGATTGGTGTGGCAACCTGGATCTTCTCGGCAATCAAGTTCCAGGCCGACATGGGTCTGATGCTGACCTTTATGTTCCTCTGGAACATGATCGGCGCGCTTTGGCTGCTGCCTGCCCTGGCACGCTTCCTGATCAACCCGGAGAAGCTACGCAACAAGGCCTAAGCCCGACACGCAGTAGAATTAAAAAACCGCGGCCGTCAGGTCGCGGTTTTTTATTGCCTATACATTCGTTATGCCATCAAGCCTCTAAGCCAGTTAGGCGCTACCTCTAGCGGGATAATTTGTCGAGTGGGTCGGGCCGCTTAGGTAAGGCCCAGGGTCATGGGCTTTCTACTGCTAGCCAGTTGCGCCTTCAGCCACTGAGCAGTGGCAGGCCGATCACATGCATGGTGGGTTACTTGGCACACAGACGCCGCAGTTGCTGCTTAATCCCAGCGTTATGCCACCCACCCTCCATAAGCGTGGAGCTATTGTTCCGCGACTGGATGATCGTATCGATGGTGACGGTTAGCGCGGATACAGCGGGGGCAGGGCGTTGGTGTCTTGATTGGCCGTGTTCTCGAGGTCTTCGGTGGCAGGCAGGCTGCGAATGGCCAGCCACAGGTTACGACCTTGCCAGTGTTGGCCGCTTTCGCTGTAAAGCGCGCCATTCAGGCCATCGAGGGCATCGGACAGCGGGGTATAGCGCGCGGCCATATCGGCCAAGGTTTCTGGTTGTTGTCGGGCCCAGGCATCGAGGGCGTGACGGGTGGCTAGGGAATCATTGGCCAGGCACGCGCGTTTAAGGTCATCGAGCAGGTTGCGTGGGCTGGGGCCACTTTGTTGGCTGGTCACCACCGCAGGCTGACGGCGTGCCCGCCACCAGAGGGTAAAACCGAGCACTGTCGTCAGGCTCAGTAATCCGCTGCTGAGTTGCCAAGGCCACACCTCTACTTCAGCTGCCCCGGCAGGGGCGAGCTGTTGCACGTCTACCGGCAAGGTTTCCAGGCTCGGATTGGCAGCCACCTGTAGGTCACGAGCTGGCAGGCTGCTGCGCTCCAGTTGATCGGTCGTGGTGTTCCACCAGAGAACCTCGATGGCGGGGAGGTTAATCACGCCTTCGCGATTAGCCACCAGCGCTTCACGTTCTTCACGGCTGCCCTGAAGGCCATTCTCACTGGCCTTGTTGCTCAGTTGTGGTTGGTCTGGATAGCGACGTAGGCCGGCAACGTGTGTGGCTGGCAAGGGCGGCAGTTGCGCGCTAGCCAGGCCTTCTGCCTTGAGTGCTAGGCTGCGTGTCAGGGAGTCGCCGACACGGGCTGTTTCTGGCTCGGGGTTCCACGCTTCGCTAAGCGTCAATGAGCGCGCGGGGAGCCAGGGTGCATCGGCCGGATAGCTGGCCGGTTTGGCTTTTACCAGCAGCGGGATTTCTGGTGATCTGACTCGTATAACCTTGCCTGGGCGTGGGCCAAACGGGTTATAGGCATTGCTGCTGGCGCGATCAACCGCCGTGGCGGTAAAGGCTTGTGAGGGGATCACTAACTCGCCACTTTCTTGGGGGAAGATCGCGTAGCGCAACTCGATCACGCCGTGGCGTAGGCCGTTGATGTCTTTTTCATAGGTGCGCGGCTCACCCAGGGCCTCAACCCGCGCCTGGGGCATGTCTAGCTGGGTCAGGTTACTGTCGTCGTACAGGGAAACGGAGTGGTAGATACGCAGCGTCAGCACGGTTTGCGCCTGCACGTAGACACGTTCATGATCCAGGCTGGCATCGATAAACACCGGTGCCAGGCGGCTGTCAGCGGCGCCAGTGGTTTGCCTTACGTGGAGGGTGATCGGTGCGCTTTGCAGTTGCCCCAGGTTCAGTGGAGGTATCACGACATAACCGCTGTGTTTGGGTTGCAGGGTGATGATCCAGCGGGTGCTGGCCTGGGCCCTATTACCTCCGCTGGTCAGGCGATTGACCTGGCGGGTACCGAGCACCTCGAACAGTTCATTGAGTGGCTGCAGATCAGGCTTGCCAAACAGCGTGGCGTCATCCGATTCCAGGGTCAGCTCAGCACTTTCACCGGTATCCAGGCGGGTGCGGTCGACAGTGGCGATCAGGCTTTGCGCACTGGCGTGCAGGGCAAAAAGGCTAAACAAAAGGGTACAGAGCAGTCGACTCATTGCAGTTGTTCCTGGCGCTGTTGTTGTTCCTGCCTGAATTTACGCCGCAGCAACTCGCCCGGATCATCGGGGATCTGCCGCAGCCATTGCTCCAATGCCTGGCGACGTTCGCCGTCTAGGGCCGGTTCGGCGCTAGCGACCTGCTCTCCACGGCTGTCGCTATCGTCTTCTTGCGGTTGTTTCGGCGGTGTATCTGAGCCTTCGTCTGCGCCGGGTTTGGCGGGCTCTTGGCCCTCATCTTCAGGCTCTGATGGGCTGGCAGGCGGTTGTTCGGCCTGCTGCGGGGCATTCTGTTCAGATCGTCCGCCCTGCGGCGGGGTGCTGGGTGGATTTTGTTGTTCGCTCGGCTCTTGCGCGTTATCTGGCTGATCTTGTTGTTGCTGATTTTGGCGCAACATTTCTTCGACCAAGGCTTTGTTCGTTTGCGCCTGAGTCAGGTCGGGCTGTAATTCCAGCGCCTGGGTATAAGCATCCACTGCAGCTTCTAGTTCATTACTGCGCGCCAGGGCATTACCCCGGTTGTAGTGGTCGGTGGCGGTTTCGCCATTGGCGAAGCGTTCGGCGGCGGCGGCGTAATCGCCCGCCTGATAAAGGGCCTGGCCTTGCCAGCGTGGGTCGTTGAAGCGCTGCGCCGCTGCGGCGGGTTGCTGCGCGTCGAGCAGGCGCTGACCTTGTTGATCAGGACGCAACCAGATGTCTTCGAAGCTGAAGGCGTAGCTGTTTTGCGGCAGGCTCAGTAGCAGCAACGGCAGGCACAGCAACCAGCCTCGCCGCGCGGCGCAGGCTGCCAGTAATAGCAGGGGCAGCAGCAACCAATGACTTTGGTCAGCCCATGCCTGCAGGCGCGTTAGCTCGCCGTCACGACGCACCTGTTGCGGTGCCTCAAGCAAGCCCAGGCTGCGCAGGTCACGCTCATCCAGGGTGACGCCCTGGTACTGACCGCCGACTTCAGTGGCAAAGCGTTTGAGGCCAATGCTGTCCAGGCGCGGTAGCAGGATGGCGCCTTGTGGGTCTTTGAGAAATGAGCCGTCCTCCTGAATGATCGGCGCACCCTGAGTGCTGCCGATACCGAGAATGTGCAAGCGTTCGCCGCGCCAGCCGAGTGCTTGGGTGATGGCCTGGCGTTCGACCTCACTCAGGGTGCTGGTCAGCAGTAGCAAACGGCCGTTGCCTTGGGCGCCCTGCTCGAGCAGCTGCAGCGCCTTGGCTACGGCCAGATCGGCGCGTTTGCCGGGCTCGGGCATAATCCCTGGGTTGAGGGCATCGAGCAGATTGCGACTGGTGGATAGGTCGTCGGACAGTGGCACCACGGTGTGCGCGCTGCCGGCATAGACGACGATGGCGGTTTGCGCATCCTGGCGCGCTTCCAGCAGGTCGAGCAGTTTGCGTTTAGCTTGGGCCAGGCGGTTAGGTGAAGCGTCGCTGGCGAGCATTTCTGGGGTCAGTTCGAGCAGCACCACCAGCGGGTCGGCTGGCTTGGGATTCTGCTGCTCGATACGTTGCCAGCTCGGGCCAAGCAGCGCCAGCAGTGCCAGTAGCCAGGCTAGGCCGAGGGCCACCCAGGGCAGACGACTGCTGCGCCCGCTGCTGCTGGTGGTCAGCAGCGCAGCCTGGAAAGCGGTCGGTAGCAAGGCTTGCCAGCGCCCGCTGCGTTTTTTCCGGTGCCAGAGCTGCCACAGCATTATGCCCAGCAGAGGTAGCAGTAATAACCAGAACGGCCGTTGCCAGTGGGGCCAGAGGCTGGCCAGCGCGCTCATCATGGTTTCCTCCGAGCTCGGGTCAAGCTGATGCGCCAGCGTTGTTGCAGGGTTGGCCAGAGCGTCTGGCTGACCAGGAGCAGGCTGAGCAATAAAGCCAGGCCCAGTAACCATGGATAGAGTGGCAAGGTCGGTCGCGCCAGGGTCGGCTTCTGCGCCACCGGTTCGAGGCGGTCGAGGGTGGCTTCGATGGCTCGCAGCTCCTCACTGTCACGGGCGCGAAAGTATTCGCCGCCGGTGGTGTCGGCGATTATGCGCAGGCTCGGTTCGTCCAGTTCAATGCCAGGGTTGAAACCAAGCATGCCGAGTACGCCGCCTTGCTCGGGATCTGCACCGATACCAATCGGGTAGATGGTGATGCCTTCCTCGGCGGCGAGACGGGCGGCGGTAATGGGGTCGATTTCACCGCCGTTGTTGGCGCCATCCGTCACCAGCACCAGTACGCGACTTTGCGCCGGCCGCTCGCGCAGGCGCTTGACCGCCAGGCCAATGGCGTCGCCGATGGCGGTCTGTGGCCCAGCAATATTTATCTGCGCCTCATCCAGCCAGGTATGCACGGTCTGCCGGTCAAAGGTCAGCGGTGATTGCAAATAAGCGCGGCTGCCAAACAGGATTAGGCCAACCCGATCACCCTGACGACCGTCAATAAAGTCGCTGAGCAGGTGTTTGACCAGGGTCAGGCGGCTGACTTCCTCGTCCTCCCACAGCATGTCCGCGTAATCCATGGAGCCAGAAACATCCACAGCCAGCAACAGGTCACGGCCGCTGGCAGGCAAGGGCAACGGTTCGCCCAGCCATTGCGGACGGGCGCAGGCAAGCAGTAGCAAGAGCCAGATCAGTACAAAAGGCAGCTGTTGCCGCAAGGCTGGCAAACGCACCCGTGCACGTCGTCCGCTCAAGCTTTCCAGCTCAGCCAGGAAGCTGATTTTCAGCGCCGCCTCACCACTGTCAGCGGGCGGTAACCAGACCCGCAGCAGCCAGGGCAGTGGCGCAAGAACAAAGACCCAAGGCCAGGCAAACTCAAACATGTTTGCGAATCCAGGTCGAGACAGCCTGATTGAGGCCGGCGATGGCCTTGTCATCCAGGTTGCAATGCGGTCGGTAGGCGCCTTCTACCAGGATCATCCAGCGGGTCAGGCCGGCGGCTGGGCAGCGGCTGTCGAGGAAGGCCAGCCAGGCGCGGCTGCTCAATATATGGCTACGGCTTTGCGGGTAGCGCTCGCGGCACAGGCGCTTAAGGATGGCATTGAGCTGTTGCAACCAGGGGCCTGCATCGATGCCGTCATAGGGTTTGCTGAGCTGTTCGAGTTCGATCAGTGCCGCTTGGCGCAGTGGCTCCAGGGCGGCTTCTTTTGCCTGAGCACTCGCCTTGCGCGGCAAGCGTTTAAGCAACGTGAACGCGCCCCACAAAAGCAGTGGCAACACCACTGCGAGTATCCACCAGCCCGGTGCCGGCGGCCACCCGCTGATGGGCGCAGGCGCGATCAACGGTTCGAGCTGGTCCAGCGGGTTCACAGGGTTTTCCTCGCCCGCTGGGCATTCAGGTGTTGACGCAGTTGCTCGATCATCTCGCTCTGGGTATTTAGGGCCAGCAGCGGTACCCCGAGCTTCTGCGCCAGGCGCTGCCAGCGCGCTTGGCGTGCATCCGCAAGGCTGCGGTAAGCCTGGCGCAGGTCGGCGTCCTGGGTGTCGAGTTCCAACTGCGCGTCGCGCTCGTTAAAGCGCAGCAGGCCAGCGGCGGGCAGTGCATGGTCCAGTGGGTCGGAGAGTGGTAGCAACAGCAGGTCGGTATGCCGCGCCAGCAGGAGCAGCTGTTGTTCGCTGTTGTCGCTGAGGGTGCGTTCATCGCACAGCACCACCACCAGGCTGCCAGGGCGCAGCACTTCGCGGGCACGGCGCAGGGCCAGGCCGAAGCCGTCGCGCCCACCCTGGTTGTCGCGCCCGCCCTGGCTGTCGTTGTTCAAGGCTTGATTGGCTTTGGCCAGGCGGCTGAGCAATTGCAGCAGGCTCTGCTTGCTGCGTCGCGGTTTGATCTCGTGGTGCTCAACGTCGCCGAATACCAGGCCACCAATGCGGTCGTTATGGCCCAGTGCGGCCCAACCGATCAGGCTGGCGGCCTGGGCGGCGAGCACCGATTTGAACATCAGCCCAGAGCCGAAGAACAACCGTTTACTCTGCTCGACCATGATGTAAATCGGTCGCTCACGCTCCTCGTGGAACAGCTTGGTGTGCGGTTCTTGGGTGCGTGCGGTCACACGCCAGTCGATGGTGCGTACATCGTCGCCAGGTTGGTAAATCCGCACCTGGTCGAAATCCACGCCGCGCCCGCGCAACTTGGAGTGGTGCAGACCAATCAGCGGGCTGCGCCGCGCCGGGGTGGAGAACAGCTGCACCTCACGCACACGGTGGCGCATCTCGATCAGTTCACCGAGGCTGACACGAATGCCGGGCTGCGTGGGTTGGTCGTGCATGGCGCTTAGGCGACCGCCACAACGTCGAGGATACGCTGCACCACGCGGTCCTGGTCGATGCCGGCAGCTTCCGCCTCAAACGATAGGATGATGCGGTGACGCAGCACATCGAACAGCACGGCCTGGATATCTTCCGGGCTGACGAAATCACGTCCAGCCAACCAGGCATGGGCGCGTGAGCAGCGGTCTAGGGCAATCGAGCCACGTGGGCTGGCGCCGTAGGCAATCCACTCGGCCAGTTCTGCGTCGAACTTGGCCGGGGTGCGCGAGGCCATCACCAGTTGCACCAGGTACTCCTCCACTGCATCGGCCATATACAGACCGAGGATTTCCTGGCGCGCGGCAAATATTGCCTGCTGGCTGACCAGTTGCTCGGGCTTGGTTTCACCGTTGAGCGCTTCACCACGGGCCTGGGCGAGGATTTTGCGTTCCACGCTGGCGTCTGGAAAACCGATTTTCACATGCATCAGAAAGCGGTCGAGCTGCGCTTCGGGCAACGGGTAGGTGCCTTCCTGCTCGATCGGGTTCTGTGTCGCCAGCACCAGAAACAACGGTGACAGGGTATAGGTGCTGCGGCCTACGCTGACCTGGCGCTCGGCCATGGCTTCAAGCAGCGCCGATTGCACCTTGGCCGGGGCGCGGTTGATTTCATCGGCCAGCACCAGGTTGTGGAAGATCGGCCCCTGCTGAAACACGAAGCTGCCGGTTTCCGGCCGATAGATTTCGGTGCCGGTGATATCGGCTGGCAGCAGGTCAGGGGTGAACTGAATGCGGTGAAACTCAGCTTCGATCCCCTCCGCCAGCTCTTTGATGGCCTTGGTCTTGGCCAAGCCGGGAGCACCCTCGACCAGCATGTGCCCATCAGCGAGCAAGGCAATCAGCAGCCTTTCGATGAGTTTTTCCTGGCCGAGGATCTGACTTGAAAGAAAATGTCGCAGCGCGACAAGCGCTTCACGGTGTTCCATCGTTAAGCTCATCCGGCAAATGTGACCAGCGAGTCTTGAGACTCGCCAGAGGTAAGTGGCAGCCACTTTAATGCAATCGCTGCCTCCTAGACTAACGTTGAACTACAAGGTTGTGGCGGAGGTTATTTTTCGCGACTGCCCCCTAGTCGAATAACAAGCCAAATGGAGCACACCATGGCGTTCTTTACGGCGGCCAGCAAAGCCGATTTTCAGCACCACCTGCAAACGGCGCTGGCGCAGCACGTCAGCGAACAGGCTCTGCCACAAGTCGCTCTGTTCGCCGAACAATTTTTCGGCATCATCGCCCTAGAGGAGCTGACCCAGCGTCGCCTCTCGGATCTGGTCGGTAGCACATTGTCCTCCTGGCGGGTGTTGCAACGTTTTGTTCCAGCCAAGCCGCAAGTAAGGGTTTTCAACCCTGATTATGAGAAACACGGCTGGCAGTCCACCCATACGGCCGTGGAAATCCTGCACAGCGATATTCCGTTCCTGGTCGACTCGGCGCGCATGGAGTTGAACCGTCGCGGCTACAGCATCCATACCCTGCAGAACAGTGTGTTCAGTGTGCGCCGCAACAAACGTGGTGAGCTGCTGGAAATTCTGCCGAAAAGTGTCCAGGGCAAGGATGTCCAGCAAGAAGCGCTAATGTTTCTGGAGATCGACCGCTGCTCCAGCGCAGGCGAACTGAAAATCCTCGAAAAAGCCCTGCACGACGTTTTCAGCGATGTACGCCTGAGTGTGGCGGACTTCCAGCCAATGAAGGCCAAGGCCAAAGAGCTGCTGGCCTGGTTGAGTAAAGCCAACCTCAAGGTCGACGGTGCCGAGCTGGAAGAGGTCAAAGTGTTTATGAGCTGGTTGCTCGACAACCACTTCACCTTTCTCGGCTATGAAGAGTTCACCGTTGCCGGCAGTGCCGATGGCGGCACTATTGTCTATGACGAGAAATCCCTGCTCGGCATGTCCAAGCGCCTCCGTTCGGGGCTGACGGCTGATGACACGCACATCGAAACAGAGGCTGTCAGTTACCTGCGTGAGGCGCAGTTGCTGTCTTTCGCCAAGGCGGCCGTGCCGAGTCGTGTGCACCGTCCGGCCTACCCGGACCTGGTGTCGATCCGCGAGCTGGACAGTAAGGGCAAGGTCATCCAGGAATGCCGTTTTATGGGGCTTTACACCTCATCGGTGTATGCCGAAAGCGTGTGGAATATCCCCTACATTCGTCGCAAGGTAGACGAGATCGAGCGCCGTTCCGGCTTCGACAGCTTCGCGCACCTGGGTAAAGAGTTGGCTCAGGTTCTCGAAGTACTGCCGCGTGATGATCTGTTTCAGACCTCGGTAGATGAGCTGTTCAGCACCACCATGGCCATCGTGCAAATACAGGAACGTAACAAGATTCGTGTGTTCCTGCGTCGCGATCCCTATGGCCGCTTCTGCTACTGCCTGGCGTATGTGCCGCGTGATGTTTACTCCACTGAGACTCGCCTGAAGATCCAGCAGGTACTGATGGATCGCCTGCAGGGGATTGATTGTGAGTTCTGGACGTTCTTCTCCGAGTCGGTGCTGGCGCGGGTGCAGTTTATTCTCAAAGTCGACCCGAAAA
Organism: Pseudomonas sp.; assembly: GCA_017886405.1. GTDB lineage: Bacteria > Pseudomonadota > Gammaproteobacteria > Pseudomonadales > Pseudomonadaceae > Aquipseudomonas. The sequence goes on along the minus strand of JAGGNC010000193.1, from coordinate 3,515 downwards.
ATCATCTGCAGATCGACCCTGTACGCCTGGAAAAAGAAGTCATCCAGGCCTGCCGCTCGTGGAAGGATGATTACATCAGCCTGATGGTGGAAAGCCTGGGTGAAGCTCAGGGCACTGAAGTGCTGAGTGAGTTCCTCGATGGTTTTCCTGCAGGCTACCGTGAGCGCTTTGCCCCGCACTCGGCGGTGGTGGACATGCAGCACCTGCTCAGCCTAAACAACGAGCGCAGGTTGGTGATGAGCTTCTATCAGCCGCTGACCCAGGATGGCCCACAGTTGCACTGCAAGCTGTATCACGCCGATACGCCGTTACCGCTGTCGGACGTGCTGCCGATTCTGGAAAACCTCGGCCTGCGGGTACTCGGCGAGTTTCCCTACAAGCTGCGCCGCGCTGATGGCCGTGAGTTCTGGATTCACGATTTTGCCTTTACCTATGCCGAAGGGCTGGATGTGGACATCCAGCAGCTCAACGACACGCTGCAGGGTGCCTTCGTCAATATCGTCGGTGGCGCCGCAGAAAATGACGGCTTCAACCGTCTGGTGCTGATGGCCGCCATGCCGTGGCGTGATGTGGCATTGCTGCGTGCCTATGCGCGTTACCTCAAGCAGATCCGCTTGGGTTTCGACCTCAGCTACATCGCCGGCACCTTGGTCAATCACTCCAATATCGCCAAGGAACTGGTGCGCCTGTTCAAGACGCGCTTCTACCTGGCGCGCAAACTGAACGCCGATGACCTGGAAGACAAACAGCAGAAGCTGGAGCAGGCGATCCTTGCTGCGCTGGATAACGTTGCGGTACTCAACGAAGACCGCATCCTGCGTCGCTACCTGGACCTGATCAAAGCCACGCTGCGCACCAATTTCTACCAGGTCGACGCGGCCGGGCAAAACAAGACGTACTTCAGCTTCAAGCTCAACCCGCGGGCGATTCCGGATATTCCACGGCCGACGCCGAAGTTCGAAATCTTTGTCTACTCGCCACGGGTTGAAGGCGTGCACCTGCGTTTTGGCGCCGTTGCCCGTGGCGGCCTGCGCTGGTCGGACCGCGAAGAAGACTTCCGTACTGAAGTGCTGGGCCTGGTTAAGGCCCAGCAAGTGAAGAACGCGGTGATTGTGCCGGTAGGTGCCAAAGGTGGCTTTGTGCCAAGGCGTTTGCCGCTGGGAGGCTCGCGCGATGATGTGCTGGCGGAAGGCATTGCCTGCTACCGCATCTTTATCAGCGGCCTGCTGGATATCACCGACAACCTCAAAGACGGCAACGTGGTGCCGCCGCAAAACGTGGTGCGCCACGATGGCGACGATCCTTACCTGGTGGTGGCTGCCGACAAAGGCACGGCAACCTTCTCCGATATCGCCAACGGCATTGCCGCCGACTATGGCTTCTGGCTGGATGATGCGTTCGCGTCTGGCGGCTCGGCGGGCTACGACCACAAAGGTATGGGCATTACCGCCAAGGGTGCTTGGGTGTCTGTGCAACGGCATTTCCGCGAGCGCGGAATCGATGTGCAAAAGGATAACGTCACCGTGATCGGTATTGGCGACATGGCCGGTGACGTGTTTGGCAACGGCTTGCTGCTGTCGGAAAGTCTGCAGTTGGTGGCTGCCTTTAACCACATGCATATCTTTATCGATCCTAACCCGGACGCGACCAAGAGCTTTATTGAGCGTCAACGGCTGTTTGATCTGCCGCGTTCCAGTTGGACCGACTACGACAGCCAGTTGATCTCGGCAGGCGGCGGGATTTTCTTGCGCAGCGCCAAGAGCATTCCAATCAGTGCGCAGATGAAAGAGCGCTTCGACATCAGTGCCGACAAACTGGCCCCGAACGAACTGCTCAATACCTTGCTCAAGGCCCCGGTCGATCTGCTGTGGAACGGTGGTATTGGCACCTATGTGAAGTCCAGCAAGGAAAGCCATGCCGATGTGGGTGACAAGGCCAACGATCTGCTGCGCGTGGATGGTCGTGAGCTCCGCGCCAAGGTGGTGGGTGAGGGCGGTAACCTCGGTATGACCCAACTGGGCCGCATCGAATACAGCCTCAATGGCGGCAAGAGCAACACCGACTTTATCGATAACGCCGGTGGTGTGGATTGCTCTGACCACGAAGTGAATATCAAGATTCTGCTCGGCGAAATCGTTGCAGCCGGCGATATGACGGGTAAGCAGCGTAACAAACTGATGGTGGAAATGACCGACGCAGTCGGTGGCCTGGTGTTGGGCAACAATTACAAGCAGACCCAGGCGTTGTCGTTGGCCGAGCGCCGCGCCCGTGAGCGGGTGGGCGAGTACAAGCGGCTGATGTCAGCGCTGGAAGCGGCCGGTAAATTGGATCGTGCTCTGGAGTTCCTACCCACCGATGACGAGCTCAACGAGCGCGCCGCCAATGGCCTGGGGTTGACCCGGCCGGAACTGTCGGTGCTGATCTCCTACAGCAAGATCGACCTCAAGGAATCGCTGCTCAAATCCCAAGTGCCGGATGACGAGTACCTGGCGCGCGAGATGGAAACGGCGTTCCCGCCGAGGTTGGCGCAGATGTTCGGTGAGCCGATGCGTCGCCATCGCCTCAAGCGCGAAATTGTCAGTACGCAGATCGCTAACGATCTGGTCAACCACATGGGCATCACCTTTGTGCAGCGCCTGAAAGAGTCCACGGGCATGAGTGCGGCGAATGTCGCCGGTGCCTATGTGATCGTGCGTGACCTGTTCCGCTTGCCGCATTGGTGGCAGCAAATCGAATTGCTGGACTATAAAGTGTCAGCCGATCTGCAACTGCAGTTGATGGATGAGCTGATGCGCTTGGGCCGTCGCACCACGCGCTGGTTCTCGCGCAACCGCCGCAATGATCTGGATGTTGCGCGTGACGTTGCCCACTTCGCGCCGCGAATGGATGCGCTGGTCGGTCGTCTCGACGAACTGCTTGAAGGGCCGGCCCGCGAACAGTGGCTGGCACGCTTCCAGGCATACGCCGAAGCTGGGGTGCCGGAAGTGCTCGCGCGTGTTGTCGCGGGTATCAGTAATCTCTATACCCTGTTGCCAATCATTGAGGCCGCGGATGTGACGGGGCAGGAGCCGGATCGCGTGGCGGCCGCCTACTTTGCCGTTGGCGACGCGTTGGAGCTGTCCTGGTACTTGCAGCAGATCACTAACCTACCGGTGGAAAACAACTGGCAAGCGCTGGCCCGTGAAGCCTTCCGCGATGACCTGGACTGGCAACAACGCGCCATCACCGTGTCAGTGCTGCAAATGGCTGAAGGGCCGGCGGGTATCGAAGAGCGTGTCGGCGTGTGGCTCGATCAGCACCGTCGTCTGGTGGACCGCTGGAAGCTCATGCTGGGTGAGCTGCGCGCAGCCACCAGCACCGATTACGCCATGTACGCTGTGGCTAACCGCGAGTTGATGGACCTGGCACAAAGCGCCTGAACGAAGCAGCGCAGGCCTTGTCTGCGCTGCTTAATAAAAAAGCCCCGCATTTTGCGGGGCTTTTTTATGCGTGATGATTCGGCGTCAGTCGTCGAA
>JAGGNC010000259.1 GCA_017886405.1 Pseudomonas sp. | reverse complement strand
CTGATCGCCAGCGGGCCGACTGGCATGCCGGCTTTGCGCGCCTCATTCTCGATCATCGCCGCCGATACGCCTTCGCCAAGCATGGCGATGCCTTCGTTGGTGAAGGTGCCGAACACCCGCGAGGTGAAGAAGCCACGGCTATCGTTGACCACAATCGGGGTCTTTTTGATCTGCATGACGTAGTCGAAGCCACGCGCCAGGGTTTCATCACTGGTCTGCTCGCCCTTGATGATTTCCACCAACGGCATCTTGTCCACCGGGCTAAAGAAATGCAGCCCGATAAACTTATCCTGCTTCTGCACCGCACCAGCCAGGCCGGTGATCGGCAGGGTAGAGGTGTTGGAGGCGATTACCGCATCGCTAAGCGCCGCACGCTCGGCAGCTGCCGTGACGTTGGCTTTCAGGTCACGGTCCTCAAACACTGCCTCGATGATCAAGTCACAATCGGCAAAGTCAGCATCGCTGATGGTCGGTTTGATCCGCGCCAGGATGCCATGTCGCTTCTCGGCACTCATTTGGCCACGGCCAACTTTCTTCTCCAGCAACTTGGCGGCGTAGTCCTTGCCCTTCTCGGCACCTTCGATGGAGATGTCCTTGAGCACCACATCGATGCCGGCAACCGCTGACACATAGGCAATACCGGCGCCCATCATGCCGGCACCGAGCACGCCGACTTTCTTGGTCACATAGGGCTCAAAACCCTGCGGACGCGAACCGCCGGCGTTGATTTCGTTGAGTTGGAACCAGAAGGTGCCAATCATGTTCTTTGCCACTTGCCCTGTGGTCAGCTCGGTGAAGTAGCGCGCCTCGATGATCTGCGCGGTGTCGAAGTCGACCTGAGCACCCTCAACGGCAGCGCACATGATTTTCTCAGGCGCAGGGAAGCAGCCTTTGGTTTTATCGCGCAGCACGCTCGGGGCGATGGCCAGCATCTGTGCCACATTGGGGCTGGACGGCGTGCCGCCAGGTAGCTTGTAGCCCTTCACATCCCAAGGCTGCACCGCGTTAGGGTTGGCTGTAATCCAGGCGCGAGCCTTGGCCATGAGATCGTCTCTGTCACTGGCCAGTTGATCAATCAGGCCGGCCTTGAGCGCCGCATCGGGGCGCACCTTCTTGCCTTCGGCGAGATACGGCAGGGCTTTTTCTAGACCGAGCAACCGCACCATGCGTACCACGCCGCCGCCACCTGGCAGCAGGCCGAGAGTCACTTCCGGCAAGCCCAGTTGCACGCTGGAATTATCCAGAGCGATACGGTGATGACACGCCAGGGCGATTTCCCAACCACCACCGAGGGCCGCGCCATTAATTGCGGCAACCACTGGCTTACCCAAGGTTTCCAGGCGGCGCAGTTGGCCTTTGATGTTGAGGACCATTTCATAGAAGGTTTGCGCGTCAGCCTTGGTGACCTTGATCAGCTCAGCCAGGTCGCCGCCGGCAAAGAAAGTCTTCTTCGCGGAGGTGACAATCACACCAGCGATAGAGTCCTTCTCGGCTTCTAAACGGGCAACGGTGGCCCCCATGACTTCACGGTACACCGCGTTCATGGTGTTAGCACTTTGGCCGGGCATGTCCATGGTCAGAACGACGATATTGTCCTGACCTTTTTCGTAACGGATGGCGTCAGTCATTTTTCTTATCTCCGCCTCAAACTCTTTCAATAATCGTGGCAATGCCCATACCGCCGCCGACGCAGAGCGTGGCCAGGCCATAACGCAGTTGGCGCGTCTCAAGCTCATCAAGCAGGGTGCCGAGAATCGCGCAACCGGTCGCACCCAGTGGGTGACCCATGGCGATGGAACCGCCGTTAACGTTGACCTTGTCTTCGCTGACGCCCATGTCCTTCATAAACTTCATCACCACCGAGGCAAACGCCTCGTTGACTTCGAACAGGTCGATGTCCGCGATATTCAGCCCGGCCTTGGCCAGCGCCTTGCGTGTTGCCGGCGCTGGGCCGGTGAGCATGATGGTCGGGTCGGTGCTGGTCACGGCGGTGGCGACAATGCGCGCGCGCGGCTTGAGGCCCAGTTCGCGGCCCTTGGCTTCGGAGCCGATCAGCATCAAGGCCGAGCCGTCGACAATGCCCGAACTGTTGCCCGGTGTGTGTACGTGATTGATCTGCTCGACGTGGCTGTAAACCCGCAGCGCGGTGCTGTCGAAACCCATCTGGCCCATCATCTCGAAGCTCGGCTTGAGCTTGCCCAGGCCTTCAAGGGTGGATTCGCCGCGGATAAATTCATCGTGGTCGAGCAACACAATGCCGTTCTGATCCGCCACCGGAATCAGCGACTTGCTGAACGAGCCATCCTTGCTGGCGCGGGCGGCTTTTTGCTGCGAACGCAGGGCGAAGCTGTCGACATCAGTGCGGCTAAAGCCTTCTAGGGTGGCGATCAAGTCGGCGCCGATACCCTGTGGTGTGAAGTGAGTCTGCATATTGGTGGCCGGGTCCATCACCCAGGCGCCACCATCGGAGCCCATGGGAATACGCGACATCGACTCGACGCCGCCCACCACTACCAAGTCCTCGAAACCGGAACGCACCTTCATCGCGCCCAGGTTCACCGCTTCCAGGCCCGAGGCGCAGAAACGATTGAGCTGTACGCCCGAGACGCTGACACCCCAATCGGCGACCATGGCCGCCGTCTTGGCGATGTCCGCGCCCTGATCACCCACCGGCGTCACGCAGCCGAGCACGATGTCATCGACCTGGCTGGTATCGAGGTTATTGCGCGCTTGCAGCGCCTTGAGCAGGCCGGCGATCAGGTCGACAGGCTTGACGCTGTACAGCGCCCCATCCTTCTTGCCCTTGCCGCGGGGCGTGCGCACTGCATCGAAAATAAATGCTTCGGTCATGGCGTCCTCGGACCTCCAGTGGAGGGTGGCTAGCGGCGCAGGTCGAGCCTGCACCTGTTTTTGTTGAGTGGGCCTACCATACGCCGCGCAAGGACAGGCTCAATGACCGAAATGCTCAGGCCCATTGACCACTCAGCTCAGACAAACGGTCAATCACTGGGCGAAGGAGCATAACCCTGTCTAGCTCAAGGCCCGAGTGCGGGCGACACGGCAACGGTCATAACGTCCGGCAACTAGCCTGAGCCTATTAGTAATCAAGGCGTCTATAGAAGGCCCCTGCCCGCTTCTATATTTAAATCGGGCCACGGGCACATAGTGCGTTGAGTGGCTGATGTAGGCGCCGTCGCGGGTTTTGCCGGGACGGCTTGAATGCTCACCATGAGACGAGGCATCGCATCCGCGCAGTAAACAGGACAGCGACCACTCGCCGCAAACAACAATAAGGCCAATCGCCATGTTCAATCCCGTGAAGATGCGCCAGGCAGGCATGATCGTTTTTGCCACCACCGTAATCCTGATATTGCCCAACCTGACCCGCTTGGTCAGCTAAATCTAGAGTGGCTGGTATTTCATTCGCGTCTAATCATGCAGAACAGATTCTAGGTTCGGTCCTGCCCACCAACGTCATGTGAGCAGGCAGCGTCTGCAGCACTCAACTACAGCGAGAAAACTGACACCTGTGCTAGGGTGGTCGCAACCACCCCAAGGAGCTTGCCATGCGCCGCTTAATGATGGCCTTCGGCTTAATGATTAGCCTGCCACTGATGGCCGATGAAATAGCACTGAGCGCTGCCATCACTGCCCTGCAATCCCCCGACAGCGTTCTGATTGATGTCCGCACCGCCGAAGAATTCGCTGCTGGTGCAATAACAGGTGCCCAGCAGGTCGGCCACGAAGAGATTGCTGACCGCATCAGCGCCATCGCCCCGGCGAAAGACACTCCGATCGTCCTCTACTGCCGCAGCGGCGGCCGCGCCAGCGTCGCCGAGGAGAGCCTGCGCGCCATGGGCTATAGCAACCTGATCAATGCGGGCGGTTATGACGAACTGAAGTTAGCTTTAGAGTCGCAGGATTAAGGTCATCACCATCTGAATTGCCCCGCCGCACTCGAACCACCTCACTACCAGAACTGGTCAGCAGAACAGATCACTGCAGCAGTAAGAAGCTGCTCGCACACTGCGCCATTTGACTGGGCACCAATAGCTCGCAAAAACACGCTAACACCTGCTCGGCAACTGAGCACCTATCATTGCCGAACTACCCATACCCGCTGAACTATTGATGCAAGTGCCAACCGAACAACATGCACTAGCGCAGTTGAAGCGCGAAAAACACATGTCTTAGGAGGCATAACATCTATGCAGGATTGGGATTTTTGGCTTAACCAACGTCTTTGGGTAAATGTTGCGCTGGTGCTGCTTGTCAGCCTGACTACTTATTTCGTCTCACGCACCCTGGTCAACCGCCTCAGCTCCCGCCTAGCGAATTGGGCCCACACCCAACGCAAGCTGCGCTACCGCTTGGTGGCCGAGATATTTCGGCAAACCAGCCGCTTTCTACTCTTTGCTTTTTCCCTGCTATTGGCACTCAAACTGGTGGAGCTACCCGAACAGTGGCAGGCCAACTTGAGCCATGGCTGGTTCGTCGCCCTGAGTTTGCAGTTCGCCCTATGGCTTGGCAGTGGCGTGCGTTTATGGGCCAATAGCTTGGTCATGCATCCCGATGGCAGCGTGCGCAATCCGGTGACCACCACCATCATCGCGATCATGCTGCGCATACTGATCTGGTCGGTGATGCTGCTGTCGATTCTTGCCAACCTCGGCATCAACATCACCGCCCTGGTCGCCAGTCTCGGCGTGGGCGGTATCGCCGTGGCATTGGCGGTGCAGACCTTACTTAGCGACCTGTTTGCGTCCTTGGCGATTGGTGTTGATAAGCCGTTTGAGATCGGCGATTTCGTCGTGTTTGGCGATGTCGCGGGGTCCATCGAACATATTGGCCTGAAAACCACGCGCATCCGCAGCCTAAGCGGCGAGCAGGTGGTCTGCTCCAACGCCGAACTGCTGCGCCAGACCCTGCATAACTACAAACGCATGGAAAAACGTCGCATCCTGTTCAAATTCGGCATCACCTACAACACCCCCACTGAAAAGGTTCGCGAGGTCAGCCGACTGGTGGCCACAGTGATCAAGGGAGTGGCGGATGCGGATTTCGACCGCGCGCACTTTCTGGCTTTCGACGACTATCAGTTGACGTTCGAGGTGGTGTATTTCGTCCTCAGTTCGGACTACAACACGTACATGGATATCCAGCAGGAAATAAACCTGGGCCTGTTACAGGGCCTACGTGATCTTGAGGTGCAGTTCGCCTTCCCCACCTACAGCCTGGAATTTATCGGCGGCACCCTGCCCGACATACGTGTGGCGGGACTACCCGGCGAACAAGGACCAACCATTGGCAACGCTCAGGCCACTCGGGCGCAATAAGTTGGCTAGTGGCCTGCTGGGCGACCCGATCGCAGGGTGGGTTGAGCAACGCGAACCCCATCAAATGGCCGTAGTGACACGCCTTTGGTTTTGCTTTTAGCTAGACGACGAAAAATACACAAACGACGCCAAATGCTCCGTTAGGAGGGTGAATAGAATCGTTGTCTAGAGGGGTGAGCCGCATGGATGCTGCGACTGGCACAGCCGATGGCTGAACGAGCTCTAGCACGGCTCCGAAGGGGTGAGCGCAGCGAATCAAACGGAATCGCGCGTTTGGGGCGAAAGCAATACGCAAGCCGACCGCCACAACTGCACTGCCTAAAAGCGCCAGCAGGCGCAACAGTGAAAGGTCGGCCAGCGCTTGGTGGGTTACGTGGCGCTCACGCTCCGAGCTGAACAATCAATCTCGATCAGCGCCACTAACCCACCCTACGAAGCTAGCCAGCACTCTTACTGTTGTTGCACCTGAATCAACGGTGCAACCTCCACGTGTGCATGCATCTGCTCAACCCCACCGCCGCGACGCATGCCGCGAACCGGACAGGCGTCTAGGTAGTCCAGACCCACGGCCAGTTTCAGGTGGCGTTCCGGCTTGGCCAGGCAGTTGGTCACGTCAAAGCTGTACCAGGCGTCATCCAGCCACGCTTCGGCCCAGGCGTGGCTGGCAAGGTGGTCTTCGCTGTCGGTAAACAGATAGCCCGACACATAGCGCGCCGGAATACCCAGGCTGCGTGCGCAGGCTAGAAAAGCGTGGGCATGGTCCTGGCAAACGCCTACGCCACCGGCGAAGGCCTGTGCGGCGCTAGTTTCCACCGCCGTGCTACCCGGCTGATAGCTGATATGCGCATTTAAGGCGTGCATCAGGTCGATCAGGCCGCTGCGGTCTGGCCGGCTGTGGCTTTGCAGTTTGGCAAACTCGCGCAGGGCTTCGTCTGCTTCGGTCAGGCGCGTAAAACGCAGAAACGGCAGAGCCGAACGGCTTTCATGCTCGGCTTCGTGCTGTTCGTCGATCTCCACCTGGCCACGCGCACCGATGAGGATGGATTCATGCGGCTCTTCCAAGGTCAGCACATGGAGGATGTTGCCGTAAGGGTCGAGCTGAGCGCGCACCGGGCGCGGCAGGGTCAGTTGCCAGCTGAGAACACGCTGGCGTTCGCTGTCGTGCGGGGTCATTCGTAGGTACTGAATACTGTTACGTACCTGATCTTCATAGTGATAGGTAGTGTCGTGGCTGATTGACAGTCTCATGCGACCTCCAGATAAGAACTTTGGATGGCTTGGCCCAACTGGCGGACCAGCTCGATGAAATCATTGAGCCAGGCATGCAGGCCTTCATCGAGCACTTCCTCGATGCTGGTGTAACGCAGCCGCGCTTCCAGTTCGGCGGCCAGGCGTTGGGCCGGGCGGCCGTTGTCACCGGGCAGGCTGGCGAGCATGAGGTTCAGTTCAGCCATGCAGGCGCGCAGCGAGCGGGGTATGTCGGGCCGCAGTAACAGCAGTTCGGAGACTTTGCGCGTACCGGGCGAGCCACGGTAAATCTCGGCAAAGGCCTCGAACGAGGACAGTGCACGCAGCAATGCTGTCCATTGGTAATAGCTACGGGCCGGACGACCGTCAACTTCATCAATGTCCTCGCCGAGCATTTCATAACGCGCATCGATCAGACGTAACGTGTTGTCGGCGCGCTCGATAAAAGTACCAAGGCGAATAAAGCGATACGGGTCACCCCGCATGATGGTGCCGAAGGTAGCGCCTCGAAACAGGTGCGAACGCTCCTTGACCCATTCGCAGAAGCGACTGATGCCATAGCGGCCCAAGCCCTGTTCGGCGATGCCACGGATTTCCAACCACGTGGCGTTGATGTTTTCCCACATGTCAGCGGTGATCCGCCCGCGCACGGCGTGGGCATTGCTACGCGCGGCCTGCAGACAGCAATAGATGCTGCCTGGGTTGCTCGCATCCAAGGCGAAGAAGTTGAGCATGCGCTCGGCGTGCATCGGGCCGTGGCGCTCTAGGTAGTCATCCAGGGTGCCGGTGATCAACAGCGGCAGAGCCAGTTCTTCCAAGCCATCACCACGGCCATCCTGTGGCATCAGCGACAGCGAATAGCTGACATCGAGCATGCGTGCGAGATTTTCCGCGCGTTCTAGGTAGCGCGACATCCAGTACAGATCAGAGGCAGTTCTTGAAAGCATGATTAGTCCTCCACCACCCAGGTGTCTTTGGTGCCGCCGCCTTGGGATGAGTTGACCACCAGCGAGCCTTCACGCAGTGCAACTCGCGTAAGGCCGCCGGGAACGATGCGGGTTTCCTTACCGGATAGGACGAAGGGACGCAGATCGATATGCCGTGGTGCGATGCCGCGCTCAACAAACGTCGGGCATGTAGAAAGGCACAGCGTCGGCTGGGCGATATAAGCCTGCGGCCTGGCGATCAGGCGGGCACGGAAGTTCTCGATCTCGGCCTTGGTTGATGCTGGACCCACAAGCATGCCGTAGCCGCCGGAGCCTTGGGTTTCCTTAACCACCAGATCGCCCAGATTGGCCAACACATGAGAAAGATCAGCAGGTTTACGACACTGCCACGTCGGCACGTTTTTCAGAATGGGCTCTTCACTCAGGTAGAAGCGAATCATGTCATCGACATAGGGGTATATAGATTTGTCGTCCGCCACCCCGGTACCGATAGCATTGGCCAGCACCACGTTACCGCTGCGATAACACGCCAGCAGGCCAGGCACACCCAGCATGGAGTCGTGGTTGAACGCCAACGGATCGAGGAAGGCATCGTCGAGACGACGGTAGACCACGTCCACCTGCTTGGCACCGGACGTGGTGCGCATAAACAGTTTGTCGTCGCGGACGAACAGGTCCGCGCCTTCCACCAGCTCCACGCCCATTTCGCGGGAAAGGAAGGCGTGCTCAAAATAAGCGCTGTTAAAACGCCCCGGCGTAAGCACCACGACGTTGGGGTTATCCAGCGGGCTGGATGACTTCAGCGTGTCGAGCAACACACTCGGGTAGTGATCAATCGGCGCCACACGCTGAGCAGAGAACAGCTCCGGGAACAGACGCATCATCATTTTGCGGTCTTCGAGCATATAGCTCAC
>JAGGNC010000056.1 GCA_017886405.1 Pseudomonas sp. | reverse complement strand
AGTCGGCCGCGTCGAATACACCTCAGTGACCGATGACGAAGCCTTGGAAGCCTTCCATATCTGCTGCCGTAAGGAAGGCATCATCCCGGCGCTGGAAACGGCTCACGCCCTGGCTGAAGTGTTCAAGCGCGCACCCAAACTGCCCAAGGAGCACCTGATGGTGATCAACCTGTCCGGGCGTGGCGACAAAGATATGCAAACCATCGTGCACCACATGGAACAACAGGAGAAGCACGCATGAGCCGCCTACAGAGCCGCTTTGCCGAGCTGAAAGAACAGAACCGCGCCGCGTTGGTGACTTTCGTTACCGGCGGTGACCCGAACTACGACGCCTCCCTGGCCATCCTCAAGGGCCTGCCAGCGGCGGGTGCCGATGTGATCGAACTGGGGATGCCCTTTACCGACCCGATGGCCGATGGCCTGGCGATCCAGCTGGCGAATATCCGCGCCTTAGACGGCGGTCAGGACCTGGCGAAAACCCTACAGATGGTTCGCGAATTTCGCGAGGGTGAGCAGGTGACGCCGCTGGTGCTGATGGGCTATTTCAACCCGATCCATAAATACGGTGTCGAGCGTTTTATTGCTGAAGCCAAAGACGCCGGTGTCGACGGTCTGATCGTGGTCGACCTGCCGCCCGAACATAACGTCGACCTGTGCGACCCCGCGCAAGCGGCAGGTATCGACTTTATCCGTCTAACCACACCCACCACCGACGACAAGCGCTTGCCGAAAGTACTCAACGGCAGCTCAGGGTTCGTTTACTACGTCTCGGTAGCGGGCGTGACGGGTGCTGGCTCGGCCACCTTGGATCATGTCGAACAGGCTGTTACCCGCTTGCGTCGTCACACCGATCTACCGCTGTGCATTGGTTTTGGTATCCGCACCCCTGAGCATGCCGCGACCATCGCGCGCCTGGCAGAAGGAGTGGTGGTGGGTTCGGCATTGATCGACCAGATCGCCAATGCGCACAGCAGCGAGCAGGCCGTGGATGACGTGCTTAGTCTGTGTGCGGCGCTGGCCGAAGGGGTGCGCGGCGCGCGCGTCTGATCTAGCGGTTCTTCGCCGTGTAACCCGGATGCAATTCGGTAGCATTTATTGTCAGTAAAACCGTCCCCGGATTTCATCCGGGCTACGGGTTCGCTGTAGGGTGGGCGGCGAAACGTCACCCGCCCTCGGCTCCCTGCGCGAGTCGCGCCATGTCTCGTCCGCCTATCGCCCGCGAAAACCCCGCGCCAGCAGCCAGAGCCGCATTGCCGGCATTCTTGCTGCTGCCCGGGAGTTGCTGGCCGAGCAGGGTGTGGACAGCCTATCGATTTACAGCGTGGCTGAGCGTGCGCAGATTCCGCCGTCCTCGGTGCACCACTTCTTCGCCAGCGTGCCGGCACTGTTAGAAGCCCTGACGGCGGATATTCACGGAGCGTTTCGCGCCTGCCTGCAGGCACCGATTGAGCATGAGCAGCTGCGGGACTGGCGGGATCTGTCACGGCTGGTCGAGCAGCGCATGCTGGGGATCTACGCGGCCGATGCCGCCGCGCACCAGCTGATTCTGGCACAGCAGGTCTGGCGGAAGTCACTCAGACGGATCGTCAGCACGACATCGAACTGGGTCAGGCGATGCAGGCGCTGTTTGACCGCCACTTCCCGTTGCCGCAACTGCCGGAGGATTTGGATGTGTTCGCCCTGGCCATGGAACTGGGCGATCGGGTGTATGCGCGCTCAGTGCAGCTGCACGGCGAAATTACCCCGCGCACGGCTGAGGAAGGCATGCGCGTATTCGATGCTTATCTCAGTTTGTACCTGCCCACCCATTTGCCGAAGCGAATCTCGTCCGAGCGGATTACCGTCAGGCAAGATTCGTAGGGTGGGTTAGGCGCTTATTGCATAGTTAAGGGCTGACGCGCATGTGGCTGCGCCGTAACCCACCAAATGAGCTGATGCCGCTTGGTGGGTTACGCAGCACTCGCGTACCGCAGCCTTCCGTGAGCCATACGCTAGGTGCTGCTAACCCACCCTACAAAAACGCCAAGCCCTACAGCGCTTTTTCAAACACCTTGGAATTGCGCTGGTAGTTGTATAACGAGGCGCGCGCCGCCGGCAGACGCTCGACGCTGCTGGGCGTGAAGCCGCGCTCACGAAACCAGTGGGCGGTGCGCGTGGTGAGCACGAGCAGCGTTTTCAGGCCTTGGGCGCGTGCGCGATTCTCGATGCGCTCAAGCAGTTCATCACCGCGCCCGCCGTGACGGTAGGCCGGGTTGACTGCCAGGCAGGCCAGCTCACCGAAATCCGAGTCGGCAATCTGATAGAGCGCGGCGCAGGCGATGATCAAACCCTCGCGTTCGACAATGCTGAACTGCTCGACCTCGCGCTCCAGTACCTCGCGTGAGCGGCGCACCAGAATGCCCTGATCCTCCAGCGGGGTGATCAGCTCCATCAGGCCGCCGACGTCTTCAATAGTCGCCTCACGCAAGGACTCGAACTGTTCCTGGGCCACTAGGGTGCCGTTGCCTGCGCGGGTAAATAATTCGCTGAGCAACGCGCCATCTTCCGTGTAGCTGACGATATGGCTGCGCCGCACGCCGCCGCTGCAGGCCTGCGCGGCTGCATCCAGTAGTTCGGCCTGGTAGCTGCCGTTTAGGCGCTGCAGGTGCTGCGGTATCTGTTGCGGACGCAGTTCGCGCACCAGCTTGCCCGTCTCGTCAAGCAAGCCGGACTCGGCGCCGAACAACAGCAGTTTGTCGGCGCCCAGGTCGATGGCCGCGCGAGTGGCGACGTCTTCACAGGACAGATTGAAGATCTCCCCGGTGGGCGAATAGCCCAGCGACGACAGCAGCACAATACTGCGCTCGTCGAGCAGGCGGCTGATGCCTTTGCGGTCGACCCGGCGTACTTCGCCGGTGTGGTGATAGTCGATGCCGTCGACCACGCCAATCGGGCGCGCAGTAACGAAGTTGCCGCTGGCTACACGCAGGCGCGCGCCTTGCATCGGCGAAGCGGCCATGTCCATCGACAGGCGTGCCTCGATGGTGATGCGCAGTTGGCCGACAGCATCGATCACGCACTCCAGCGTCGGCCCGTCGGTGACCCGCAAATCGCGATGATAATGCGGGGTCAGCCCGCGCTCGGTCAGTCGCGCTTCAATTTGCGAGCGCGAGCCGTGCACCAGCACCAGGCGGACCCCAAGGCTGTGCAACAGCACTAGGTCATGAATGATATTGCCGAAATTCGGGTGGGCCACGCCCTCGCCCGGGAGCATCACGACGAAGGTGCAGTCGCGGTGAGCGTTGATATAAGGCGAAGCGTGGCGGAGCCAATTGACGTAGTCGTGCATTGCTTGAAGAACCTGTGTCGAGTACAGAACGCATGGGTTGGCGCAGGCGCGCCAGACGAGGCAGCCGAGAGCGGATTTATCGTCGCAGTTGGGGCAGCTTCACGCGTTTTCTCCTCCAGGTGACACAGCGGGTTGTTGCAGTGGGGCCGGTTGCAGGCAGTAATGCTCGATCAGGTTGCGCAGTAGTTGCACGGTCGGCTGCAAGCGTGACATTTCCAGGTATTCCCCCGGCTGGTGGGCGCAGTCGATGTCGCCAGGTCCCAGCACCAAGGTTTCGCAGCCAAGTTGCTGAAGATAAGGCGCTTCTGTGGCAAATGCCACCGAAGTGGCGCTATGCCCGGTCAGGCGCTCAGCGACGCGCACCAACTCACTGTCTGCGCTTTGCTCGAACGGCGGCACGCTGGGGAACAGCGGTGCATAGTCGATCTTCACCTGATGCTGCTCGGCTAGCGGGTGCAGCTTTTGGCGGATTGCCGCACGCAGCGCTTCGGGCTGCATGCCCGGCAGCGGGCGCAGGTCGAATTCCAGAGAGCACTGACCACAGATGCGGTTAGGGTTGTCGCCGCCGTGGATGCAACCGAAGTTCAGCGTCGGCTGCGGAATAGTGAATTGCGGATTGTTGAATTCACGCTGCCATTGCGCACGCAGTCCACGCAGCTCAAGCATCACGTCCTGCATGGCCTCTAGGGCGCTGTGGCCCAGGCTTGGGTCGGAGGAGTGACCGCTCTGCCCGAGAATGTCGATGCGCTCCATCATGATGCCTTTGTGCAGGCGGATCGGCCGCAGCCCGGTTGGCTCGCCAATCACGGCGGCGCGCCCCAGCGGCCGACCGGCGTTAGCCAGGGCGCGAGCGCCGGACATCGAGCTTTCTTCATCGCAGGTGGCGAGAATCAGTAGCGGTTGCTTAAAGGGCTGGGCGAGTAATGGCTGCACGGCTTCGATGATCAGGGCGAAGAAGCCCTTCATGTCGCAACTGCCCAGGCCCACCCAGCGGCCGTCGACCTCTGTGAGTGTGAGCGGGTCGGTTTGCCACAGCGCGGCGTCGAACGGCACGGTATCGCTGTGCCCAGCCAGCACCAAACCACCGGGGCCAGAACCGTAGCTGGCCAGTAGATTGAATTTACCGGGAGCAACTTCCTGCGTTTCGCAGGTGAAACCAAGATCACCCAGCCAGCTGGACAGCAGTTCGATGACGGCGCGGTTGGATTGATCCCAATGCGCTTGCGTGCAGCTCACCGACGGCGCGGCGATCAGGGCAGCGAATTGCTCTTTAAAGGAAGGCAGTGGCATCGGCTATCTCCGCAAGCGAGACCCATCATAGGGCCAACGCCTGCAGAGATAAAACCGTGAAGGACTTTCTTCGCGTCCGTTTACGATCTCGCGAGCCTGTGTTTAACGCCGGCTGGCCGACGCGCAGCAGATCGTAGATAGGTTCTTAAAGGAAGATGCCGCGCAATATAAAGAAGAAGAAGATCGACAACGCCGCACCTACCGGCAGGGTCACCAACCAGGACATGAAGATCCGGCCGATAACGCCCAAGTTCAAGGCACCGATACCGCGCGCCAGGCCCACGCCCAACACCGCACCGACCAGCGTGTGAGTGGTGGAGATGGGCAAGCCAATGGCGGATGCACTGACCACGGTAGTGGCGGTGGCCAGCTCGGCGGCAAAACCACGGCTAGGGGTCAGTTCGGTGATTTGCTTGCCGATGGTGGCGATCACCTTGTAGCCGTAGGTGGCCAGGCCGATGACGATACCGACAGCGCCGAGCAGGAGCACCCAGGCAGGCAGCGCGGTCTTGGCACCAACGGCTTCACCGCCGGACTGGATCACTCCGACAATGGCCGCCAGAGGACCCACTGCGTTGGCTACGTCGTTGGAACCATGAGCAAAGGCCATGGAGCAGGCAGTGAAGATCATCAACACGGCAAAGACTTTCTCCACACTGGCGTAGTGGAAGTCTTTGTCAGCTGCTTCATCAATTTGAATGCGGCTCAACAGAGCAACGCCGAGCAACATCACGGCAACACCAATGGCCACGGCCAAGAAGAAGCCCTGGGTGCTGGAGAGGTCTAGGCCGATGTGCTTGAGACCCTTGGTCACGGTCATGATCGTCACCATAAAGCCGGTGGCAAACATGTACAGCGGCACAAAGCGCTTGGCGTTCTGGAACGGGTTGTCGGTGTCGATGATCAGGCGCTGCACGCTGATAAACAGACCGAAGGCCACCACGCCTGACAGCACCGGCGAAACCACCCAGCTGGCGACGATAGGCACAACGCCGGACCAGTTGACCGCATCCATGGAGATCCCCACAGCAGCGAAGCCAATCACTGCACCGACAATTGAGTGGGTAGTGGAAACCGGCCAGCCACGGGTCGATGCCACCAGCAGCCAGGTACCGGCTGCCAGTAGGGCCGACATCATGCCCAGCACCATCAGTTCTGGCGGGATTATGTCCGCGTTGACGATGCCGCCTTTGATGGTTTCCGTCACCTGTCCACCGGCCAGATAGGCACCGGCGAACTCGAAGACCATGGCAATCAGAATGGCCTGTTTGATGGTCAGCGCTTTGGAGCCCACCGACGTACCCATGGCATTGGCAACATCATTGGCGCCCACACCCCAGGCCATGAAGAAACCAAAGAGACAGGCCAGCAGCAGCAATACGAGGCCATAGTCCGCAATTAGAGACATAAATAATTAATCCGTAGGTTCCAGAAAGGACACTGGCGCTTAGCGCGCCAGCAGTTGTTCCAGTCGGTTGCCGACACGTTCGGCGCGATCGGCCACGTCGCCGATCCATTCGATGATCTGATAGAGAAACATCACATCGACAGGCGGGAGATCCTTTTCCAGTTTAAACAACGCGCGACGAACGTCGATTTGCATCGTGTCGGTGTCGCGTTCGATTTGTTCCAGTTCCATGACCATGGACTCGACCAGTGCCGCTTGACGGCCACCAAAGCCGGTTTCCAGCAGTTCGTCGAGTTCGTTCATGGCTTTCAGCGCTTGGGCGCTGGCATCCACAGTGCGTTGTACAAAAGCGCGCATCAGCGGCTGCAAAGCCTGTGGGATGGCCATTTCGCGGCCCAACATCAGACCGGCGATGTCCTTGGCACGGTTGGCAACTTTGTCCTGTACACTCAGTAGATCAAGCAGATCCGAGCGTGGTACGGGCAGGAACAGGCTCTTGGGCAGGTGC
Organism: Pseudomonas sp.; assembly: GCA_017886405.1. Classification (GTDB taxonomy): domain Bacteria; phylum Pseudomonadota; class Gammaproteobacteria; order Pseudomonadales; family Pseudomonadaceae; genus Aquipseudomonas. The sequence continues at coordinate 1,961 of JAGGNC010000056.1, read as the reverse complement.
TGACGTACACTTTTCTTGAGTTTGTCGGCCTCATCTTCAAGGCTGGCCATTACCTGTTGTATCTGTTCTACCTTGGCCCAATCTTCAGCCATAACGGCTTCAAAGAACGGCACCAGATTCGCAGCACACTCATGGGCTTTGGCGTAATGCTTTTGCAACGGGCCAATGGGTGAGCGGCCAAACAGGCTGGCAAATGGATTGACTGGCATAGGGTGAACCCCCGGCGTTATCAAAGTGGCAAGCATACGGATCACGCCCTAGGCTCGCCAGCGCATGTAATCGGACTGTCATAATTTCATAGTAGGCGTTGAATCCCACCATCATGAACAAAGAAACCGAAATCAAACTGCGTGTTAGCCGCGAAACCCTGGCTGCTCTGCGCGAGCACCCGTTGCTGAAGAAGCGCAACAAAAGTGGTTGGGAGCAACGCGAACTGTTCAATCAGTACTACGACACGCCTGCGCGTGACTTGGCTAAAGCCAAGATCGCCTTGCGCATCCGCCGCGATGGCGAGGTCTTTATCCAGACCCTGAAAACCCGCGGTCAGAGTGTTGCCGGCCTGTCCGAGCGCAATGAGTACGACTGGAATCTGCAAAGCGCCGAGCTGGATTTGAGCAAACTCGACGACAGCTGTTGGCCAGCCGCCCTGGCCGAACTGGACAAGAATCAACTGGTGCCGATTTTCACCACCGACTTTATCCGGGAGAAAGCGGAAATCGCCTGGGGGCGCGGCAAGGCCAAGGTCGTGATCGAAGCCGCCCTGGACCTGGGCAAGGTGATTGCCGGTGAAGGCGAAGAGGAAATCTGCGAGCTGGAGCTGGAATTGCGTCAGGGCGGACCGGATGCGCTGCTGGAACTGGCCAGTGAGTTGGCCACCGATCTGTCCTTAATGCCCTGTGATATCAGCAAAGCCGAGCGCGGTTATCGCCTGTTCGACTCGACCAGCTACAGCCTAAACCTGCCCGTCCCTGCGCTGAGCGCAGAAACCAGCCTGGATGACAGCGTTGCGGCGCTGGGGTGGCATTTGCTCGGCAGTAGCCAGCGTTTGGCCGAGCAGTATCGATTCAATGGTCACTGGCGTTTGCTGGTCGAGTGGCTGGAGCAGCTGGTGGGTTTGCGCGCTCTGCTTGGCAGTCTCGGTCAGGCCGCACCGCGTGCCACTAGTCATGCTCTGCGTGAATTGCTTGATGCGCTGCTGCTGGAGTGGCGTCCTCGGTTGTTGGCGGGTCAGTTGGATGAGCAGGCGCGTAAAACTGCGCCCGCTCAATTTGCGGCCGAGCTTGAAGCCACCCGCTGGGGTCTGTTCTCCCTGAGCACCTCGCGCTGGTTGCTGGCGCGTAGCTGGACGGTGGAGCGCAACAACCGTGGCAATCGCCAGGGCGCTGCGCCGCTGGGTAACTGGCTGCCGACGTTGATTGCGGAAGAAGGGGCCGCTCTGCAGTTGCGGCGTTATCAGCAGCAGCCGGAAGACCTCGCCGAACAGCTGCCGCGCATCGAGCGCCTGCTGGTCTGGTTGCACTTGGCCCGCGAGATGCTTGAAGTGCCGGAAGTCGACCGCCTCTACGGTGAGCTGAACAAGCTGACTGACCTGGCCCATCAGACCATCGGCCCTGAAGTGCTAGCGGCGCGCAAGGCGCAGCTATTGGCCATTGGCTCGCTGAAGGCTTGGCGTCAGCTGGTCAAGTAGTACCGCGTTAGACGCCGCTGACGGATTTCATCCGGGCTAAGAAATGTCGGGCATCTGTCTTAATTGCCCGGCATTAGGCCTTAGTGGCTTTTCTCGGCTGCTACCACGCAAGCGTGCGCATAGCGCCTCGACGAGGGTGCTGTGTTTCTTTGGCAGGGTCACGCACACGCGGAATAAACAACGCCGGCTCTAGGCCGGCGTTGTTTGCTGCATCAAACCGTGTGCAGGTACCAGTTGTATTCGAGGTCGGAGATTGAGTTCTCGAACTCGGCCA
>JAGGNC010000250.1 GCA_017886405.1 Pseudomonas sp. | reverse complement strand
CCCAGACTAGGACACGCATCGGCCAGCGCGCAGCCAGAGCTTCACGATGGAGTTCACAACGGAGCAGGAATCAGGCGCGAGGGGGGCGCCAGGGCGCAGACAGCGGCCGCGATGGGAGGTCGGCTTGGGCGTGCAGCAGAGATTGAGATGACACCGGCAACAGTTTGAGCTTGAACCGCTGACTGTCACCCAAGGGCAGACCGGCCGTGGCGCATTTAGCCATATCCGGGCACAACTGACCGCCAGCCGGCATCGTCGCCTCGTCACAGCAGTCGCTCAGATGTGCAGCCTTCTGGCTCATCGGGCAAGGTTCGCCGGCCAGCAGCGAAACCGCAAGGCTCTGCAAGGGCAGAACCAAGGCCAGGAGCAGCACGAGGAAGAGGCGATAAGAAGCGATCATGGCTGGCAGTCTAGCCCTGCGCCTGGCTGGAAACAATTGATAAGGATCAGCTCTTGCGTGAGGACGATAACTAACGGGCGCCACTTCTGCGCAGCGACATGCCGCCGTGTAGCGCGTAAATGATGCGGGCGGCGAAGAGGCTGGGTAGGGTGTGGCTGAGCGCAGCGAAGCCCAACAATATCCAGATCATTGGGCTTTACCACATGGTTGTTTTGCCTGGCCAGCTGCATGTTGGGCTTCGCCGCTGCGCGGCTCAACCGCAACCTACGGGTGGCATGACGCAGACCCGATGATCGTCTTCAGGCATGGCCTGTTACATCTGCCAACTTGCTCGCCGTGACCAGCAGTCATAGCATGACCGTCGGTCACAATTATCCTTGAATAAACCTATGCGCCTTCAAGATCAACTTTTCGAACATCGAGAGCAGGTGATTCTCGCCGCCGCGCGCCAGCGCTTCAGCGAGCAACCCTGGGACCGTGTGACCATCGCCGAGGTGGCCACCGCAGCTGGCATCGGCAAGGGCACGGTGTACAAGCACTTCCCCAGCAAGGAAGCTCTGTATGCGCGCCTGGTACTCGATCTCAGCCGGGTAAACCTGCTGGAGCTGCGTGCCCTGCATGCCGCCAGCCCGGCTGAAGACGCCATGCGCCTGGTGATTCTGCGCTCATTTGAGCAGATGCTGGCCAACCCGATCCAAGCGCAACTCTGCCAGCACTGCGACCGCCCAGAATTTCAGGAACGCCTGGAGCCGACCTATCGCCAGCAGTTTCTTGAACTGGAGGAGCAGTTCCAGTGCTTCTTCGGTCAGATGCTCAATGACACCCTTGGCTGCCATACATTGAGCCAAAGCGATTATCAAAATCTGCTGTGGGGCGTGGAGGCCTGCGTCAATGGGGTGATGGCGCGTATCGCCTCCGGTGGTTTCGCCCACTGGGCCGTGCCCATCGCCCTGGATGACTACTTCGCCCGCGTTACCGATTTCATTATTGCCGGCCTGCGTACTCAGGCCGCCGATCTGCTCGCTCAACCCCATCGTCACGAGTAATCCACCATGTTCAGTCAGCTGTCCAAACGCCCTTGGTTGATCGCTGTTGCCATCAGCCTGCTTCTCCTGCTGTGGCTGCTCAGCGGCTCGCTGTTCAAGGCCCAGGAAACCGCCAGCGCCGATGCGCCCGAGCAAAAGCAAGGCCTGACCAAGGTTGAAGTAACGTGGCTTGAAGCCAGCATGATGCAGCGTCAGCATGTGGTGCAGGGACAAGTCGAAGCCTGGCGACGAGTCGAATTGCGCTCACAGATCAGCGCTACGGTGGTGCGCCTGGATCAGGACAAGGGCAGCCCGGTCAAGCAAGACGCGGTGCTGCTCAGCCTGTCCGCCGACAACCGCCCTGCCCAGGTGAAAAAGGGTGAAGCCGCTGTGCGCCAGCGCGATGCCGATGCCAAAGCAGCTACCCGCCTGCGTGAGCGCAACATGGTCTCCACCAACGAGCTGATCCGCCTGCAGAGCCAGCTGGCCAAGGCCCGCGCCGAGCTCGATATGGCGCGCATTCAGTTGGGCAATACACAAATCACCGCGCCCTTTGCCGGCACCTATGACCAGCGCATGGTCGAACTGGGTGATTTTGTGCAGCCGGGGCAAAGCCTGCTGACCCTGGTAGACATCAGCCAGCTCAAGGTCAGCGCGCAAATCGCGCAACAGGAGGTCATCCAGCTCAAGCTGGGGCAGCCGGTGCGGATCGAGCTGCTCGACGGTCGCGAGCTGCAGGGTGAGCTGCACTTTATTGCCGCCGCTGCCGACCCCGGCTCGCGCAGCTTCCGCATCGAGGTCAAGGTCGATAACCCCGAGACTCTGCGTCTGGCCGGTGCCAGTGCGACCCTGCACGTTCAGACCGGTGAGTCCCTCGCACACCGCATTTCCCCGGCGCTGTTGAGCCTGGATAAAGCCGGTCGACACGGCGTTAAATGGGTCAACGAACACCAACAGGTTGTCTTCACCCCTGTGCAACTGATCAGCGTCGACAACCAAGGCGCCTGGGTCAGTGGTTTGCCGCATAAGGTCGCGCTAATCACCCTCGGACAGGGCTTTGTCGAGCCTGGTCAGCAGGTCATCAGCCAGCTGGCCAAAGGGGATAGCTGATATGCACAGCCTCATCGCTGCGGCGCTGGACCGCAGCCGCACCAGCCTGTTGGTCTTGATATTCCTGATGCTCGGTGGCCTAGCTGCCTATGTGGTGATACCCAAGGAAGCCAACCCCGATGTCAGCATCCCGATCATCTATGTCTCGGTATCCCTTGAGGGCATCAGCCCGGAGGACGCCGAACGGCTGTTGGTGCGGCCACTGGAACAAGAGTTGCGCAGCCTCGAAGGGGTCAAGGAAATGCGCTCCAGGGCCAACGAAGGGCAAGCCTCGGTAACCCTGGAGTTCGACGCCGGTTTTAATGCCAAGCTGGCCCTGGCCGATGTGCGTGAGAAGGTCGACACCGCCCGCAGCAAGCTGCCGGAGGAAGCCGACGAACCGACGGTCAATGAAGTCAACGTGGCGCTATTTCCGGTGTTGTCGATTGGCCTGTCCGGGCCGATTGCCGAAACCGAGCTGGTGTATATCGCTCGCCGCCTGAAAGAAAACGTCGAGGGCATCGCTGAAGTATTGTCGGTGGAAATCGGCGGTGACCGTGAAGACCTGCTGGAAATTGTCGTCGACCCACAGGTGTTAGACAGCTACGGCATTGATTACAACGAGTTGTTTAACCTGGTTAGCCGCAATAACCGCCTGGTCGCCGCCGGCAGCCTGGACACCGGCGCGGGCCGCATGAGTTTGAAAGTCCCGGGGGTGATTGAAGACCTGGAAGACGTGCTGTCCCTGCCAATCAAGGTGGTGGGCACTAGCGTAGTGACCTTCGGCGATGTCGCCACCATTCACCGCACCTTCAAGGACCCCACCGGCTTTGCCCGCATCAACGGCCAGCCTGCCGTGGTACTGGAGGTTTCCAAACGCAGCGGCGCCAACATCATTGCCACCATCGAGCAGGTTAAAGCGCTGATGGTCGAGGCTCAGCCGCTGCTGCCCGAAGACCTTCAGGTCAGCTACATCATGGATCAGTCGCAGCAGGTCAAGAGCATGCTCGGCGACCTGCTCAATAACGTGATGACCGCCATCGTCTTGGTACTAATCCTGGTGGTGGCGAGCATGGGTATGCGTTCGGCGTTGCTGGTTGGCCTGACCATTCCAGGGGCCTTTCTCACCGGTATTCTGCTGATCTGGGCGCTCGGTTTCACCCTCAATATCGTCGTGCTGTTCAGCCTGATTCTGGTCGCCGGCATGTTGGTGGATGGGGCTATCGTGGTCTCCGAGCTGGCTGACCGTTACCTGCATCAGGGGCAAACGCCGCGTCAGGCCTGGGCCAATGCCGCCACAAGGATGGCCTGGCCGGTGATTGCATCAACCGCCACCACCCTGGTGGTGTTTCTGCCGCTACTGTTCTGGCCGGGCGTGGTCGGCCAGTTTATGAAATACCTACCGGCCACAGTCATCGTCTGCCTGCTGGCCTCCCTGGCGATGGCATTGGTATTCCTGCCGGTACTTGGCGCCGTCACCGGCGGCCAGCCGCTGCCGCAACCCACTCAACCCGGCCGTGGCGCAGTGGGTTATCGGCGGCTGCTGGGAAACCTGCTAAAGCGTCCCGGCCTGACCCTGCTCGGCATGCTCGCAGTGATTGCGTTGATCTACACCGCCTATGGCCGCTTCAACCATGGCGTGGAGTTCTTCCCCGAGACCGAGCCGGAGAGTGCGCAGATCTGGCTGCGTGCACGTGGCGACCTGTCGGTGCAGGAAAAGGACACCCTGCTGCAGAAAGTGGAAAATCGCCTGCTCGGCATGGGCGAAGTAAAAGCCTTGTATGCCCGCTCCCTGGCGCAGCCAGACGGCCAACTGGGCGCGGATGTGATCGGCACCCTGCAGTTTCAATTCGTCGAATGGCACGAACGGCGCGCGGCCAGCAAGATTCTTGAGGACATGAGCGCGCGCACAGCGGACATCCCCGGCATTGTTCTGGAGTTCCGCAAACAAGAGGAAGGTCCAAGCAGCGGCAAGCCGCTCAAGCTGCAAATCAGCGCCCATAACGTCCAGCAGGCCGACCTTTATGTCGACAAGCTTCGCGCCACCATGCAGCGCATTGGCGGCTTCAAGGATATTGAGGATGATCGCGCGCTGCCGGGTATCGAATGGCGCGTCAAGGTTGACCGCGAGGCGGCAGCACGCTTCGGCGCGGACGTGCTGAGCGTGGGTAATGCAGTGCAGATGGTCACCAATGGTTTGAAGTTGGCCACCTACCGCCCGGAAGATGCCACCGATGAAGTGGATATCCGTGTGCGCCTACCGGGCAACTGGCGCTCCATCGATCAACTCGGACGTCTTACCCTGAACACGCCTGCCGGACAGATCCCGCTGAGCAATTTCGTCTCACTCGAGCAGGCCCCCAAGGTCGGCACCCTGCGTCGTGTCGATGGTAATCGCACCATCACCTTACAAGCGGACCTGACCGAAGGTGCGCAACTGGCAGAGCGCCAAAGCGCGCTAGAAGAAGCCATGGGCGCGCCTCCCGCCGATGTGCAACTTAAGGTGGCCGGCGAAGGGGCGGACCAACAGCAAGCGGCCACCTTCCTCGGCACCGCTTTTTTGGTGGCGATCTTCCTGATGTTTATCATCCTGGTGACCCAGTTCAACAGCATTTATCAGTCACTGCTGGTGCTCTCGGCTATCGTCCTGTCGACGGCCGGGGTGCTGATGGGCTTGCTGGTCAATGGACAGTCGTTTGGCATTGTCATGGTCGGCATGGGCCTGATCGCGTTGGCGGGCATCGTGGTGAACAACAACATCATCCTAATCGACACCTACAACCAACTGCGTCGTCAGGGCCTGGAGCCGCGCGCAGCGGCGCTGGAAACCGGTAGCCTGCGCCTGCGCCCGGTCCTGCTGACAGCGGTGACTACGGTATTGGGGCTGGTGCCGATGGTGATCGGCGTCAACGTTGATTTGCTGACGCCAAGCCTGGGCTTTGGCGCACCGTCGACCCAGTGGTGGACGCAACTGTCCAGCGCGATTGCCGGCGGCCTGAGTTTTGCCACCGTGCTGACCCTGCTGCTGACGCCATGTCTGTTGGTGCTGGGTTCACGTTTCGAGCGGCGCCCGCCACCGCTGGAGACCTTCGACGACGACCTGCTCGACTTGCCGGAGCATCTGCTGGCCAGCGCTAACGGCAAGACCGAGCTGCAACGCACGCCTTGACGGCTCATGCCCAGGCTCGTTAGCCGCCTGGGCAAGAGCGTGGCGCTGTTAAAGCCCAGGCGACGGATTGCGACTGGGTAGTTGCACCGACAGTCCTTACACTCGACCGATGATTGCCGAGGGCATCATGCGCACGCTTTACCAGTTCCCGATTTCCCACTACTGCGAGAAAACCCGCTGGCACCTGGATCACAAGGGCCTCGACTTTCAGGTGGACAACCTGTTCCCCGGCCTGCATCGCCTAAAGAGCAAGCGCCTAGCGGACATTGTCACCCTGCCGATCCTCAAGGATGGCGAGCAGGTGATCGGCGATTCCACCCAGATCGCGCTGTACCTTGAGCAAACCTATGCGCAAGCACCGCTGCTGCCAGAAGATGCCGCGCAACGCGCCGAGGTACTGGCACTGGAAGCGTATTTCGACCGTCTGGGCGTGCATGTGCGGCGCTGGTTATAGGGCCAGATCAAGCAGTGGGACGCGGTGATGCACGCCATGCTTAAGGTCTACCGACCGCTGTTGGGCCTGCGCGACCTGATGAAGCCGGTACTGATCAATGGCGTGCAGAAACGCTATGGCGTGACCCCGCAGCAGGTGGCCAAATCCCAAGCTGAAATACTCGAAGGCCTGGCGCTGATCGCGTCGCGCATCCACGGCGACCCCGCGCGTTACTTGGTGGGCGAGCAACTGACCCTGGCGGACATCAGTGCCGCGGCGCTCTTTGCGCCGTTGTTCAGCCCGGCCGGCACGCCGTGGGAAGGCGTCGCTGGGCATGACGCTAAAAACCAGGCCTTTCTCGATGAACTGCACGTCCACCCGGCCGCCAGTGGGTGCTGCGCCGCTACGCCGAAGACCGCCAGCGCCGCAGTTGCTCGATGGTAATAATCGACTGAAGCCGGGCTTTTTGTCCTTCGGGTCAGACTCAGTTGCGCTCGGAGCTCAGCAGCTGCGCTGCTCACAGGGTGCAGCTGTTCCTGCAGCTTTAGCAGGTTCTAGCCGGCGGCTCTCGAGGTGCTGCTCGCGCACAGCCGACGTTCAGGCTCAGGCATAGGCCTGCCAACTAAGATTGAGTTCTCCCGAAGGTTGCGTTGAATTGCTCACTCGTCGCGCAGTCTGTCGACCGCATATTGCTAGCGATACCCACGAAGCACGCTCGATCAGGGGCGATCCTGCGCGTGTTGCAGCAAACCGGTAGCGCCGCTGATCACTTAATCAGCGCGCCAGCCCATAAAGTCAGCTAAAAAACATATGTCTGCCACGCACTCCCCTGCCTGACTGGGACACCAGCGGCTAAACTGCAGACAGTGGCCAGCTGAGAGGACCTCAGCGCTCAAGGCCGCTGATGTTATTCAGCAACCTGTCACACCTATGAATGAGTTCATCAGGCGAAATGACTATGGGCGCACCATGGCAACTCGACATCATCCCCCGGCCGGCGAACAACCCAGCCCTCTCAAGCCCACCAGTAAGCTGAAGATCACCTTCTGGCTGCTCGTGCTACTGCTATTTATCGTCGCCGGGCTGCTGCTCGCCGAAGAAGTACGCACCTCGCGCTTTCAAGCCCAGGAGCTCAGCCGCTATGCGCAAACCCTAAGCTATCAGGTCACGCCTGGCCCCAGTCCGTCGATCATCTACCCCAAGGAAGGCCCCTTCGATAAGCGCCAGGGTTACACCCACCTGCCCTTGATGCTGGAGCGCCTCGATCAGCGCAACTTTATCGTGCAGCAACAGGCGCAGTTTTCCCCCGCCCTGCTCGACTATGCCCAGCGCGGCTTATTCATCCCTTACCCGGAAAAGATCCAGAGTGGGCTGCGCATCAGCGACTGCAGCGGTTCGTCGTTCTACCAATTCCGTTACCCGCAGCAGCGCTACCCACGCTTCAGTGCCATCCCACCACTGGTGGCAAACAGCCTGCTATTTATCGAAAACCGCAAGCTGCTCGACCCCGAGCAACCCCTGGCCAACCCTGCAGTAGACTGGCCACGCTTTTTCATGGCCGCCGTCTCCCAGGTTGGCAAGCTGCTGGATATGCAGGATCAATCAGCCGGTGGCAGCACCCTGGCCACCCAGCTGGAAAAATACCGGCACTCCCCGGATGGCCTAACGTTGTCCGCCACGGAAAAAATCCGGCAGATGATTTCCGCCAGCGTGCGCGCCTACCAGAGCGGCCCACAGACGTTGACTGCGCGGGAAAACATCGTGCGCGACTACCTCAACAGCGTGCCACTCTCAGCCGCCCCAGGTCATGGCGAGGTGCATGGTCTGGCCGACGGTCTGCGCATTTGGTTTGGTGCAGACTTTGCCCGAGTCAACCTGCTGCTCGACCCTGCGCGCTCGCCTGATGCCAGCCTGGCCGAACGCGGCCTGGCCCTGCGCCAAGTGCTCGCCCTGATGATTGCCCAGCGCCGCCCATCCTATTACCTGTCCCAGGGTCGCAATGACCTGGCCGAGTTGACCGACAGCCATATACGCCTGTTGGCCGGCGGCAGCCTGATCGACCCGGCCTTGCGCGACGCCGCCTTGCAGCAGACGCTGAGCTACCGCGACTGGGTCTTAGCGCCCAACCTGCAACCCGTGGACAGCAATAAAGGGATAAGCGTCTCGCGATCGCGGCTGTCCGCCATGCTCAACATGCCGCTGTATGACCTGGATCGTCTCGATCTGAGTGCCACCAGCACCCTCAACAACGGTCTGCAACAAGCCGCCAGTCACTACCTGCAGCAATTAGCTGATCCGGAGTTTGCCGGACAAATCGGCCTATTTGGCGAGCGCCTGCTGTCACCGGAGAAAACCGCCGATGTGCGCTACAGCTTCACCCTCTTTGAGCGCACCAGTAACGGGAGCGTGGTGCGCGTGCAGACCGACAGTACCGACCAGCCGTTTGACATCAACGAAGGCAGCAAGCTGGAACTGGGCTCCACAGCAAAACTGCGGGTGCTGTCCACCTACCTAGAAATAATTGCCGAACTGCACCAGCGCCATAGTGGCCAAAGCGCCAGTCAATTGCGCGCAGTCAACGCCCAGGACAACCTGACCCGCTGGGCCGTCAACTACCTAGTCGCTAACCCTAACCCCAACCTACCAGCCATGCTCGACGCCGCGCTGGAACGCAAATACTCCGCCAACCCGAGTGAACGCTTCTTCACCGGTGGTGGCATTCACACCTTCAACAACTTCCGCCGCGAGGATAACCAGCGTATCGCGAGCATGCGCGAAGCCCTGCGCGAATCACTTAACCTGCCATTTATCCGTTTGATGCGCGACCTGGTGCGTTACACCACCTACCAAGGCCCGAGCAACAGCCCTGCATTGCTCAAGGACGACAAGGACCCTCGCCGCCAAGCTTACTTGAGTGATTTCGCCGACCGCGAAGGCACCACCTTCCTGCTGCGCTTCTGGCGCAAGTACCAGAATCAACCTGAGCAACAGCGCCTGGACACTTTCCTCAACGGCTTGCGTCACACCTCAGTAAGGCTCGCCGCGCTGCACCGCTACCTGATGCCGCAAGCAGACGAAGTCGGCTTCGCCGCCTTCCTGCGCCAATACCTACCCCAGGAAAAGCTCAGCGATAAACGCATTAGCGAGCTGTATAACCGTTATGGCCTCGATAAATATAGCCTGCCGGATCAAGGCTATATTGCCCGCGTCCACCCACTCGAACTGTGGCTATTGGGCTATCTGATTGAACAGCCGCAAGCCCGCTTCAGCGATGCTGTGGAGGCCAGCCAGGATGAGCGTCAGGAGGTCTATGGCTGGCTTTTTCGTAGCCGACACAAGAGTGCTCGCGACAGCCGTATCCGCATCATGCTTGAGGTGGAGGCATTCCTCGATATTCACCGGCGCTGGCAAAATCTCGGTTATCCATTTGGTCATTTAGTGCCGTCGCTGGCCACCGCCATCGGCAGCTCCGGCGACCGCCCAGTGGCACTGGCCGAGCTGGTCGGAATCATCCAGAACGACGGCATTAGGCAACCCGTAGCACGCATCAACAGCCTGCATTTCGCCGCCGATACGCCCTATGACACCCTGATGGTGCGCGATCATATCGACGGCAAACGGGTCATGGCCTCTGAAGTCGCGGCGGCACTGCGCAGCGCACTCGCTGATGTCGTCGAAGCCGGCACCGCGCGGCGCCTACTCGGTAGCTTTACCCAGGCCGACGGCCAGCCTCTCAAGGTCGGCGGCAAAACTGGAACAGGCGATAACCGTATCGAAACCGTCGGTGCAGGTGGCCGAGTACTCAGCTCAAGGGCGATCAACCGCACAGCCACCTTTGTGTTCTATCTGGGCCCGCGCCACTTCGGCACCCTAACAGCCTTCGTCCCCGGACGCGCCGCAGAAAACTTTCGGTTCACCTCAGCGCTGCCAGTGCAAGTACTCAAAGGTATGGCGCCGATACTGCTGCCCTTCCTTGAGCCCGGCACCTACAGCCAATGCCTACCACGCCTATCTGCGGCCCAGGCCAGAACCCTGTAACGACGCAGAATTAAGACAAAACAACCGAGAATAGAAACGGGAGGCTAAAAGCCTCCCGTTTTTCTAAACCTTACTGATGTTTATTTCGCCTTGTAGATGATTCCGGGGCTGCACTGCACCATCTGATAGTGGCTGGGCAGGCCATTTAGGGCTTCGGAAGCACCTAGAAACAGGTAGCCACCCGGCTTCAACATGGCATGTATACGCGTAAGAATGTCTTTCTTAACTTCTGCAGAGAAATAGATCAGCACATTACGGCAGAACACCACGTCGAACTTGCCCAAGCTGGCATAGCTGTCCAGCAGATTCAGCGGACGATACTCAATGCGACTGCGAATGGCCGGCTTGACGACCCAACGGCCGGGCTCCTTGGGATCGAAGTAACGCTGCAGCCGCTCTTTGGACAAGCCGCGGCCCATCGCAAGGCTGTCGTACTCGCCCGACTTGCAGTTGATCAGCATGGATGGCGACAAGTCGGTGGCAACGATCTGCACGCCCCCCTTGAGCTGGCCAATATTGGTCTTCTCGAACTCATCGATAGTCATCGACAGCGAATAGGGCTCCTGCCCCGAAGAACAGGCCGCTGACCAGATACGCAGACGCTGGCCTGGACTGGCCTTGATCATTTCCGGCAACACACGGTTCTTCATCACCTCGAAAGGGTAAGCATCACGAAACCACAGGGTTTCGTTAGTAGTCATGGCATCAACCACCTGCTCACGCAAACCGCTGCGTGGCTGGGTTTGCATACGCTGAACCAGCTCACCCAGAGTCTTGATACTGTTCTGTTCCATCAACTTATTGAGGCGACTGGAAACCAGATACTGCTTGTTGGTGCCAAGCAGAATGCCACAGGCTTTTTCCAGGAAAGTCCGGAATTGCTCAAAATCCAAATTACCTGAAGACACTCGCGAGGCCTCGACAAACATATGATTCACTGAGGGCTAAGCCCTCAATCCCCTGACACAAGATTGATGCGATCAGCTACCCGTGAAGCCAAGTCATCCGGGCGAAACTTGGCGAGAAAATCATCCGCACCCACCTTCTTGACCATAGCCTGATTAAACACACCCGAAAGCGAAGTATGCAGGATGATGTGCAGCTTTTGCATACTCGGATCGGCACGAATCTCCGCTGTCAAGGTATAGCCATCCATCTCGGGCATCTCGATATCGGAAATCAGCATAAGGAATTCCTCCTCAGGCTTCTTGCCTTCCTTGACGATGGCCTTCAGGTGATCCAGTGCTTGGCGGCCGTCATTGAACGCGACCACCTCCACGCCAACGGTTTCCAAGCATCGGGTTATTTGCTTACGCGCGACCGATGAGTCGTCGCAGGTAAGCACGCGCATGCTCACCGCCCGCTCCAGTGTTTTGGCGTTCAAAACGCCTGCGGAAATCGCTTCTGATGTCGGTGCCACCTCGGCGAGAACCTTCTCAACATCAATGATCTCGACCATTTGTCCATCAAGCTGAGTTACCGCCGTCAGATAATGATCACGCCCGGTACCCCTGGGTGGCGGATGAATTGCCTCCCAGTTCATGTTGACGATGCGCTCTACCGATTGCACCAGGAAGCCCTGAACCTTGGTGTTGTATTCGGTGATGATGACAAAGCTGTTTTCGATATTTGCCAGCGGCGCGCTACCCGTGGCCATGGCCAAGTCGAGGATAGGAATGGTGCCGCCACGAATGTTGGCTACACCACGAACGACTGGGTTGGATTTCGGCATGATGGTGAGCTTCGGGCATTGCAGCACCTCTTTCACCTTAAACACGTTGATGCCGGACAACTGCTTGCTGTTCAGACGAAACAGCAGTAATTCCAAACGATTCTGTCCAACCAACTGAGTTCGCTGGTTAACCGAATCCATTACACCGGCCATACCCAAACTCCTTATTTGAGTAACAGATTGATGTCAGAGTAGCAGGCGGCACGCACCTTGCTACCTAACTCACATGAACACTGAAACGACAACTAACCGACGCTCATTGGCAAAGTGCCGCTACTGGCTGGCAGTTGTACCTGCTTTGCTTGCAATCGGCTATAGCGGCGTAGTGACAGCCGATGCAACACGACCTGAACAACTTATCGACGCGGGTGAGGTATTTCTTGAGCAGGCGGTGAGTGATTATTTACAGCGTAGCAACATCGACGGCCGCCATGAGATTCAAATCAACCGGCTCGACCCACGTCTGCGCCTGCCTCTGTGTGGGCAACCGTTAACCACCACCCTGGAAAGTCCTGCCGAACCTATTGGTCGTGTGACTCTGCGCGTGCGCTGTGACAGCGATGCGCCGTGGACGGTATTTGTACCTGGGCAGGTTCGCTTATACCGCGAAGTGGTGATCGCCAATCGACCGCTCAAACGCGACAATTTGGTGTCGCATGCGGATGTTATTCTCGCCGAGCGCGATGTAGGGTTACTCAATCAGGGATATCTGACTGCGCTTACCCAAGCCATCGGCAAAAAATTGACACGCCCGTTATCACCGGATCAGGTGCTTGCTCCTTTCCATGTACAATTGGCAGACGTCATCCGCAAAGGCGACCAGGTGGTTATTAGCGCACGCAGTGGCGGAATCAGCGTTAAAATGCCCGGCGAAGCCCTCTCGGACGGCACTCTTGGTAAGCAGATCAGGGTTCGCAACCAGCGCTCGAACCGCGTCATAAAAGCTCGAGTGATAGGCCCAGGCCAAGTCGAAGTTGCAATGTAGGCATGAATCTTGATTGAACTTGATTATACTTTTTTCAGCAATCGAGCTGAAGATTCTCTGCACCCTGCCTAGACTGTTAACTGACGACCACTTTTTGCCCTAAAGTTTTCCAGGGCAATGCCGATAAACTGGTCAAGGGTTCAAATACTGTTTGAGGTTTTGCATCATGGTCATTGACATCAACCGGCTAAACAATGCCGCAACGCCATCCAATTCGGGGCGCACAGGCAGTGCGCAGGCCGGTGGCACGAACGAAGCCATCGGCACTAAACAACCTGGCAACGTACCCAACCCCTCTGAGCAGGCTCAACAAGCCGGCAAGAGCGGTGAGTCGGTACAGCTCAGTCGCGACGCCCAGCAGTTGCAGAAAGTTAGCGAAAAGCTGCGTGATCAGCCTGCAGTCAATAAAGAGCGTGTTGCCCAACTCAAGCAAGCTGTTGAAGATGGCAGCTACCAAGTCGAAACCCAACGCGTAGCCAGCAAACTGCTTAATTTCGAATCCCAGCGCTAGTCACAGGGCTAAGCTGGGGGTACTGGTCGCCCAACTGACTATTCACGCGCCCACGCTGAATTGGCAGTAACCCTTAAGAGCCCGAAATGCACGATACCAAGCTGCTTGAACTATTCACCCTCGATATCGGCACCGCCGAGCAGTTGCTTGAATTGATCGACACTGAATTCCAAGCCCTCAGCGATCGCGACCTCCCCCATCTGCAGAGCATTCTGGCTGACAAGCTGCCGCTAATGAGTGTGCTCGACCAGCACAGCAAGCAGCGCAGCCAACTGCTTGCTAGCCTCAGCCTCAGTGCTGACCGCACCGGTCTGCAAACACTTGCCGCACAATCTAGCCAGGGTGAGCTGTTGCTTGAGCGTGGTGATGAGCTCAACACCTTGCTCGAACGCTGCCAGGCGGCCAACCTACGCAACGGCCGATTGATCCGCTCCAGCCAGGCCTCAGCCCAGAGCATGCTCGGCATTCTGCGTGGCAATGAGACGCCCAGCCTCTATGACAGCCGCGGCAGTGCCGCTAGAATCCTCCAGCAGCGCCCGCTCAGCCAGGCCTGAAACCTATAAAAGGCACAGAGGGCATGCTGTCATTTAGCCAGTATGCTGGTGTCATTGCTTTTGCTAGGAGTGTGATGGACCGTGTCCAGTCCGTTTGATCAGGAAAGTGGCCCGCAACCCCCCAAGGTGCTCAAGACACCAGCGGAAATAGCGGCCAACATGCGCCAGTTACAACAGAACCATGATCCTCTGCTCATTACATTTGAGGAGCGCAGCCAGCGTTTCCAAAGTTATGTGGTCGAGGTTGATCGCGACAAGAACCTAGTGATTCTCGATGAATTGGTGCCGAACGACGGCGAGCGTTTCCTGCTCAACGGCGAAACCTTTAATGTCGAAGCCTTTCACGACGGCGTTCGCGTCGCATGGAAGTGTGAACACGCAGTCCGCATCGCTGAGCATGAAGGCGTACGCTGCTATTTCAGCCCGATTCCGTCAGAGATCACTTACCACCAGCGCCGCAGTGCATTCCGAGCGATTCTCGAACAAGGTGAGACAGTCAAGATTGAGCTGTCTGGCGATAAGCTTCGAACTGCCATACCAGGGCAGTTGCTGGATATCTCTGCAACCGGTTGTAAGTTGCGCTTTCCCGGCAATATCAGCAGCAGCATGCAGGCAGGACAGGTGTATGAACGCTTAACCGTCAAGTTTCCTTTCGGGACCGTGACCACCGCCATTGAGGTGCGCCATGTGCAGTATGGGGAGAAGGTCGACACCACCTTTGTGGGCGCACGCTTTCATCGTATCAATGGCCAAGAACAGCGCCTGGTAGAACGGTTTGTCTACCAACTGCAGCGTGAAGCACGCCGTTTCGACAACGACGGGCTGTTTTAAATAAAGATATTTAACGCCGCCAGGCGGGCTAGATCCTCAGGCCGATCCACATCCCACAATGCAGGCAGTAGCGCCGGACTCCAGTCCAGTTGCTGCAGGCGTTGCAGGGTCACATCCAAGACCCGCTCCGTCCCCCACGGCATATCGCTGAACAATGTAGCGTCCATTTTGCGCAGCCCCAGCAACACGTAACCACCATCCTCTGCCGGACCGATCACCACGGCCTGCTCATGCAGCGCCCTGCATGCCGCTTGCAGATAGTCGCCATCAATAACCGGGCAGTCATTGCCGATAAGAATTACTGCATCGCTTTCAGCCAAGCCCAAGGTCGCGATACGCCGCATACGTTCGCCCAAATCACCGCTCGGTTGTTCGACCAAGATCCAGCCCAGCTCTAAGGCAAGGTCCTGCAACTCTGGGCTGGGCAAGTCGTCCAACCACAGGAAGCGCTCGTGCATACCATGGGCGGGCAACTGCAGTGCGCGCTCCAACAGCATCTGCTGCAAATCACAGGCACCTTGAGCGCCCAGCGCTGGAATCATGCGTGTCTTGACTCGCCCAGCCACAGGGGCGCGCGCCAGCATGTGCAATGAGATCGACAAGTTCATAGCATTGATCCTCGACGGTATTGTCGGGCCAGTTTTTCCGGGCTGGCCCCACAATAATAGGCAATACGTAGGCACCACATAAGTAACACCGTACGCCAGATTCCGTTCTGTTCCCAGCGCCGACTAGACGTCGACAGCGGTGGGCGAAGGCAGCGCGGGCGAGCCTGCGCGCGCAAACGCTGGCACAGCTGCAAATCCTCCATTAACGGCATCTGCGCATAGCCGCCATAGGCATTGAAGCGCTGCCTGGCAACAAAAATTCCCTGATCACCCGACGCAATGCCCGTGAGACGAGAGCGCAAACTGATCATCCAGCCGATCAGCTTTAGTGCCAGCCCCGCCCCGGACAAGCGCACATCAAACCGACCCCACAATGGACGCTCGTTCAGCACTTCTAACAAACTGCGAATTGACTCAGCACTGACCCGTGTATCGGCATGCACAAACCACAGGTACTCACCGCGGGCAGCTGCCGCACCAGCGTTCATCTGCAAGGCGCGACCGGGAGCGCTACTGAGCAACTGATCAACATGACCCTGCACTAACTCGCAGGTGCCATCGCTGCTACCACCGTCGACCACAATGATCTCGGCACCAACAGCACGTAAGTCGGCGAGATCAGCCAGCAAACATGGCAAAGCCACAACTTCATTGCGCACCGGAATGACCACACTGAGCAGCGGCGTCATCCGCGCGCTGCCGGCTCAGTTTTGATCTCAGCGTCCGCTTGCGGCGCAGGCGTATTGTCATGCATCTGATCGTGCACCACTTGCTCATCGACACGCGGATCAAGCGCTGCCGTCAACGGTGAACTGGTGGTGCTGTCCGGCATCGGAATATGATGCAGCGGTGCGTCGTCCACTTGGTGCAGATGGGTGACCTTAGCCGGCTGTATGCGCAGCGCCAAAATCAGGGCGCAACCGCAGACAAAGGCATACAGCATATTGGCCCCAAGGAAGCGCATCAGCACACCCGCCAGCAACGGCCCGATACTGGCACCTACACCGAAGGTCACCAATAGCATGGCCGTCAGTGACACACGTCGCTCAGCCTCGACATGGTCATTGGCCAGCGCCACCGCCAGCGGATAAAGGCTGAACTGCAAGGCACAGACCACAAAGCCACCGACAAACAAAAGGGGCAAGCTGACCTGCGGCAAAATCGCCAAGGGTAACGCCGCCAACGCCAACAAAGCGGCGCAGCCACGGATCAGATAGACCCGGTCACGGCGGTCGGACAGCCAGCCCAGCGGCCACTGCACCAGCAGGCCGGCCATGATGCAGCTGCCCATAAACAGACCGATTTGCTCAGTAGATAAACCCATACGCGTGCCATACAGCGGAGCCAGACCGTAGAACGAGCCAATCAGCAAACCTGCGACCACGATGGTGGTCAGCGACATCGGTACGCGCTCAATAAAAAAACGCATCTCCAGGGGAGCTGGATGCAAAGGTGCGGGGTGCAGCTTACGGGTCAGGGCTACCGGCACCAGGCACAGGGCAAAACACAACGCCACCAGCATCAGCAGTTCCAGACCCAGGGTTGGGTGCACGACCAGTACCAGCTGACCAAGGATCAAGCCTAGGTAGGAAGCCCCCATATAGCCGGCGAACACCTGGCCGCGCTGGCTGGTTTCCGCCTGCTCATTGAGCCAGCTCTCGACCACCATGTACTGGCACATCATGCCTAGGCCGACCAGTACCCGCAGCAGCAACCAACTGGGCAGCCAGTCGCTCAAGCCATGGCCAAGCACCGCTGCAGTCACCACACCGGCACAGGCGACGTAGGCGCGAATATGGCCAACCCGGGCGATCAGCCGATGCCCCAACTTGCCGCCCAGCACCAACCCTAAATAGTTAGCTGCCATCAACGCACCGACCCACAAACCATCTGCGGTTTCCGCCAGACGTAGCGCCAGGTAGGTACTCAACAAACCCGAGCCCAACAGCATCAACAGGGTGGCGAAATACAGCGAACTAAATGATTTCAAGATCAAAGACATGGGGTGGCATGTAACTCCATAAAGAACCGCCGAAGCCATGCTCGGCGGTCAGGTTCTAGGCCGGGGCAGCCAGTACGCGGCGTTCCCACGGGGTAATTTCGTCAAAGAAACTGGTCAGCTCCAAGGTCTTGCTGGCAATGTAACCCTCGATAAATTCAGCACCGAACAGCCGCATCGCCAGACCACTATGTTTGAGACGCTCGATAGCGGCGTGCATGGTACAGGGTAGCGCTAAATTATCCGGCACTTCGAACTCCCCTTGTATTGGCGCACTGGGCTGAAGTTGCTGCTCGATGCCATAAAGCCCAGCCGCCAGGCTGGCGGCAAGCGCCAGATACGGGTTGGCATCAGCGCCCGGCAACCGATTTTCCACCCGCCGAGCAACGGGTGCGCTAGCTGGAATACGCAGCCCCGCGGCGCGATTGTCCTCTGACCAGCAGGCGTTATTCGGCGACGCATACGGATGGCAAAGACGCTGATAGGAGTTCACATGCGGGGCAAACAGCAGGGTGAAATCAGCCATGGCTGCTTGCTGGCCGCCGATGAACTGATAGAATGCCGGCGTCGCCTGGCCATCAGCCGCAGTGAAGATATTCTGCCCACTGCCCTCTTCCACCACACTCTGATGAATATGCATGGAGCTGCCCGGCGTATGCGCCAGCGGCTTGGCCATGCACACCACGGTTAAGCCATGCTTGAGCGCAACTTCCTTGAGCAGGTGTTTAAACAAAAAGGTCTGATCCGCGAGTAGCAGCGGATCACCGTGCAGCAGATTGATCTCGAATTGGCTGACGCCCATCTCGTGCATAAAGGTATCGCGCGGCAAGCCCAGCGCCGCCATGCACTGATAGACCTCGTGAAAAAACGGACGCAGGCCGTTATTGGAGCTGATGCTGAATGCCGAACCACCGTCCTCGCGCCGACCATCCAGGCCTAACGGCGGCTGGAATGGCTGCTGCGGGTCGGCATTGTGGGCAAACACGAAAAACTCCAACTCCGTCGCCACCACCGGCTGCCAGCCATGCTGGGCATAACGCGCGATCACTTGCTTGAGCAGGCCTCGGGTCGACAAGCCAGAGCTACGCCCGTCCAGCTCATCGGCATCGCAGATGGCAAGCGCCCGTGGCGTGTCGCTCCAGGGCAGCCGATAAATCTGCGTCGGCTCGGCATTCAACGCCAAATCGCCATCATCACCGCCGTAAAACCGCGCAGCCGGGTAGCCGCCCATGATGCATTGCAGCAATACGCCACGCGCCAACTGCAGACGCCGCCCCTCTAAAAAACCCTCAGCCGTCATCACTTTGCCGCGCGGCACGCCGTTGAGATCGGGCGTTACACATTCGATTTCATCAACACCACGGAGCAACTCAGCCAGGGCGGTGCGGTCGAGGGTACTCATTTGCTGTTGTCCTTATAAATGCAAGAGGCCGTACTCGAACGGCGCAGCGTACAAAATACGCACCAGGCGTTCGATATTTCAAGCAAAGGTACGCGACTGAGCACCATTATGTTTAGCCCACCGTTTTTTCTAGCTGCGCCAAGCGCTCTTCCAGCGCAGCGAGGCGCGCCTCCAAAGCTTCCAGGCGCTCATCCTGCTGACCACCCGCTGAAGAGCGCTGCGCCTCGCTAGCCCTGGCCACCATCGCCGCCTGCTCCGCCGGATCACCCAGCACGTGCATATAACGGTCTTCGCGCTGCCCCGACTGACGCGTCAGTAGGCAGGCAAACTGCCGGCTAATTAAACGCTCTAGGTGATGCTGCACCTGTTCGGCATCATCAAAATCATGCATGCGGCTGCTGCGCGTCAGCAGTTCGTTGACGGTTTGCGGACCGCGCAGCAACAGCAGACCTAGTAACACCACCTGTGCCGAAACCAGCTCCAGCGCCTTGTCGGCACGGTGCTCCCAGCGATCCGCCCGACTGCCCATCACCAGGCGCGCCATTTCACGCCCCTCCAGGCTGCGCAGGGCCTGCCCAACTTGCCCCGCAGTCAGACTCAACACCGGTTCACGGCTGGTTTTCTGATTACAGGCCAAGACCAAGGCATTCAGTGTCAGGGGGTAGGCTTCCGGAGTGGTCAACTGCTTTTCGATCAGACACCCCAGCACTCGCACCTCGCCAATTGTCAGGACGTTAGCAGCCGTCATGGTGATCTCTTCGTTGGACATAACAACCTCACAGTCTTGGATGACCCCAGCCTAGCAGCTGCCATAGCGCCGCCGCAGCAGGTTGCTGCGCTCAATTAGAGCAATCTGCCATGACCATTGCCCTAAACCTTGCGTATTTTATTGGCCAACCGATAAACGTCGCATGTGCAGCGTTTGAATAGCCGCACGATTACGGTAGGCTTTACCGCTTCTTTATAAGGAGTAATTCCCATGGCCCGCGCCACTGCCCGTCACATCCTGGTTGCCAGCGAAGACAAGTGCAACGAACTGAAAGCCGCAATCGAAGGCGGTGCCGACTTCGCCCAAGTCGCCAAAGACAACTCCAGCTGCCCATCCAGCCGCAGCGGCGGCGACCTTGGCACGTTCGGCCCAGGCCAGATGGTCAAGGAATTCGACGCTGTCGTATTCAGCGCACCCGTCAACGTGGTGCAAGGCCCGGTGAAGACCCAGTTCGGTTATCACCTGCTGGAAGTGACCAGCCGTCAAGACTGATCCTGCCCGCTCGCTGGGCCGTTCAGGCCCGGCGAACGCCCTCTTTCGCGCAATGCCCGTCAGGTGCAAAGCCGCTGACCAACAACCTCAACCCTCGGGCAATAGCCAGGTATACTCGCTGGCCATTTCTTCTCGCACCCGCGGACCTCGCCATGACCCTCACCCCAGCAGCTGAACCCACACTTGCCGCTCAGACTGCCGACAGCGTCGTGCCGTCCAATGACGCAGCTGTTACCCCCGCCAAAGCCCGCGGCTTTGCCTCACTGTTCAGCGCCGCCAAGGCTGCATCCGGGAAACAGGACGACCAGCCCTGGCACCAAAAGGGCAACAAGTCGGCACATGAAAAGAAAATTGGTGCGGCACCGAATGGCACCCGTCGCTCCATGGGCAAGCGCTAAGAACCCACCTTCGCTTTAACTCAGCCGCACGCGTAATCGCGCCTGCAGCCAGGCGCCGCAGACATTCAGCAGCAAGCCGAGCATCACCAGCAGCGCACCCAGTAATTGCAGGCTGCTCAAGCGCTCATCGAGCAACAATGCCGAGGATGTCAGCCCGACCACCGGCACCAGCAGCGAAAACGGCGCCACCTGGCTGGCCGGATAACGCGACAGCAAAAGACTCCACAGGCCATAGCCGAGGATGGTCGCGCCGAACGCCAGGTAGACCAGCACCAGCAGCGTATCCAGGGTAAAGCCTCGCAGCGCTGACTCGATCACCTCAGGGCCCTCCAGCAACCAGGACAGCGCAAAGAACGGCAGCGGTGGCACCAGGCTTCCCCACACCACCAGCCCGATCAGGTTCACCTTGCCCAGTTTACGTGTGACGATATTGCCCATCGCCCACATCGCGGCAGCGCACAGGGTCAGAAGAAAACCGGCCAATGTCATCAGCCCGTTACCCTGCGAGCCAATCAGCAGCAATCCACCGGCGGCTACTAGCAGCCCGAACAGATTGGCCAGGCGAAAACGCTCGCCCAGCAACACCACGGCAAACAATAAGGTGAAAAATGCCTGTGCCTGCAGCACCAGCGAGGCCAGGCCTGCCGGCATGCCCACCGACATGGCGGAGAATAAAAAAGCGAATTGCCCCAATGAGATAGTCAGGCCGTAAGCCAGCAACCAGCGCAGTGGAATCTGCGGACGCTTGATAAACAGCACGGCAGGAAAGGCCGCCAGGAGGAAACGCAGTGCACCCAAGAGCATCGGCGGCATGTCATCCAAGCCGACCTTGATCACCACGAAATTCATGCCCCAGACAATGATCACCACCAGCGCCAGCAAAAAATCCTTGGGTAACATTGCGCTTTCTCGTGACGATCAAAGCAGCATTAGACCAGCCACACGGCTGGCTGCCTAACTACAGCTGAGGAGTAATCAAGGGTCACAGTGCCCAGCCGAAGGCGAAGCGCTCCTGCCAGTGCGACATTGCGCACTAGACCCCGCGACCGGGTGTAAGCGCTACTTCACCAGCAACACCGGCACCTGCACTTGGTGAACTACCTGTGTAGCCACCGAGCCCATCAACAGGCCAGTGAAGGTGCCCAAGCCGCGAGTACCTATAACCACCGTATCGCATTTCAGCTGCTTGACCGCATCACTGACCTGCTCGGCTACATTGCCCAGCGCGGTGTGCTTCTCGCAGGCAATGCCTGCGGCCTTGAGTTGCCCATGCGGCCAGTCGAGCTTGTCAGCGGCTTTATCCAGCAGCGAGCGGCGTATGTTGGCGATCATCTCGTCGTTAACGTATTCACCATAAAGCGTAGCTTCGTGCTGCACGTTGATCAGGTGAACCTCAAGTGTCGCGTTATGCGTCTGTGCAAAATCAATCACGCATTGCACGGCACGTTTAGAGCTGTCCGAACCATCGAATGCAATCAGTACGTTACGCATAGCGAGCCTCCTCTGCCGATATACTGAGAGGATAGATCACACACTAGCTGTGAGGTTTATCCTCGCCAGCACACCGATCAACGGTATACAGGGCGACCAAGCCGCAGCCGCCCCTGAACGAACAGTGGCAAGCCATCCAGTCAACCGAGTTCAGGTTCTGCGCCGCACCCATGCTGAACGTGGCATGCCATCATGCCACTGTGCCGCGCCGCGCTGGCGCCGCATACGCTAGGAGAAGCCATGCACAAGCAACGCCTCAGCGCAGACATCTACACCAAGCTGGTTAACGAGGAAGACGCGCGGGTCTGTACTGATATCGACGAGCAGGCCTGCCGCGAGGTGCCGGGCAACTTCCTGCTGATGATCTTCAGCCATTTTTTCACCAAGTTAGGCGACGCCCTGGCCAACCCGAAAGTAGTGTTGCCTTGGGTGATGGAGACCCTCCAAGCACCGCTCTATCTGATCGGCTTTCTGGTGCCGATACGCGAGTCTGGCTCTTTGATCCCGCAACTGTTTTTCGCCAGTTACATCCGCGCCGTGGCAGTGCGCAAATGGGTCTGGATTCTTGGCAGCCTGGCGCAAGCCGTCGCCATCGCCGCTATCGGGCTGGTGGCCTGGACGCTGAACGGCGCGGCGGCTGGCTGGTCGATCATCGGTCTGCTAGTGCTGTTCAGCCTGGCGCGTGGCTTGAGCTCGGTGGCCTCGAAAGACGTACTCGGCAAAACCATCCCCAAAACCCGTCGTGGCCAAGTCAACGGCTGGTCGGCAAGCGCCGCGGGCCTGATCACCGTCGCCCTGGCCCTGCTGCTGTTGTTCAGCGGCACCGATCAACTGCCGCCCCAGGCCTATGGTTTGCTGCTGGCAGGCGCCGGCCTGCTGTGGCTGATTGCGGCAGCGATCTACGCGCGTATCAACGAGCTACCGGGGGAAACCGAGGGCGGCGGTAATGCTGTGGTCGAGGCCATCAAACGCCTGGACATCCTGCGCAGTGACCGCCCCTTTAGGCGCTTCGTCATCACGCGTGCACTGCTGCTGTGTTCAGCCCTAACCGCCCCCTACTACGTGGTATTGGCCCAACAGAAGCTCGGTTCCGCCGCCGCTACCCTAGGCCTTTTTATGCTGGCCAGCGGCGCCGCGAGCCTGATTTCAGCGCCGCTGTGGGGGCGCTTCGCTGACCTGTCCAGCCGCCGGGTGATGATGGCCGCGGCAATTTTGACCGCCAGTATCGGTCTAGTGGTTTATCTGCTCGACAACCTGCAACCGGCGTGGCTGGCCATCGGCTGGATGCTGCCGGCGCTGTACTTCTGCCTGAGCATTGCCCACCAAGGCGTGCGCATCGGGCGCAAAACCTATGTAGTCGACCTGGCGCAAGGCAACCGCCGCACCGACTACGTGGCCGTCGGCAATACCGTAATCGGGCTGATCCTGCTGCTGCTCGGCTTCGCTGGAGCCCTTGGCGCAGTGATGGCGGTCAGCCAGATCATCCTCCTGTTATCCATGCTCGGCGCCCTCGGCGCAGTGATGGCCGCCGCATTGCCAGAGGCTGAATAAAGCCAAAAGTGTGCTGCGCTATAGTTAATTGTTATGGGTTATCTGCGGCAGAGCGCCGGTCGTATCGGCCGATGTCGCGCCACCTATCGAAGAGGTAAGTAATGAGTAAACGATCCGAGGCGGAACCCAACGCCCAGACCTTTCTCGAGAGCATCTTCGAGCGCCTAGACGTAGCCGACGATGTCCGCCAGCGCCTCGCTTGCGCCAAATTCACCGCCCAGGTCAGCATTCCAGTTCGCATGGACGATGGCACCCTAAAGATGTTTCAGGGCTGGCGTGTGCAGTATGACGACACGCGCGGACCGACCAAGGGCGGGGTGCGCTTCCACCCTCAGGTATCCGCCGAAGAAGTGACCAACCTGAGTTTCTGGATGACCATCAAATGTGCGGTGGTCGACCTGCCGTTCGGCGGTGCCAAAGGCGGTATTTGTGTCGACCCCAAGTGCCTGTCCAGGCTGGAACTGGAGCGTCTGTCGCGGGGCTACATCCGCGCCATCCACGACCTGATCGGTCCAGACCGCGATATCCCAGCCCCCGACGTCAACACCAACGCTACGGTAATGGGCTGGATGGCCGACGAGTACGCACAGATCGAGCGCCGCCAAGTGCCAGCGATGATCACCGGCAAGCCCATAGGTCTAGGCGGCTCGGCGGGACGCGTTGCCGCCACCGGCCGCGGCGCCTTGCAGGTGCTGCAGTTATGGGCAAAACGCGAAGATAAGTCGCCTGATCAGCTGCGCGTTGCCGTGCAGGGTTTCGGCAACGCGGGTTACCACTTCGCGCGACTGGCCCATGAAGCGGGTTATCGCATCGTCGCCATCTCCGACTCCAAGGGCGCGATCTATGATGAGGAAGGCCTGAACCCGCAACCGATCTGGGAGCACAAAAACCAAACCCGCGCGCTCAAGGGCATGGTCTATTGCGACGAATCAGTGTGTGCACAAAGCAAGGCTAAAAGTATCAGCCAACAAGATCTGCTCGAACTCGATGTCGACGTCTTGGTGCTGGCAGCCTTGGAGGACGCCGTCGACGAGGACAATGCCGAGCGGGTCCAGGCCAAGGTCATTCTCGAAATCGCTAACGGGCCGGTGACCTGCAAGGCCGATCAACTGCTGGAAGACGCCAATGTGCTGATTTTGCCCGATGTGCTGGTCAATGCCGGCGGCGTGATCGTCAGCCACCTGGAATGGGTGCAGAACCGCATCGGTGACTACTGGACTCAGGAAACCGTTGAGCAGCGTTTGGATGAACGCATCGGCAAGGCCGCCGAGGCCTGTTTCGAGCGCGCCGCAGAAGAACAGGTGAGCATGCGCACTGCCGCCTACCTGCAGGGCGTTGGGCGCATTGCCGAAGCCATGAGCCATCAGGGCACTCGCACCTACTTCAGCGAACACAGCGACTGAACCCTCTGCGCCGCCCGCCCCTAGATGCTCGTCCCCTGCATCTAGGGGGTGCCAGCGGACCGCAGACCGACTAAAATCCGCAACTGACCTGAGCCTGCCTGCCGGCGGCCGGCTTTACACTCGCCTGGCCGCCGACCGCCAACGCAGATACGCGACTCATCCGACCGCACACATCAAGAGAGCACCCATGGGCGCACAATGGAAAGCCAAACCTAGAGAAGCCGCCGCCAACGCGAGAGGCAAGATTTTCGGCCGACTGGTCAAGGAAATCATGATCGCCGCACGCAATGGTGCCGACCCAGACTTGAACCCCAAGCTACGTTTGGCGATTCACCAGTCGAAAAAAGCCTCGATGCCCAAGGACACTCTCGACCGGGCAATCAAGAAAGGCGCCGGCCTGCTGGGTGACACCGTGACCTTTCATTCGGCCACCTATGAAGGCTTCGCCCCGCATCAGGTGCCGGTGATCATCGAGTGCCTGACCGACAACATCAATCGCACCGTGGCGGAAATTCGCGTGCTGTTTCGCAAGGGCCAAATGGGTGCATCCGGTTCGGTGACCTGGGACTTCGACCACGTCGGCATGATCGACGCTTCGCCAGAGGGCGACGCCGATGCCGAGCTGGCGGCGATTGAAGCCGGCGCTCAGGATTTCGAGCCAGCGGATGACGGCGGTACGCTGTTTATCACCGAACCGACCGACCTTGATGCCGTGTGTCGCGCTTTGCCGGAACAGGGTTTCAGCGTCAACGCGGCAAAAATCGGCTTTATCCCGAAAAATCCAGTGACCAGCCTGACTGCCGAACAGTTGGAAGAAGTCGAAGCCTTCCTCGAAGCCCTCGATGCTCACGATGACGTACAAAACGTCTATGTCGGGCTTTCCGGCTAACTGCAGCGCTGACCGGGCCCGCGCAGCAGGATGCTCAGTGGGCCCAAGTATTGCTTAAGAATTTATGCGCAGTTCGTAGAATCGGCAGAGTGGCCACTCCGCGCAGCACACAAAGCAGGTAGAATCGCCGCCCGCCGCGCCATCAGAGCCCGGCGTGTTCACAAGGACGTTGTCACACAGGAGTTTTACCGTGAATAAATTTTTAATCCTTGCTGCCTGCTTTTTGCTCGGTGCATGCACCAATACCCAGCAGACGACCTACCAGCAAGCCTTCAAAACGGGCACAAGCCCGATGGCCAACAGCGCCCTTGAGGCCATTCACACCACCCCGGCCATCCCGCTGCCACTCGATCCAAGCCTGCTGGCTAAGCAATTTCCGATCAGTGCCGACGAGCCGCGCCTAGACTTCGGCAGCTCAATCTCCAACTACCGGATTTTCTCGCTCACCTTGAAAAAAGGTGAGCGCTACACCCTCAACGTACATTCGTTGTGCAATAACGCCTGCCTGGGCGTAAACAAGTTCGCCCTGAAACCGCGCGCGATGCTGCTCGATGCTTACGGCGCAGTGATTGCCGACAAACCCTCGCACGCCGAAGCGGTGGTCGGACAGACCAGCCTGAGCTGGGATGGCGAAGCCCCCGAAGACGGCACTTACTACCTGTTGGTTGCCGGCGACAACGACAACCCCGGTGAAACCATCGCCATCGACGATGTGTGGATCAACAACTCTCCGCTGATGGCGGTCAACGTCGGTATGTAGTACCCGCCGTTCAGCGGGATCAGCGCACGCTCCTGTACACGCAAAGACTTAACCCATAACCCCGGCGAGCTGCAATGGCTCGCCACAGCCATCCAGCGAATGGCCTGTTCAGCTAATTCGAGGGGCTTTAGCCGCGATTGACCTTGAAGATGCTGGAAGCAGCGGCTGAAACCACGCGCACGCAAAGCGACAGATTATTCGTATCGCGACACCCGTGAGGGCGCCTTGCCACCATCAGGCCCACTTATTGATTCATCGCACGATACTCTGCCAGCAACGCTTTAGCCTATGCCGATGCCTTTCCGAGGGGATGCCCTCTAACTGCCATCGACGAGGTCTCCATGAGCATCACCTCTGCCAGCATCTGCGCGGCTGCCGACTTACTGCAGGGCTTGGTCGGCTTCAATGCCAAGACCGGGCGTTACATTGTGCGTTTTTCTGAAGACTCCTTCGGCCTCGACGTGCTTGAACAGAGCATCACGCCCACCTGCTAGTTTGTCTGGCGCGCGGTCGAAGGCGAGAGGATAA
>JAGGNC010000214.1 GCA_017886405.1 Pseudomonas sp. | reverse complement strand
GGTTGGATGGCTGTGAAAAAGCCAGACCATTGGTCTGGCTTTTCTAATAACGCTCAACCCTCTATTCAGCGAGTAGCCCGGACAACCGCCGCAACGGTGGATGAAAAAAGCGTCATCCACCCTACGCCAGGATCGCCAAAGTGCGGGGGCGTAGGGTGGACAACGCGAAGCTTGTCCACCGGTATGTTCAGAGTCTCCATTACCAACCACCGCCATCACATGCTTTTGCTTTTCAATCCGTAATCTCGCAGACGACGCCAGACACCCCATCAGGAGGCCGAGTGGAGTCGTTGCGGAAGGGGTTGAGCGGCATGAATGCCGCAAAAGCCGCGATGGCCCAGGGATTTAGCGATAAAAAAACCAGACCCTTAGGTCTGGCTTTTTCACATCATCAACCGCCGAGTCAGGCGGGCTTTGACTCCGCTTCTTTGACCCGGAACCACGCCGCATACAGCGCCGGCAGGAACAGCAAGGTAAGCACCGTGGCGACGATGAGGCCACCCATAATCGCCACCGCCATCGGCCCGAAGAACACGCTGCGCGACAGCGGGATCATTGCCAGTACCGCAGCCAGTGCCGTCAGCACGATGGGACGGAAGCGGCGCACGGTGGCTTCGATAATCGCCTGCCAGCGGTCCATGCCCGAGGCGATGTCCTGCTCAATCTGATCGATCAGAATCACCGAGTTACGCATGATCATCCCCGACAGGGCAATGGTGCCGAGCATGGCGACGAAGCCGAACGGCTGGCGGAAGATCAGCAGGAACAGGGTCACGCCGATCAGCCCCAGCGGTGCGGTGAGGAACACCATGGCTGAACGCGAGAAGCTCTTGAGTTGCAGCATCAGCAGGGTCAGCACCACTACGATAAACAATGGGATGCCGGCGTTTACCGAGGCCTGGCCACGGCTGGAGTCTTCCACGGTGCCGCCCACATCCAGCTGATAGCCGTCTGGCAACTGCGCGCGGATCGGCTCGAGGGTCGGCAGGATCTGCTTAACCAGGCTGGCCGGCTGCTCCTTACCATACACATCGGCACGCACCGTGACGGTCGGCAGGCGGTTACGGTGCCAGATGATGCCCTCCTCGAAGCCGTACTCCAGGGTAGCGATCTGCGACAACGGCACGCTGCGGCCATTGTCGGTCGGCACCGCAAGGCTCGGCAGCAAGCCGAGTTCCTGACGCTCACTCAAGGTACCGCGTAGGAGGATTTCGATCAGCTCGTTGCCTTCGCGGTACTGACTGACCGACGACCCGGTCAGCGAGCTTTGCAAGAAGCGCGACAGGTCGGCGGTGCTAACACCCAAGGCACGGGCTCGCTCCTGATCGATATTTAGGCGTACCACCTTGCTCGGCTCTTCCCAATCTAGGTGCACGTTGCTCACATGCGTGTTCTCACGCACTTTGTCAGCGACCTGACGCGCCAGTTGGCGAACCTCATCGATATGCTCGCCAGAGACGCGGAACTGCACCGGGTAACCCACGGGCGGGCCGTTTTCTAGACGTGAAATGCGCGTGCGCAGGGTCGGGAACTCGTCATGCAGTAACTCGATCAACCAGGTGCGGATCTTCTCGCGCTCCTCGATGCTTTTGGCCAGCACCACGAACTGCGCCACGCTGGCGGCCGGCAGTTGCTGATCCAGCGGCAGGTAGAAGCGCGGCGAACCCGTGCCTACATAAGCGACGTAGTTGTCGATGCCTGCATGGCCGTTGAGCAGTTGCTCCAGACGTTTGGCTTGCTCTTCAGTGGCGGCCAGGGATGAGCCTTCACTGAGTTTGAGGTCGACCATCAGCTCCAGTCGCCCAGAAGCGGGGAAGAACTGCTGCGGTACAAAGCGGAACAGCACAACGGAGGCGACAAACAGGCCGATGGTCAACAAAATCACCGTCTTGCGCCGGCGCACGCACCACTCCACCGCCGTGCGCACACGCTGGTAGAACGGCGTGCCGTAGGGGTCATGTCCGCCTGCGCTGCCGCCATGCTTGGCCGCGTGCAGCTTGGCCAGATCCGGCAGCAGCTTAGCGCCTAGGTAAGGCACAAACACCACGGCGGCGATCCACGACACCAGCAGGGCAATGGTCACCACTTCAAAAATAGAACGCGTGTATTCGCCGGTGCCCGACTGCGCGATGCCGATCGGCAGAAAGCCAGCGGCAGTAATCAGGGTGCCGGTAAGCATCGGGAAGGCAGTGCTGGTCCAGGCATAACTGGCCGCTTTAATGCGGTCATAGCCCTGCTCCATCTTGATCGCCATCATTTCCACCGCAATGATCGCGTCATCCACCATCAAGCCCAGCGCCAGCACCAGCGCACCGAGAGATATCTTGTGCAGGCCGATGCCGAGGAAGTACATGGCGGCAAAGGTCATCGCCAGCACCAGCGGGATCGACAACGCCACCACCAAGCCAGTCCGCAGGCCGAGGGAGAAGAAGCTCACCAGCAGCACGATGATCACCGCCTCGGTAAGCACGCGGACGAACTCACTTACTCCGGTTTTCACCGCCGCCGGCTGGTCGGACACCTTGCTCAGCTGCATACCGGCCGGCAGGGTTTCCTGCAGGCGGGCGAAATCGCCTTCCAGCGCCGCACCTAACACCAAGATGTCGCCGCCGGCTTTCATCGATACAGCCAGGCCTATGGCGTCTTCACCCATAAAACGCATGCGCGGTGCGGGGGGATCATTGAAGCCGCGCTTGACCTCGGCCACATCGGAGATACGAAAGGTGCGATCAGCCACTCGAATGGGGAAGTTACGAATATCATCGACCGACTCGAAACGCCCGGTGACGCGCAGCCGCACGCGGTCGCTGCTGGTTTCAAAGAAACCCGCAGCGACCACGGCGTTCTGCTCTTCAATCGCCTGCTGGACGGCAGCCAGCGGCAGGCCGAGGGTGGCCAGCTTGGTGTTGGACAGTTCGATCCAGATTTTCTCATCCTGCAGACCGAGCAGGTCCACCTTGCCCACGTCCTTGACGCGCTGCAGCTGCAGCTGGATGCGGTCGGCATAATCCTTGAGCACGGCGTAATCGAAGCCTTTGCCGGTCAGCGCATAGATATTGCCGAAGGTGGTGCCGAATTCGTCGTTGAAGAACGGCCCCTGTATGCCTTGAGGCAGGGTATGGCGAATATCGCTGACCTTCTTACGCACTTGGTAGAACAGGTCGGGAATATTGGCCGAGCGCATGGAATCACGGGCGACAAAAGTAACCTGGGACTCACCGGGGCGCGAGAACGAGATGATCTTGTCGTATTCGCCGGTCTCCATCAGCTTCTTTTCGATGCGCTCGGTCACCTGGCGGGCCACCTCTTCAGCGCTCGCACCGGGCCAGTTGGTGCGCACCACCATGGCCTTAAAGGTAAAGGGCGGGTCTTCACTCTGGCCCAGCTTGGTATAGGAAATAGCCCCGACTACAGCCAGCAGCAGCATGAGATAAAGCACGATTTGGCGGTTACGCAGCGCCCAGGCAGAAAGGTTAAAGTCCATCGGGCTTACTCCTTGACCGTCTGTTTGGCCATGACCGCCAGCGCGACAACACGGTTGTCGCGATCAACCGGACGGACCTCCTGGCCTTCACGTAGCACCTGGCCACCAGCAGCTACCACCCAGTCGTTGGCTTGCAAACCTTCGAGCACCGGCACGGTTTTGTCACCGTAAGCACCGACTTTCACGTTGGTGCGTTTGAGGGTGGAACTTATGGGGTCCACCACCCACACGTATGGCTTGCCCTTCTCGGCAGACAGCGCCGACAGAGGCACGGCCAGCGGCACTTCACCGCTGTGGGCGATAAACACGCGGGCGCTCTGGCCCAGCTCGGCCGGTACCTTGCCTTCGACAAAAGCAACGCGAGCGGCGAAAGTGCGTGATTGTGGGTCTGCCGATGGCGACATTTCACGAATGCGTCCAGGGAAGCGTTGATCTGGCTGCGACCACAGTTCAACCGCGACATCCTGGCCAACGTTGAAACGCTCAAAAGCTTGTTCCGGCAAGTTGATCAACACTTCACGCTCGCCGTCAGCAGCCAGGGTGAACACGGTTTGTCCGGCGGCCACAACTTGCCCGACTTCGACCATGCGTCGCGCGACCACGCCATCTTGCGAGGCGCGCAGCACCGCATATCCGGCTTGGTTATTGGCCACATTGAACTCGGCCCTGACCTGCTTAACCCGTGCTTCACCGGCACGGTAAGTATTTTCCGCATTGTCATACTGCGAACGGCTGACCAAGTTACGCGCCAACAACGTTTTGTAGCGCTCACGCTCAGCGCGCACCAGCTGCAGGTTAGCCTCGGCCGCCGCCAACTGAGCACGATTTGCCTCAAGCTGCAGGCGCACATCCTGCGGGTCAAGCTCAGCAAGGGGCTGGTCCTTCTTCACCCGCGCGCCTACGTCTACCAGGCGCTTGGCCACCTTGCCACCAATGCGAAAGGCCAGCTCCGGTTCCAGGCGCGCACGCACCTCACCGGGGTAAGCATCCATCAACTCAGCTGCCAGCTGTGGCTGCACCACCATGGCAGGGCGAATGGCAACCGCAGCGGGCTCGCCATTGCCGCAGGCCGCGAGCAGCAGGATAAGACTGGCAGGTAAAGCAACAGACAGGGCATGACGAAACATGATGACGAACCTTTGTGGAGGCTTTTTAATATTTAAACTGACGGGTATAGTAAAAATAGCAAACTCACTAGTCCAGTATTAAAAACGACCCATGCCAAACAAAGTGTTACCAACCAGCGGCCCCGGTCGCCCAAAAGACCTGGCCAAGCGCAAAGCCATTCTGGAAGCGGCGAAGACCTTATTCCTCAGCAATGGCTATGACGGTAGCAGTATGGATGCGATTGCCGCCGAAGCCGGGGTTTCCAAGCTCACGGTTTACAGCCACTTCACCGACAAGGAGAAGCTGTTTGCCGAAGCGGTAAAGTCAAAATGCGCGGAGCAGTTGCCGGAGTTGTTGTTTGAACTGAGCGACGACGTACCGGTAGCGCAGGTGCTGCTGAGCATCGGCCGTGGCTTTAATGAGCTGATCAACAGCCGCGAGTCGGTGGAGCTGCACCGGGTGATGGTGAGCCTGGCAGCGCAAGACTCAAAACTCTCGAAGATGTTCTACGAGGCCGGCCCGCAGCGCGTCCTGCAAGGCATGGAAGAGCTACTGCGCCGGGCCGATCAGAGTGGCAAGCTGCGTATTCCCGACCCGCTGAGCGCTGCGGATCAGTTCTTCTGCCTGATCAAGGGCGGAGTCAACTTCCGTTTGCTAATCGGCTGCGGCGAAGCCCTGCAAGGCGTCGAAGCCGAAGCCCATGTGCGCGATGCGGTGGACGTGTTCCTGCGAGCGTTTCGCGCCGAGTAAGCCGGCTAGATTGCGCAGAGGGACGCCGCCCAACTTACTCGCTGGCGGCTTGTAGCTTTCTCTTTGGGTAGATGTCGTAGCGACTGGATTTACCCTCAAGGGCATAGCCTGGCTTGGCACCGTCAATCAGCGGCGCCTTGCGCGGGCGTTTGACCACCACCCGATGACTGGCCAGATTCAACGCCGCTTCCAGCAAGGCCGGCGCGTCCAGGTCATCACCGACAAACGGGCGGAATAAGCGCATCTCCTTCTTCACCAGCGCGCTCTTGTCGCGGTGCGGAAACATCGGGTCCAGGTAGATCACCTGCGGCGGCTCACCCTGCCAGGCGCGCATCAGCTCGATGGCATTCCCGGTCAGCAGTTGCATCTGCGCGGCAATCGGCGCTACATCGCGGTCCAGTGCCGCACGCGCCAGGCCATCTTCCAGCAGCGCGGCAATCAGCGGCTGACGCTCAATCAGGGTCATGCGACACCCCAAGCTGGCGAGCACGAAGGCATCACGACCCAGCCCGGCCGTTGCATCCAGCACCCTTGGACGAACCCCAGCCTGCACGCCCACCGCCTTAGCAATCATCTGCCCGCTGCCGCCACCGAATAAACGCCGGTGCGCCACCGCGCCTTCAACAAAATCTACTTTCACCGGCCCTGGCGCCTGCGGCCCCAGCTCCACCAGTTGCAGGCCGCCTTCACCCAGTTGCAGGGCGAACTCGCTGTCGCCCTCCAGCGGCAAACCCAGCCGCTGCGCCCAGTCTGCGGCCGCCTCGGCCAGGTGCGGGGCCAACGACTGCATGCGAATTCTGGCTATTAACCGCTCATTACTCATCAGAAAATGTGCTCAAAAATCACTCAATTGACCGCCTGAGCGGCCGATAACCTGCCTGAGCGGCATTTTGCCAGACCCGGCAGCTTCCAGCCGCACCGAGTTCGCCATGTTCGATGTGATTTCCGCACCCCGCAGCGCCCCTTCGGCCGCCAGCACCAGCTCGATCAATGAAACCCTGGATGAAGGCAAGCGCGCCTCGTTGGATTATCAAATTCTACGACGCACCCTGCTGCCTGATGAAGTCGAGGCTGAGACGCCAGCCAGCGCAGCAGAACCGTCCAGCGAGCCACCCGCTGTCACGGCTCAGGCCAGTGACGTTGAGGTGCTGATCGCGCAGCGCGAACTGCAGCTGAGCGTCAACATCAACGCCGAACCGCAGAAAACCGACCCCCTGGTCCTGGACCTGGCCGGCAATGGCTTCAGCACCAGCGGCCTAAGCCGTTCGGTACGCTTCGACCTGGATGCTGACGGCAGGCTCGACCAGATCAGCGCCCCCACCGGTGACGACACCTTGCTGGCACTCGACCGCAACGGCAACGGACGCATCGATAATGGCCGCGAGCTGTTTGGCAACCAGCACGGCGCGGCTAATGGGTTTGCCGAGCTGCGCAAATACGACGAAAACGGCGACGGCCGCATCGATCGCCAGGACGCCATCTTCGAGCGCCTGAGTCTGTTGCGCTTTGATTCCCAGAGCCGGCAGTCCAGCCAGTCCCTGAGCCAGGCCGGCGTCAGCGCCATCGAGCTGCAAGCACGCGAGGTAAAAATTGCCCTGGGCGCCTACGACGAAATCGCCCAACTCGGCCGTTTCGAGTTCTCCAACGGCCGCAGCGGCCAAGCCGCTGACCTGTTATTGGCGCGGCGTTAAGCCAAGCGGCAGATAGGACGAGCAGCTGGAGTAATACGTATGGGTTAGGCCGCGCCCGCTCCCGGCGGGCTTACGGCATTCACCCCATCCATGGGGATTGCGCGAACCGGGATCAGACAAACACCATCGGCTCTCAACGCGCCGTAACCCACCATGGCGGCCTACCGGCAAACCACAATGGTGGGTTACGCGGCGCTCGAATTGCGTGGCGCCCCCATCACCAACCCTAGCGCCGCTAACCCACTCTACAAAATCGGTCTGCAACACATAATGGGCACATAGCCTTCAAAACCTGTGTTCCGATCTCGCGAGCTGAGCCTGTTTTTAACGCAGTAGGGCCGGCGCGCAGCTGGTCCGAACCAGGCTCTTAGCGGCACACCCGCCACAACCCCATATCCACATGAAAATGGTCGCGGTGGGCGGCGTTATATTCCGGCCCCAGGGTGGTATTGAAACGCCGGCAGGCACCCTGCTGCACCTGACGCAGAAGCTCGGCGTTCTTACCCGGCTTGGACCAGTCCTGCAGCACACTGATGTGCCGACCATCGGCCAAACGAAAACCGACGATATCCAGCGCATTGGCCGAGGCATGCTGGCTGCGCCGTTGACTGCCGGCGATGGTGCGGCAGGCGAAGCTACCCACATGCTCAACCCGAGCCACGCGCTGGCCGAATACAGCCTGGGCAGCAGGCTGCAAGTCATGCTGCTCGAACAGGGCAAAGGCCGCTGCTAGGGGGCAACTGGCGATAAAACTGCTACTGAAAGCAACCCCGGCGCTGTGCACGCGCACGGTATTGTTCAGTGGGCACGCCCCCTGCAGACTGCTATCGGCCTGGGGTGTGAAGCGCAGTGATGAGCTGCTCAGGGCCTGCTGGCACAGCGCCGGATCATCCTGCAGTCGCCAGAGCTTAAAGCCGGTCAACAGGTTCGGCGTCTCGCGAATATTCAGCACCGCCCAGGGATTCCAGCGCGGCGGCACCTCCAGCAGACCACGCCAAAGCGCCAGCAGCAGGCAAGCAAACACCACACAAAGCATGAGAAAAGCACGAAAGACAGTCATGCAGCGCAGCCTATTAGAGCAGGTCGAGTTGCTCGACTCGATCCTCGGCCTGAACCTGCGGCAAGGCTGGCAACCCAGGCAGACGCTGCATCAACTGCGCATGAAAGCGCTGAGCCAGCTGCGGGGCTAGGCGATTGTCCGAGGTGTGCAGAAACACATAGGGCGTGCGGCCCTCTTCAATCCACCCTGCCACCTTTTCCAGCCAGGGCGCCATAAACGTGTCATTGGCCTGCAATTCAGGGTGACCGATAAAGCGCAGCTGCGGTGAATGGCTAAAGGCTGTGGGACGCACCGGCAGGCGCGGTTTCTTGGCTTGGGCATGCAGTACCGCCGGCGCGCTGGACACGCAACTGAACAGCGCACGCGAATCCAGGCAGATACGTTCGATACCGCGCTCATGCAGCAGACGATTTAGGCGGCGTTCTTCCTCCCCTTTGGCGAAAAACGCCGGGTGACGCACCTCGAC